>DASVYN010000075.1:0-6002 GCA_036392155.1 Sphingomicrobium sp.
GACCGGGATCGAGTGCAGCTATCCGACCACGCAAAAAGGGCGTTGGCGCCGCGACGAGATGGACGCCACGGATCATTATCAGCGTTGGCCGGAAGACCTCGAGCTCTCGCGTGAGCTCGGGATCTCGCACATCCGCTACGGACCGCCGCTGCACCTGATCTTCACCGGTCCCGGCCGCTTTGACTGGTCGTGGTGCGACGGCCCGCTGCGCGATATGGAGCAATTCGGACCCGAACCGATCGTCGACCTCTGCCATTTCGGAGTGCCGACCTGGCTCGGCGACTACCAAAATGAGATGATTGTTCCTTCGCTTGCAGAATATGCGACGGCTTTCGCGCAGCGCTATCCCTGGGTGCGATTCTACACCCCGGTCAACGAGATGTACGTATGCGCTCGAATGAGTGCGCTCCAGGGCGTCTGGAACGAGCAGCTTTGCGATGAAGGTTCGTTCATTCGGGCCGCGGTCAATCTTGCGAGCGCCTCCATTTTGATGACCCGCGCAATCCTGGGCGAGCGGCAGGATTCGATTTTCATCAACAGTGAGAGCGGAGAGTTCTCACAATCCTGCTGCCCCGACCCGGAGATCCAGCAAATTGCCGATTTTGAAAATGAGCGCCGGTTCCTTCCACTGGACCTGATTTATTCGCACGACGTCTCTCCGGCGATGCGCGACTGCCTGCGGACGCACGGCGTGAGCGACGAGCGATACGCCTGGTTCATGGCGAGCAAGCCGCCGCGCCGGGCGGTGCTCGGAGTCGATTATTACGAATGGAACGAAAAACTGATCGACCGCGCCGGCAAGGTGCATTCACTTGGCGAGCTGTTCGGCTGGTACGTCATCGCAAGCCAATATTGGGAGCGATACCGGCGCACGATGATGCACACTGAGACCAACCGCACCGACGCTGCCGATGCGCCGCGCTGGTTGTGGCGCCAGTGGCACAATGTCCAGCTCCTGAGGGGCGCCGGCGTGCCGATCATCGGCTTCACCTGGTACAGCCTGACCGATCAGATCGATTGGGATCATGCAATTCAGGATCCGCTCGGGCGTGTCTATCCCGTCGGCCTTTTCGACCTCAATCGCGATCCGCGCGCGGTCGGCCTCTCCTATAAGCATCTCATCGATATGCACCGCGATCTTCCCGAGTACCGCGACTGCAAGGACCTGAGGGAGCTGCTCGCTTGATGGTCGGCTTCCTGAGCGCTCACGGCGACGACCCCGGTCCGACGCAGCGGCCGCTTCTCGCCGGAGCGATTTCGGGCGTGATTGCGACGCTCCCAGCGATCGTCATTCTCCTCGCTTTTGGTTCGCTCATGATCGAAGCACGCATATTGGGGCTCTCCCAGCCCGTGACGATTGGTGTTGGCCTTCCGCTCATGGCGATCGCCGGAGCGATCTACGCGCGGCTGTTCGGACGGGCGGCGAATAATGTTCGCGGCGGATGGCTGTTCGGAATGGCTTTCGGTTTTGCGCTCTGGGCAGCCGGCGCGGTCATGGTCCTGCCGCTTGCAAGCGGCGGAGAGGTGCCCGCAGGCCGCGCTGCGATCGGCGTTTTCCTTTCGCTCGTCGCCTGGGGTGCGGCACTCGGACTGGTCGAGCCGTTCGTCGAACGACCGCTCCACGAGAGCATCGAGAGCGCTTCGAAACGTGCGGAGGTCGGGCCGTCGGCCGCGGCATCAGCGGCGAACCACGTGCATCCGCCTAGGCCTGGGCCTCGACCGCCTCCGAACCAACTGCGGCCTTAAGCTCCTCAACCAGATCGACGCGTTCCCAGGGAAACAGGTCGCCTTCCGCCTTGCGTCCGAAATGGCCGTAGGCAGCGGTCGCCTGATAGATCGGCTTGTTAAGCCCAAGATGCGTGCGAATGCCGCGCGGTGTCAGGCGACCGAGCTTGCCGATGCGGCCGATCGCTGCTTCAATGACTTCGTCACCGACGCTGCCCGTGCCGTGTGTGTCGACGTAGAGCGAAAGCGGTTCGGAAACACCGATCGCATAGGCAAGCTGGATGGTGCAGCGTTTCGCCAGTCCCGCAGCAACGATGTTCTTGGCAAGATAACGCGCTGCATAGGCTGCCGAGCGATCAACCTTGGTCGGGTCCTTGCCCGAGAAGGCGCCACCGCCGTGCGGGGCAGCGCCGCCGTAGGTGTCGACGATGATCTTGCGGCCGGTCACTCCGGCGTCGCCGTCGGGTCCGCCGATCTCGAACGCTCCGGTCGGATTGATATGGTAGACGGTTTCATTGCCCAGCAGCTGCGAGGGCAGCACGCGCGCGACGACACCTTTCACATAAGCGTGGAGCTGAGCCTGCTTTTCGCCTTTGTCGTAGCCCGGCTTGTGCTGCGTCGAGACGACGATTGCGGTCGCCTTGGCGGGCTTGCCTTCTTCGAAGCGCAGCGTGACCTGGCTCTTCGCGTCAGGTTCGAGGAACGGGGCTGCGCCCGAATGGCGGTCCTTGGCCATCTCCATCAGGATCTTGTGGCTGTAATCGAGCGTAGCCGGCATGAGGTCGGGGGTCTCGTCGCAGGCGAAGCCGAACATGATGCCCTGGTCGCCCGCGCCCTCATCCTTGTCCTCGCCGGCATCGACACCCTGCGCGATGTGCGCCGACTGCGGGTGGAGGTGGTTGGAGAAATCCAACCGATCCCAGTGAAAACCCTCCTGCTCATAGCCGATCTGCTTGACGACCGCGCGGACGGTTTCCTCGATCTCCTGGCGGATACCGGGCGCCCAGTTGCCGGCCTCGTCCATAATGCCGTCCCCACGAATTTCGCCGGCGAGGATAACGCGGTTGGTGGTGGTCATCGTTTCGCAGGCGACCCGCGCTTCCGGGTCCTTCGACAGGAAGAGGTCGACGATTGCGTCAGAAATCTGGTCGGCGACTTTGTCGGGATGACCTTCGGACACGGATTCGGAAGTGAACAGGTACGAGCTGCGCATGAGGGGAAGCGGGTCCTTGGAAAGTGGGATATAAGGAAAGCTTTATATCGCTGCCTCTAGCGGCGGCGGCGACCCAGCACAATGCCGCCGATGATGGTCAGGAATCCCAGGGCGATCGGGATCAGATTGCCCAGGCGAGCGAATAATGGAGGCGCATCGGCTGCCGGCGGGAGCACGGCATCGATCACTCCGGCGGTCCGCCAGGGAAGAGATTTCACGACCTTGCCGCGGCCGTCGATCACAGCGCTGATCCCGGTCGGCGTCGCCCGAAGCACGGGCAGTCCCTCCTCTGCGGCGCGGAGTCGCGCCTGAGCGAGATGCTGCGGTGGTCCCCAGCGGCCGAACCATGCATCATTGCTTGGATTGAAGATGAAAGCGGGGCGATTGCGCTCGTCGACGACGTTGCCGGAGAAGATGATCTCGTAGCAAACTTGAATGCCCATCTTGCCGAAACCGGGAAGATCGATCGTCCTTGGACCGGGGCCCGAAGCAAAATCGACGTCGCCGGGCGCAAGCCGCGACAGTCCGATCGCCGAGAGAAGCGGGCGCATTGGAAGGTATTCGCCATAGGGCACGAGATGCGATTTGTCGTATCGACCGAGAAGCTGACCGGACGACGTCAGTGCAAAGACGCTGTTCGTCGCACCGACGATTTCGCCATTGGAATCGGCGCGCAAGGCGAGGCCGCCGGTCACGAGCAGGTCGGTCGGCGCGACCGAGCTCGCGGCACGAATCCGCTCAAAAGGGATGATCGAGCGATGAGCGGAACCGATCTGATCGATCGCCAGCGGCGATACGAGCGCGGCTTCGGGCCAGAGGATGAGGCGGTTTTCGGCCGCGCTCGACAGCGCAGCGAGGCGTTGCTCGGCAATGTCGTTGTAGCCATGCCCAGTCTTCACATCCTGGCCGATGTTGGGCTGGACAATGCGAATGTTGAGCACAGTGAGCGGATCGGCGGGCACCGGCGAGGAGGGGAGCACGCAGAGCAGCGCAGCGGCGGCGACAATCACCACGAACGGCAGCCATTTCCTGTAATAGACCAGCCAGACAGCGCCGCCGAGGAGAACCACCAGCCCCGAAAGACCATAAGTGCCGATGAGCGGCGTCACCTTAATCAGCGGTGTCGATGCCATTGCCGCGGCGGCCGGGTTCCACGGAAAACCCGTGAACACGGTGCCGCGCAGCCATTCGGTGATCGCCCAGGCGCCGCCCAGGACGGCAACGAGCGCAACGCGATTGTCGCGGCCGAAGCGCCACGCGAGCCCGGTCGCAAGGGCCGGATAGACGGCAAGATAGAGCGACAGGAGGACCACCGCGACCCAGCCGAGCCAGGGGGGCATATTCGACTGGAAGGTAAAGGCGGTCGCGATCCAGTTGAGCCCGATCGTAAACTGGCCGAGGCCGAAGGCCCAGCCGGCGAGCAGTGCGCGCCAAATGCTCTTCGAGCGACGGATGAACTCGCACACGAATGCGAAGGCGGCGAAAAGAAGCGGCCACAGCGCCGCGGGTTCAAAGGCGAAGGCCGAAACGGCTCCGACGATGAATGCATAGAGTAGATAGCGCATTGGCCCATGCCATTGCGTGGAGCGCAGCAGCGAAGCAATCCCGCAAAATCAGCCGGATTGCTTCGCTGCCCTCGCAATGACATGAGCGCGAGAATGGATCTTCCGCCCTTCCATCTCGCTTTCCCGGTCGACGATCTTGCCGCCGCAAGGCGTTTCTACGGCGAGCTGCTCGGCTGCAGGGAAGGGCGCAGCGCTGCACATTGGGTCGATTTTGATCTCTGCGGTCACCAGATCGTCGCCCATCTCGCACCGGCCGCGGCGCTCTCGCGCGGCTCAAATCCAGTTGACGGCGAAGACGTGCCGGTACCCCATTTCGGATTGGTGCTGCCGATGGCGCAGTGGAAGGAGCTTGCCGAACGTCTCGAAGGCGCCGGCGTTGAGTTTGTGATCGCGCCAACGGTCCGCTTCGCCGGTCAGCCTGGCGAGCAGGCGACCATGTTTCTGCTTGATCCCGCAGGTAATGCGCTGGAATTCAAGGCGATGGCCGACCCTGCCAATCTGTTCGCGAATGACTAGGCAGGCGTGCAGCGCAGCAATGGCAGCGTGCTTCCAAGCTGGTCGACGAGTTCGAACTTATAGCCGTGCTGCGCCAGGTCGGATTCAACCCTTTGGGTGGTTAAAGTGCCGTCCACGCGGTGAACTTCGATAATGATGCGCGGCCGGAAACGGGCGAAGAACTGACCGTCTCCGAAAATCACGCTTTCGGCGCCTTCGACGTCGCATTTGATGAAGTCGACGCGCTGCAGCCCATATCGGTCGGCGATGGTCGAAAGCTTAAACGATGCGACCCTTGTCGCCGCGCCTAGACGGTCGCCGACATAATCTGTCGCTGACGATCCGAGATTACCTTCCGCCGAAAAATGGATTCCGTCGTCATGGCTCCAGACCGCACCTTCGAGCAGTTCCACACGCCTGCCAGTCTTGCCTGCGTAAAGCTCGAAGTTCGTTTTGATCGCGCGGATGTTCGCAGGATCGGCGTCAACCGCAACCACCCGTCCGGTCTCTCCGCATTGCTCCCTGAAAATGATTGACGTGAGGCCTGAATAGGCCCCGAGGTCGATGCAGGTGCAGCCTTCCGACAGCTGGGCAAAGTGAAGGTACTGATCGGCCGTAGCAAGCGGCTCCGCCAAGGCGTTGAAGAAGATTGGGTGCAAGGAGAACCCTAGAATCTCGTGAGGCTTCGGTACGGAATAGTCGACGACTTCAACGCCGTCGGTCACGTCCGGAGCAACCGCGCCATGGTAGAAATCAAAATCGTTCACCACATCATTCGCGTAGATGGAGTGCCGGCGAGCCAGTCGGACGATTCGACTTCCGTCGCTTATGTCAACAGACGAGCCGCTGAAGTCTACGGTCAGCCCGCGCTTCTTCGCTTGGCGGCGAACCATTCGGGGATGAACAAACGAAATGAAAGCCGGCGTCAGCGCGGCATTGAGTAGCTCACTGCGCTGAATCATCGATTTGAGCGACTGTATGTAGCTCATGGCTTCTCTCTGGCG
>DASVYN010000076.1:0-2284 GCA_036392155.1 Sphingomicrobium sp.
TGGATCGTCGACGACGCCAGCAAGTTCACTTCACGGGAGGTCAGGCGCGGCCGGCGTTATGACGGCATCCTCCTCGACCCGCCGAAATTCGGTCGCGGGCCGACCGGCGAGCTGTGGCGGCTGGAGGAACATCTCGCGCCATTGCTTGCCGACTGCCGCAGGCTCCTCGACCATGAGAGCCGCTTCCTGGTGCTGACAGTCTATGCGGTACGCATGTCGGCGCTCGCGATCGGCGAGCTGGTCAAGCAGACGTTTGGTGACCTCGGCGGAACTGTTGAAATGGGTGAGATGGCGGTTCGGGAAGAAGCGCGCGGGCTGCTTCTGCCGACTGCGATCTTCGCGCGCTGGTCACGTGCCTGACCGCTTTGCGCAATTGCAAGGCCTCAAACGCTCAAGTCCGCGCTGCGCGGATTGCGGCGCCCGCAACGAATGGCGCGCCGGCGAACAGCAGGATCGAGATCGCCGCTTCCAGCGCAATCGCCTGATTGCGGCCATCCGCGCAGAAGCTCGCGGCGAAGATCAGTAGCGGAACTGCGATCGGGAGCAGCAACAAGCCGGCCATTGCCCCTGCACGCGGCAGCCCGGCGGTCAATGCTGCCACTGCGACGGCTAGCGCGGCGAGACCGACCGTTCCAATGGAAAGGGACAAGAGCAGGCGAGCAAGGGCGTGGCCCTCGATGTCGAGAAGCGCTGCGGCGGGAAAGGCGGCGACGAACAATAATGGTCCGAACGTCAGCCAATGGGCCGCAATCCTCGCGACTGCGATCGTCTCGTCGGCGACTCCGTGCAGGTAGAGCTGGTCGAGAACACCGTCCGCGCGGTCGGGCTCGATCAGCCGCTCGATCGGCAAAAGCGCAGCCGCCAGCGCAGCGATCCACAATATGCCAGGTCCGATGCGGCCAAGCAGCTTCGCGTCCGGTCCGATTGCGAACGGCACCAATGTTGCGACGAGCAGAAAGAAAGCGATCGGCAGCCAGGCCGCACCGCCCAAGCCGCGACGGGCGTCGCGCAAAATCAGTGTGCCGATCAAGGTGCGAGCTCCAGCTTGCGCCATTCGCCGCCGAGCCGCTGGTGCGAGGCGGCGAGCACTGCACCTCCTGATGCGAGATGGCGCTCGACGAGGAAGCCCAGCTTCTTGGCCCCGTCCGCATCGAGCGCGTTGAGCGGTTCGTCGAGCAACCACAAAGCCGTGTGCGATGCTGCGACCCGTGCAAGCGTCGCCCGTTTGAGCTGGCCGGACGAGAGCAATCGGACGGGAACCAGCGAGAGATGCACCAGGCCCAGGGCATCCATCGCTTGTTCGGGTGAGGCGTTCCAGAATTGCAGGGCGCGCCCGAGCGGCAGCTCGCGGTCGAGAGCGATCATATCATCGGCAAGGGCGAGTGCTGTCCGCTCGACCCGTCCCCGCTCGGCGCGCAGCAATCCCGCGGCAAGGCGGATCAGGCTGGATTTTCCGCTTCCGTTGGGGCCGGTGACCTGGAGCCGCTCGCCGGCACCAAGCTCGAAACTCAGCCCGTCGAACAAAAGCCGCCCGCCGCGGCGCAGCGCCACATCCTCGAAACGCAACAGCACCTTCACTCGGCGCGATCCTCGAGCTCGTGCATATCATCGTCAGAAAATCCGAAATGATGACCGACCTCGTGAATCACGATGTGGCTGACGAGCTCTTCGAGGCTGAAGCGGGTCGAACTCCACTCGGCAAGGATTGGCCGGGCGTAAAGCGTGATGCGCTCCGGCAATGTGCCCGAGTGGCTGACGCTCTGGTGGTTGAGGGAGATGCCTTCGTAGAGGCCGCTAAGCTTCATCGGATGGTTGAGGCCGACGCGGCGAGCCGTCTCGGCGTCTGCGAGGGCTACGACCTCGAGGACAATTTCTCTGAGGCTTTCCGCAAAGGGTGGCGGCAACCGGTTGAGCGTCCGCCGCGCGATCTCATCGATTTCCGCTTCGGTCGGCATTCGGCCCGTGAGGCGCTCGGCGGGTGTCATGGGCCAAGAAACTAGGGACGCTCG
Organism: Sphingomicrobium sp.; assembly: GCA_036392155.1. Taxonomy (GTDB): domain Bacteria; phylum Pseudomonadota; class Alphaproteobacteria; order Sphingomonadales; family Sphingomonadaceae; genus Sphingomicrobium. The sequence goes on from DASVYN010000076.1 coordinate 2,010, forward strand.
TTACGCTGAGCAACCTTGCCCCCTTTGGCGAGGGCCCTTAGATGGGCGCCCTTCCAGCGAAATGCGGAGCGGTGGCCGAGTGGTCGAAGGCGCTCGCCTGGAAAGTGAGTATACGGCAAAACCGTATCGAGGGTTCGAATCCCTCCCGCTCCGCCAGTCAGTCAGTGTACGATCCGGAGACATAGGTCACAGATTGTTCCGAAGACGTGGGTGACGGAACTGTGCTGCACCCCAAAAATGAGACAGTGAAAGGGTGACAGGTCCTTCGTAGAAGG
>DASVYN010000077.1:0-7031 GCA_036392155.1 Sphingomicrobium sp.
CCAGCGCGCGGGGATCGCCCGGATGGGCGCTGCAAGGCCGGACAGGACATCGTCCCGGAATGCACCAAGAGGATCGATGTGCGTCTGGGCATCAAGCATCTTTAGCAAGGCGAACTCCAGTGAATTGCCAGCGCGCGGCCGGCTGGAAGAAATTGCGGTAGGAGGCGCGACTGTGCCCGCGCGAGGTCGCGCAGCTCGCGCCCTTCAGCACCAGCTGTCCCGACATGAACTTGCCGTTGTACTCGCCGACCGCGCCCTCGGCCGTCGCGAAGCCGGGGAAGGAAGCGAAGGCGCTTTGGGTCCATTCCCATACATCACCGAACATCCCGCCGCCGGCTCTGGGAACTACGGGACCAGCCCCGTCCAGTTGATTGCCGCTGTTCGGGTCGGCGGAAGAGGCGAAATCCTCCCACTCCGCTTCAGTCGGGAGGCGCGCTCCGGCCCAGCGGGCGAAGGCATCGGCCTCGTAATGGCTGACGTGGGCGACTGGCGAGGCCCAGTCGATCTCGCGCCGTCCACCAAGAGTGAATTCGGTATCATTGTCGCGCCAGTAGAGGGGACCGGTGGTGCCCACTTGCTGGACCCACGCCCAACCGTCTGACAACCAGAGGGTGGGAGTGCGATAGCCCCCGTCCTCAATGAACTCGCGCCATTCCCTGTTTGTAACCCGGCGGCTGGCGACCTGGTGCGAGGCGAGGAAGACGCGGTGACGCGGCCGCTCGCAATCGAAGGCGAAACCGGTCTGCGGTGCGCCGATCTCGACCACGCCTTCACGGCCGGGATGGAAGCTCAGGGGCTCAATCGCGAAGCAGGCCGGCGGCGGGAGTTCGCCATACGCCGGCTCGAGCGGATTCTCCGCGAATGCCGCGAGGATGTCGCTGAGCAACAGCTCCTGGTGCTGCTGTTCGTGGTTGATCCCCAGTTCGATGAGGTCGAGCGCAGCCGAGGACAGTGACGGAAGCGCTTGCTCCAGCGCGTCATCGACATGAGCGCGATAGCTTCGCACCTCATCGAGCGAAGGGCGACTGAGCATTCCCCGTCGCGGGCGGGCGTGTCGCGGCCCCTCAGCCTCGTAATAGCTGTTGAAGAGAAAGGCCCAGCGCTCGTCGAACGCGCTGTAGCCGGGGACATGGTCGCGCAGGATAAAGGTTTCGAAGAACCAGGTCGTGTGCGCGAGGTGCCACTTGGCCGGAGAGGCGTCGGAGAACGGCTGGATCGTCGCGTCGGCGTCGGACAGCGGCGCCGCGAGATCGAGCGTCAGCTTGCGCGTGGCGGCGAGCCGCTCGCGAAGCGCCTTGGGGGCGCTATCCGAATCCTCCCGGGCCATGGCCGCGCCCACTGCCACGAAACAGGGGTCGGGGCCAGCCGAAAGTTCGCTATATGTTCCATAAGTACGGCTAAACGCCGCGCGTTTCGCCCGGTTGCCAGAGAACGTCCCCGCCCTCGCCGGCGGCAACCAAGCGTGCGGCGACGAACAGGTGGTCGGAGAGGCGATTGAGATAGGCGAGCAGCTGCGCATTAAGCGATTCCCGCTCGGCCAAGGCGACAGCGGAGCGCTCTGCTCGGCGGACGATTGCGCGTGCGAGGTGGAGGGCCGAGACGCCGGCGGTCCCGCTCGGCAGGATGAAGCTTGTCAGCGGCTCAAGATCAGCGTTCATTGCGTCGATCTCGCCTTCGAGCCGGTTCACCTGCGCTGCGATGATTCTCAATGCGCCTTCGATTTCCCCGGGGGTTGCGACATCGGCGCCGAGATCGAACAGATCATTCTGGATGCGCAGAAGCATTTGTGGAACTTCGCCGCGTCCCAATGCCGCGATCGCCACGCCGATCGCGGCATTGGCTTCGTCGACCTCGCCGATCGCCGCCATTCGAAGGCTCGACTTGCTCACTCGGCTGCCGTCAACCAGTCCGGCCGAGCCGCCATCGCCGGTGCGCGTATAGATCTTGTTGAGTTTGACCATCAGCGACCGGAGCTGCCGGCCACAATGAGGATCAGGACGACGATGACGATCGCCGCCGCCTGGAGGAGGACGCGCCGCTGCATCCATTTCTGTGACTGCTCGCCGGTGAGGTCGCGGCCCGAGGCCATGCCGATGACGCCGCGCACCAATGCGTAAACCACTCCGGCCATGACCAGGAGCAGGAGGATCAGCAGGACGATACGCATGGATCGCCCTTAGGCTTCAGCAAAAGCGAAACCAAGCGGAAGCTTGCCGACGACGAGGTCCGCGGCGAGCATCGGTCCATCCACCCCGTTCTCGCGCATTGCGGCAAGCGTGGGCGCCAGCTCGCGCTTGGCGAGGCGGCGGCCGCCTTCATGTGTTACCAGCGGATGATGGAGATAGGTCGGCTCGGGCAAGTCGAGCAGCTGCTGGAGCAGGCGCTGGACGGGAGTCGAGGAACCAAGGTCGGCGCCGCGCACGACCATTGTCACTTCGCTCGTCGCATCGTCGATGACGCAGGCAAGGTGGTAGGCGGCAGGCGCATCCTTTCGCGCCAGGATCACGTCGTCAAAATCTTGAGGTCCGGTCGCCATCCGGCGGCCGTCTTCCTCTATCCATGATGGAAAGCCGGCGAGCGTTAGCGCCCTGGCGCTATCGAGCCGCCAGCAGTGCGGCATCGACGCGCGCCGCTCCGGACTGTCGGGACGCGCGCGACAGGTGCCTGGATAATGCGCAATCCGGCCATGCGGCGCTTCGAGCGCGGCGGCGAGATCGGCGCGCGTGCAGAAGCAGGCGAAAACAAGACCGCGCGATCTGAGCTGCTCAAGCGCCGCCGCATATGCTGCCGTGCGTTCCGACTGGACCAGCACCGGTCCATCCCAGTCGAGACCGAGCCAGCGCAGATCCTCGTAGATGGCTTCGACGAACTCCGGCCGGCAGCGTGTCTGGTCGAGGTCTTCGATCCGGAGGCGGAATTTGCCGCCGCTTTTTCGCGCCCGCGCATGGCCCAGAAGTGCGCTATAGGCGTGGCCGAGGTGCAGCCGGCCCGTGGGCGAGGGCGCAAAACGCGTTACAATCATAATCTGTGTTGCCCAAAGGACTCTTGACGCTGAGTCATTGAAAATGCTGTCATAGGCATGTCACACCGGCTTGGCATCCGGTGGGCAACAAGGGAAGACGGGCCGCATCGCCCTCTCCTCCTTGAGTGCGACGAGGCCGGGGAGCTGGAGTTCGGTTCGAACCGAACGAAAGGCTGTTGTCGCTCGCATGTACCACCCTGAGCTGATCCGGAACCCCGAAAGCTGCCCGGCGCTGGTCCTCAACGCGGACTATACGCCGCTATCCTATTATCCCCTGTCGCTGTGGCCGTGGCAGACCGCGATCAAGGCCATGTTCCTCGAGCGCGTCGACGTCGTCGCGCATTACGATCGCGAAGTGCACAGCCCAAGCGTCGCACTGAAGCTGCCGAGCGTAATTGCGCTGCGCGAATATGTGCGACCCAACGAATATCCGGCTTTCACAAGGTTCAACCTTTTCCTCCGCGACCGCTTCCGCTGCGTTTACTGCGGCTCGGCAAGAGAGCTGACCTTCGACCATGTCGTTCCGCGGGCGCAGGGAGGGCGGACGATGTGGGAGAATGTCGCAACGGCTTGCGCACCGTGCAACCTCAGGAAGGGCGGGCGTACGCCGACCGAAGCGCATATGCATCTGATGCGCGAACCGATCCGGCCGACGAGCTGGCAGCTGCAGGAACATGGGCGGGCATTTCCGCCGAACTATCTGCACGAGAGCTGGCGCGATTATCTCTACTGGGATGTCGAGTTGGAGCCATAATCCTCCCGTTCCGGCAGGACGGCGGGCTCGAGCAAGACGGCCGACCCGAGTCTTGCGCTGACTATATGCATCTGTTTCATCTGGCTCCTGACTTTTCGGCCTCCGCCGGGAATTATAGGGCGGGCCGCGATGTCGGGGCTCGCCTTGGCCTAGGTGGTCGCTTCGGAACTGCAATAGTCGACCGGATGCCTTGCAAGGGTGGGAGCTACGCGCAGGTAGACGGCCGGTTAACCATTTTCATTTAGCTCCGCGAGCGATGGAAATCCGCTATCCCGCAACGCCCGACGAGCGCCCGCGCATCCTCGTCGTCGAGCCGAACCGTACCAATCTCGCAGTGATGGCGCGGCGGCTCGCGGAGGCGGGCTATCGCGTGACCACTGCGGACTGCGGATCCGCCGCAATCGCCGAGCTCTACCGGCTACCGGTCGATCTCGTGCTTGCCGAATTCAACATGCCGCGGATGAGCGGCGCGGAGCTTGCGCGGGCGATCCGCGGAGAAGTCCAGTGGAACGACATTCCGATCATGCTGATCACCGGCAAGTCCGAGCCGAAGGACGCGGTGCGCGGCTATGGAGCGGGCGCCGACGACGTGATCTTGAAACCGTTCCATTTTGAGGTTCTGATCGCCCGCATCGCCCGCCGGATCGACTGGGCGCGTTCGGTGCAGCGATTGAAGGACGACAATGCGGCCCTCGATGCCCGCGTGGTTGAGCGCGCAATCCAGATCGGCGAACTTCGAGAAGAGCTGAGGGCGGTGCGTGCGAAGGCCTTTGAGCAGGCATAAGCATCCCCTCGCCGTCTGAACAAAGCCAGATCCTTCGAGGGAACAGCGCGGAAAGTGCGCTCAGCTCGCCCGGACTGACAGGAAGGCCCGAACAAAGGGGCCCACGTCATCACGCTCGAGCGCCATCGCCAAATTGGCGATGACGAACCCCGCGGCGCTCCCGCAGTCATAGCGTTCGCCTTCGAACCGGAATGCGTGGAGCGGCTGCTTGCCGATCAGCTTGGCAATGGCATCGGTGAGCTGGATTTCGCCGCCGGCCCCTTTCTCCTGAGCGTCAAGCGCGCGCATGACTTCAGGCTGGAGAATGTAACGGCCCGGGAGCATCAGGTTCGACGGCGCGGTTCCCGGAGCCGGTTTTTCGACCAGGCCGCGGATCTCGGTCAGGCGGCCGTCGGTCGTGCCGGGGTCGATCACGCCATATTTGTGCGTCTCGCTGTCCGGGACTTCGAGCGCGGCGACGATATTGCCTCCGACCTTTGCGTAGGCCTCGACCATCTGTGCAAGGCAGCCCGGCTTGCCCGACATCAGCTCGTCGGGAAGCAGCACTGCAAAAGGCTCGTCGCCGATGATGTGACGTGCGCACCAGACCGCATGGCCAAGGCCGAGCGGCTGCTGCTGGCGGACGCTCACCACCTCGCCGAAAGTTGAGCGCGACGGCTCGAGCGCATTGAGGCTCTTGCCGCGCTCGCGCATCACCGTTTCGAGCTCGAAACCGATGTCAAAATAATCATCCAGCGCAGCCTTGCCCCTGCCGGTGACAAAGATCAGCTGCTCAATCCCCGCTTCGCGCGCTTCGTCGACCGCATATTGGATCAGCGGCCGGTCGACGACCGTGATCATCTCCTTGGGGATGCTCTTGGTGGCGGGCAGCAGACGGGTGCCGAGGCCGGCGACGGGGAACACCGCCTTGCGGACGCGGTTGGACATATGGGATCAGCCTCCAGGTGTGGCGGCGCTGGTGTTGTCGGTGACCGCGCCGGCGTCGCTGCCGGCGGGCAGCGAAGGCGCATTGCCGCCGGTCGGCGGCGGTAGGTCGAACGGGTCGGCTTTGCGCGGCTCCGATTTCTTGACCAGCTCGTCGACGCGATCGGGTCGCGTGTAGCTCGGCGGGGTCAATAGATTTTCGACCGTCGGAGCGGTGCGCGCCATTAGCGGCTTCACCGGCATCCGATGACCGGGCGCAGGCTCCAGGTCCGCCTGGCGCCCGCAAGCCGCGAGCGACAAGGCGCCGATGACGAGAAGCCGCTTCATGGCTCCCGACTAGCCGTTCAATAATCTTTGCGCTAGCGCCGCCTAACCATGCGGCCGCTCCTCATCGCCTGCGCCCTTCTCGCGCTTGCCGCATGCCAGCAGAAGCCCGGGCAGCAGTCTGCGGCGAACCCAGGCGCTTCAGCGGCCGAGGCCGGTCCGGTCAAGGGTGTCGACCGCAGCCACAAGGGACAGGCGGCCCCGGACGGGACCTTCGACGATCCCGACGGGCGCGAGATCAGTCTCGCCAAGTTCAAGGGCGTGCCGCTGCTCGTCAATCTGTGGGCGAGCTGGTGCGCGCCCTGCGTCAAGGAGCTGCCGACGCTCGACCGGTTGGCCGCGGCCCATCGCAATGACGGACGGCTTGGCCTCATCGCTGTCAGCCAGGACTCAGCGTCTCAGGAGTCGGTTAGGGCTTTCCTTGCGAAACTCAACATCAAGGATCTTGGTGCCTACCACGATTCCAAAATGAACCTGTCCGGCGCCCTCGGGCCCGATACCGTGCTTCCGACTTCGATTCTGTTCGACGCCAACGGCCGGGTAGTGTGGCGTTACGTCGGAGATCTCGACTGGACGGGTGGGCAAGCGGCTAAGCTTCTTGGGGAAGCCGGAGTCGCTCCGAAAAAAGCTTGAGCAGCCGCCCATCGATCGCCGCGAGGCCGAGCGCAATCAGGGCGAGGCCGATGAAGTCCTGCGGCGCTAGCGTTTCGTTGAGGAACAGCGCTCCCAATAGGATCGCGACCGGCGGCACGAGCAAGGTTACGAGCAGCGCATTGGTCGCTCCCGAGGTGGCGATCAGGCGGAAATAGAGCACATAGCCGAAGGCAGTGCAGAGCAGCGCGAGCGCAATGATCGCTCCAAGAGCGGTCAATGGCGGAAAGCCATGCGTCCAAGGCCGATCGACGATCATCGACAGGGGCAGCATCAAAATCGCGCCGGCAGTCAGCTGACCCGTTGTGACGCTCATCGGCGAGATCCCCTGCCGGCGGAAGCGGCGTGCCCAGACTGCTGCCAGCGCATAGCTCAGCGAGGCGGTGACGCAGGCCAGCTGCGCGAGCGCACTGGTGCCAAGGCTGGAGAGCAGCGAGGGGCCGATCATCGTCGCAACGCCGGCAAAGCCGATGAGCACGCCGACGATTTTGCGCTGGGTCATGCGCTCGTCGTGCGTAAAACAGTGCGCGACGAGAACGCCCCAGATGGGAGTGGTCGCGTTGAGGATCGAG
>DASVYN010000078.1:0-4986 GCA_036392155.1 Sphingomicrobium sp.
GCATCACCGATCATGGCCCCGGTATCGCGCGCGAGCACCTGCCGCGAGTGACGGAGCGCTTCTATCGCGTCGATCCAGCTCGCAGCCGCGAGTCCGGCGGCACCGGCCTCGGGCTCGCGATCGTCAAGCACATCATCGAGCGCCATCGCGGTTCGCTCGACATCCGCAGCACGCTGGGCGTCGGCACCAGCGTCAGCGTTCGCCTTCCGATCGCGGCCTGACCGCTTAGTGCACGAATCTGGCGACGACGTCGCGGTAGGAGCGCGACACCTTCACCTGTGCTCCTGAGTCCAACACCAGGAAGCATTCGCCATTGGTATGCGGCTTCACCTGCCGCACGAGATCGAGATTGACGATGGTCGAGCGATGGACTCGCTGAAACCGGCGCGGATCGAGCCGCTTCTCAAGATCCTTCATCGTCTCGCGCAGGATCAACGTATTGTCGCCGGTCTGAATGCACATGTAATCGCCGGCTGCATCAATCCGCTCGATCGTGTCGACGTCGACGCGGAAGATCTGCCCTTGGTCCTTGATGTTGATCATCTTCTCATAGCGATTGGCTGCGGGCGCCTCGGGCGAGGCATCGGCCAATTCTTCGGCGGCTTCGGGGGCATGTTCGGCGAGCGCTTCCTTCAGGCGCTCGGCCTCCCCTGCGCTGCGCTTTTCGGCGAGCCGCTGACGGACGCGGTCCATGGTCGCCGCAAGTCGATCTTCGTCGACCGGTTTCATCAGATAATCGACGGCCTGCGCATCGAATGCGCGCAACGCATGCTCGCCATAAGCGGTGACGAAGACGAACAATGGAGGCTCTACGTCCATCAGCCCCTGAATGACCGAGAAGCCGTCAAAGCCCGGCATCTGAATGTCGAGAAAGACCAGGTCGGGTTTGTGGGTCTTAATCTGGCGGATCGCCTCGCGTCCGTTAGCGGCAGTGGCCACCACTTCCACGTCTTCGTGCGCCTGCAACCTTAGCTGCAGGCCCTGAGTCGCGAGGGGTTCGTCGTCGACCAAAATGGTCCGGATCGTCATGAAGCTCTGTCTCCGGTTTCGTAGGGAATTTCCAGGATAACGCTAAAGCCCCCCCGCTCGTTCTTTCTGGTCTCGAAACGATGTCCACCGCCATAGGCCTGCGACAGCCGGTCTCGAATGTTCGCCAGGCCGACGCCGGTCGACGGGCTCGCTGCCAATTCCGCCCCATCGCCATTGCCATTGTCCGCAACTTCGATTCTTACCGCCTGACCCTCCCGGCCCGCGCTGATCCAGATGTCGGCCCCGCTTTCAGCCGGGGTCACTGCATATTTGATTGCGTTCTCGATGAGCGGCTGCAGCAGCAGCGATGGCAGACGCGCGCCGATCGTGTCCGGCTCGATCCGGAAGTGGGGTCTCAAGCGATCTTCGAACCGCATTTTCTCGATCTCGAGATAGAGTTTCAGCGTCTCGACCTCTTGCGCGAGCGTCACTTTCGCAGTCGGCTCGTTGGCGAGCGTGTAGCGCAGGAATGACGACAGCCGAGCGAGCATCGCATTCGCACGCTCGGTCTGCTTGAGAAGGACCAAGGTCGAGATCGAATTGAGCGTGTTGAACAGGAAATGCGGATTGAGCTGGTAGCGAAGCATCGCCAGCTGCGCGCTCGAGGCCTGGCCTTCGAGCTTTTCGCGCTGGCGAATCTCGACTTCCAGAAGGAGGAAGTAATTGATTCCGTAATAGAGCGCCGTCCAGGCTGCGAGCAGCGCAAAATCGAGCAGGATCGGGCTCAGCAAAGCGACGCCGACCGGCCTCAGGCTTGGCTTGAGGAACGTCGAGACGCTCCAGGTCTCGATCACCGAGAAAGCTCCCGAGGCGAGGACCACTGCAATCAGCGAAATTACCAGCGTCCATATCGGACGCATCTTGATCACTCGCCGGAACAGCGACGCAAGCAGCAGCGTCAATGAATAGCCGGTCATCGTAAGGAGCAGGGTGTGGACCAGCAGCATCCAGCCCATGCCGGCTGCGAAGCCCGAGATGGTTCGAAGGAAGAAATAGCCGCTCCAGCCGATCGACTGCAAAATCCAAAAAGCGCGATTCTTGTCCTCGAAGAACGGCCGGTTGAGGCCGATCCCGCGGGCAATCGGTTCTGCGGGCGACTGAATTTTCGGCGCTTCGGGGGGCCGACGAGGTGCGGTTGCCCGTCGGTCCAAGGTCGCGCTGTCGGTGGCCATCACCGGCGATATAGAGGGGTGGGGCGCGCATTGCGAGTTTCGCCCCCAATCTTGACAAAGGTTGGCGTTGGGCGAGCTGAAAATCTTAACCATGATCGGCAAACCCGACGGCCTGCGGCGCCCGAAAAAGGCAAGGCCTTAACCCGGCTTCAACTCTCTTTGGGTAATCCGCTTGCCGGACGTGAAACGGCGGGCGGATGTACGAGGCTCCAGACAGATACAAGCGCTTGATTTCGGCGCGACTCCCGGGCGGGGAGTCTGCGGGCCTCGCGGCGCGACAGGTCGAATCGGAGAGCTCGCCGCTGCGCGACGTGCAGCTCATTTCACGCGCTCAGCTCGCGCCCTTCTTTGCCGCTGCAAATATTGTCGCGGCGCTGATGATGGTTGCGAACCTGTGGAACGTGGTTCCGGCGACCTGGCTGTTGCCCTGGGCGGGCGCGGTCGGACTGGTCAATCTTGGCGCAATGCAACTCGCCCGCACCCAATCAATCACCTGTGTCGGCCGTTCCGGCCGGCGTGTCCCGACCTGGCTGCTGGTCGGGGAAGTCGGGCTCCGCGCGCTGACCTTCCTTAGCATTCCGCTCTATTTCTTCCCGACGCTCGATGTCGGAACGCAAGTGATCGCTGCATCGGTCATGGCCGGCCTTGGAGTTGCAGGGCTGGGGCTGGTCGTCGTCCCGCAATCGGCCATGGCGTGGATGACCGCTTTTACGGGCGGCGTCGGCGGAGCCCTACTGCTCGCCCGGCACAGCGTTCCTTTCCAGCACATGCTCTCGATTCTGTTCACGCTCGGGGTTTCGATTACCGGGGTCATGACCGTTGCTCGCTGGGCCTTTCACCAGCTCAAGACCAACGCCGACGTCGGCAGTCAGAGCGAAGGCGCGGCGCTCCTTCTGCAGGAGTATGAGCAGCGCGGCGTCGGCTGGCTCTGGTCGGTCGATGCCGAGAATCGCGTGACCTATATCAGTGCCCGAATGAGCGTGATGCTGGGCAAACCGGCGACACAGCTGTTGGGCCATTCGCTCCCGGCTCTCCTCGGCGGCCATCCCGAGCTTGGCAAGGTTCTGCTTGAGAAGCAGCAGTTCAATGCGCTCGAGATGGAGCTTGGAACGCCGCGCGGGAAGCGCTGGATTTCGATGGCCGGCGATCCGATCATCGATACTGCGGGGCGCTTTGAAGGCTTCCGCGGAGTCGGGTCCGACATCACCGAGATCCGTCAGACTCAAGAGCGACTGACCCATCTCGCCAATGTCGACGTCCTTTCCGGACTGCCCAATCGCGGCCGTGTCCGCCAGTTGCTGGGCGAAGCGCTGCGCGGCGCAACCGGCGGCAATGCGCCCTGCGCGATCATGTTTCTCGATCTCGATGGCTTCAAACCGGTCAATGATACCTTCGGCCATCCCAAGGGCGATGCCGTGCTTCGTGCAGTCGCCAAGCGGCTGGTCGACGAGGTTGCCACAAACGGCACCGTCGGCCGGATGGGTGGCGACGAGTTTGCGATCGTCGTCAATGACGCTCAGAGCCGCCGCAAGGTCGAACAACTCGCCGACCGCATCATCCAGTCGATCAAGGAACCCTATATGATCGACCAGACCGAGATCCGGATCGGCGTTTCGATCGGCTGCGCCTTTGGTCCGATCGACGGAGCGACGGTCGACGATCTCATCCTGAAAGCGGACCTTGCGCTCTATCAGGCGAAGGATGCCGGTCGCGGCGTCGCTCGCTATTTCTCGTCGGAGCTGCAGTCGGAGCAGGAGGACCGGGTCAGGCTTGAGACGGATCTCAGGAGCGCGATCGCGTCCAAGCAGTTCCACCTCGTCTTCCAGCCGCTGATCAATGCCCGCAACCAGAAGCTGGTCGGTTTCGAGGCCCTCATCCGCTGGAACCATCCTCAGCGTGGCTTCGTCCCTCCCAATGTGTTCATCCCGGTAGCCGAGGAAACCGGGCTGATGCCGGTGATCGGCGAGTGGGTGATCGATGAGGCGTGCAGGGCCACTGCGACCTGGCCCGAACCGATCACGGTCGCACTCAACATCAGCCCCAAGCAGATCATTCTTCCCAATCTGCCGAATGTCGTCAGCGAGGCGCTTGCCCGCCACAAATTGCCCGGCAACCGCCTCGAGCTCGAAGTCACCGAGGGCGTCTTCCTGGGCGACAACGGGTCGACGCTCGACGTGCTTAAGCGCTTGCGCGCACTGGGCGTCGGAATCGCGCTCGATGACTTCGGTACCGGCTATTCATCGATCGGCTATCTGAACAAGGCGGTGTTCCACAAGCTGAAGATCGACGGCAGTTTCGTACGCGAAGCGGGAAGCCGGCCCGAGAATGTCGCAATCATCCAGTCTATCGTTCAGCTCGCCAAGAGCTTCCGTATGTCGGTCACCGCCGAAGGTGTTGAAACTGCCGAGGACTTCGAACGCATGCGCGATCTCGGCTGCGATATCATTCAGGGCTATTTGTTCGGCAAACCGCTAGCCTACGAGCGCGCCAATCAGATGGTGCTCGGCCTCGGCGCCAGGCGGATGGCCGGCTAAGCGGCTAGCGGGAAGCTATCGCGCCGCGCGCATTTTTGCAGGTTTACCCTGAGCTGCATAAGACTAGACTGCTGCTGGACGCCGGGGGGTGCGAACTGTGCAGCAATTGAGCGCTGCCGAGGGCCTGTTCAGATATCAAAGCGGCCGCGTGATCGCGCTCGGGCGCATGATGCTCGTCTCCTTGTTCCTGATTGCGATCCTTCTCGACACCGGCGAGCCGGAAAGGGCGGTGGTCGCCACATATATTTTGC
>DASVYN010000079.1:0-19559 GCA_036392155.1 Sphingomicrobium sp.
GAGCTGTCGGGAGTCCTGAACGTCATCGCCACCGCTTGCACCAAGATCGCCAATGACATCCGCTTGCTCGGTTCGGGTCCGCGCTGCGGCCTTGGCGAGCTCAATCTACCGGAAAATGAACCGGGCAGTTCGATCATGCCGGGCAAGGTCAATCCGACCCAGGCCGAGATGCTGACGATGGTCGCGGCCCAGGTTGCCGGCAATCACCTGGCCGTGACCATCGGCGGGATGCAGGGACATCTGGAGCTCAACGTGTTCAAGCCGATGATCGGCGCGAACATCATACGCTCGATCAACCTCCTGGCGACGGGCATGGAAAGCTTCACTCAGCGGATGCTCGACGGCACCAAGCCCGATGAAAAAAGGATCTCCGAGCTGATGAACCGCTCGCTGATGCTGGTCACCGCGCTTGCGCCCGAAATTGGCTACGACAATGCGGCGGCGATCGCCAAGCATGCGCACAAGACGGGACAGACGCTCAAGGAGGCCGGCCTCGAACTCGCTCTGGTGGACGAGGAAACCTTCGACCGGCTGGTCAAACCGGAGACGATGCTCGGCCGCTAGAGGCTGAGGTTCACCCTCATCCCCAGATTGTCGATGCCGGGATTCTCCTTCCCGAAAACCTGGGCGTGGCTCATATGAATCCAGCTCGCCTCCAGGCTGAGCCGGGTGCTGAGGCGAGCACCGATTCCGAGCTCCGGCTCGAACAAGACCCGGCTTCCGAAGGCGATCTTATCGGACCGATAATGCTTATCGGCAGAGCCGGTATGGATCGCAATGCCGAGCCCGGGTCGAATATACCAGCGCGACCCAAAATCTAATCTGGCCGACAGGCCGGCAGCGGCATAGCTGGTGTTTCCGGCACTGTTCAGTGCGGCGAACAGATAAGGCTGCAACGGGCTATGCAGCAGCCGGCCGCCGCGATAGCCGAGCAAGACGTCGGCGCCGCTTTCGATTCCGGAAATGTCGAGTGGCGTCTTGACGTCATGCACATAGAGACCGCCGAGGAGCTCGGCGCCTTGCACGCCGCCAGGAACGGCGGCCGCAACGATCGCGACGCCCAGCATTGCAACACGATTCAAGAAGCGTCTCCCGGTTCCACCGCAGCCCTACCAATGCTTCGTTTAAGGATTCGTGCCCTACCGGGCCGTCTGCCACGCCTGGACTGCCGAATTCGGCGCAAACAGGTTCCAGATATTGAGTGTGAGATTGTCTCGAATTGCGATCAGCGGCGCGATCTCGGCCGAGATCAGCAATGCGATCGATGCCCATAGCGGAAGCTTGCGCGCAGCGAAGAAACCCAATGCCATCATCAGAATATCGGACATCGAATTGAGGATGCTGTCGCCAGTATAGCCGAGCGCTGCTGCCGTCGCTCTGTAGCGGTCGATTACCAGCGGACTATTTTCGATCACTTCCCAACTCGCTTCGATCATCAATGCGACGACAAAGCGCCATTCGATCCGCAGGCGCCGCGCAACCAGCCACAGTGCGGCATAGAAGAGCAGTCCATGGACGATATGGCTGAAGCTGTACCAGTCGGCGATCATTTGGCTGGTCTTGGGGCTGTCGCGCTCTCCGACCCACAGTTCGATCGTCCCGCAGGTGCAGATCGGGTGTCGGCCAAGCGCGAGCTCGATCGAGGCAGCGCCGGCAAGGATGACTGAGGCGAGAAGCCAGGCGCGACGCGGCATTAGATCGGTGAACAGCAAAGTTGCTTGCCTTGCAAGGATCAGCAGTTCGGCTGATCAATCAGGCCCTGGCGCGCATTTACGGTCCCGGCGGCAAGGGAAGCTTTGTCGATGCCAGGATCAAGAAGGTCCCCGACGAGGCGCCCTTCCCCTATTTCAAACGCAGGGGCTGGATCTAAACCCTAGAGGGGCTGCTCGAGCAGGATAGCCGAGCGGTCGGCACTTGGCGCAGGGGCAGCAGCACGGCGACGCGCGAGGGCGGCATAAGCCAGAGCGAGTTCACCTGCGACTTCAGCCCGCTCGGGCTCGTCCTTGGAGCAGGCGGCGGCGCGCGCTTCGGCTGCCCGGCGACGGAAATATTCGGTGTCGTGTGTCACGCTGCCGTCCCTGCCTTGTTGTTCAAAAAGAAGATCTATTGCGCGCGCCCGGCCATTGCGAGAGGGCCGCGATGCGGTCCGGCGCAACCGCCGTTCATCCTGGCGCAAGAATTCGCTCATGCGAGACACGATTTGCGGGCTCATGAGCAGGTTGCTAAGCGCGCTGCGGCTCCCACTTTTTCAACGAAGCCCCAGAAAGATAGCGATGATCCCTACCGGCCAGGACAGCCTCCGCACCCGTTCGACCCTCGACGTCGAAGGCAAGACCTATGCTTATTATTCCCTGAAGAAGGCAAGCGAGGCGCTCGGAGACATATCGCGCCTGCCTTTCTCGATGAAGGTTCTGCTCGAAAACCTCCTCCGCTTCGAGGACGATTCCACCGTCAGGCGCGACGACCTCACGGCAATGGCCGACTGGCTGAAGGAGCGGCGGATCAACCGCGAAATCCAGTATCGCCCGGCGCGCGTGCTGATGCAGGACTTCACCGGCGTTCCGGCGGTGGTCGATCTGGCAGCGATGCGCGACGCGATGAAGCAGCTGGGCGGCGACCCGCAGAAGATCAATCCGCTGGTCCCGGTCCATCTCATCATCGACCATAGCGTCATGGTCGACGAGTTCGGCAACCCGCGCGCGTTCGAGAAGAATGTCCAATTCGAATATCATCGAAATTTGGAGCGCTACGAATTCCTGAAATGGGGCAGCCAGGCGTTCGACAATTTCAAGGTCGTTCCACCGGGCACGGGCATCTGCCATCAGGTCAATCTCGAGCATATTGCTCAGGTCGTCTGGACCGACGAGGACCAGAGCGGCGAAACCCTCGCTTACCCCGACACGCTCGTCGGCACCGATAGCCATACGACGATGGTCAACGGCCTTGGCGTCCTCGGCTGGGGCGTCGGCGGGATCGAGGCCGAGGCAGCGATGCTCGGCCAGCCGGTCAGCATGCTCATCCCCGAAGTGGTGGGGTTCCGCCTGTCAGGCCAACTCAATGAAGGCATCACCGCAACCGATCTGGTGCTCACCGTCACCCAAATGCTCCGCCAGAAGGGGGTCGTCGGCCGATTCGTCGAATTTTACGGCCCGGGCCTCGACAATCTCCCACTCGCCGACCGCGCGACCATCGCCAATATGGCGCCCGAATATGGCGCGACCTGCGGCTTCTTCCCGGTCGATGAGCGGACGATCGACTATCTGAAGTTGACCGGGCGCGAGGACGCTCAGGTCGCGCTCGTCCGCGCCTATGCGCAGATCCAGGGACTGTGGCGTGACGCAAGCACGCCGGAGCCTTTGTTCACCGACACTCTCGAGCTCGACATGAGCACGATCGAGCCGTCGCTCGCCGGCCCCAAGCGCCCCCAGGACCGGGTGCTGCTCAGCGAAGTCGACGAGAAGTTCAATCTCGAGCTCGATGATGTTTATCAAAAGGGCAAAGCGCCGCGCGTTCCGGTGAAGGGAGAAAGCTTCGACTTCGGCAACGGTGACGTGGCGATTGCGGCAATCACCAGCTGCACCAATACATCCAATCCGTCAGTCCTGATCGCAGCCGGGCTCGTCGCCCGCAAGGCGCGCGAGAAGGGCCTCAAAGCCAAGCCATGGGTCAAGACCAGCCTCGCCCCCGGCAGTCAGGTGGTCACCGACTATCTGAATGAAAGCGGTCTCCAGGCCGACCTCGACGCATTGGGCTTCGATCTGGTCGGCTACGGATGCACCACCTGCATCGGCAATTCAGGCCCGCTGCCGGAGCCGATCAGCAGGGCGATCAATGAAAATGACCTGGTCGCGGTCAGCGTGCTTTCGGGCAACCGCAATTTCGAGGGGCGCGTGTCGCCCGACTGCCGCGCCAATTATCTTGCCTCGCCTCCGCTGGTCGTCGCCTATGCGCTCAAGGGCACCGTCCGCTCCGATATGATCAATGAGCCGATCGGCACTGCGTCGAACGGCGAGCTCGTTTACCTTAAGGATATCTGGCCGACGAACCAGGAGATCCGATCGCTGATCGATGCCCACGTTCATTCCGAGATGTTCCGTCGCCGCTATGCCGACGTCTATCGTGGCGACGAGCGCTGGCGCAAGATCGAGGTCGCGGGCGGCGATACGTACAATTGGCCGGCGCTTTCGACTTACATTCAGAACCCGCCCTATTTCGTCGGAATGACGATGCAGGCAGCGGCGCCGACGAACATCGAGGAGGCGCGGCCGCTGGCGATCTTCGGCGATTCGATCACAACCGACCACATTTCCCCTGCCGGCGCGATCAAGCCCGACAGCCCGGCCGGCCATTATCTCGTCGAGCACGGCGTCACCCGGGGTGAATTCAACAGCTATGGGTCGCGCCGGGGCAATCATGAAGTGATGATGCGCGGCACCTTCGCCAACATCCGCATCCGCAACCGCATGCTTGATAATGTCGAAGGCGGATTCACCAAATATGCGCCGACCGGCGAAGTGATGCCGATCTACGATGCGGCGATGCTTTATCAGCAGGATGACCGCCCGCTGGTGGTCATCGCCGGCAAGGAATATGGCACCGGAAGCTCGCGCGACTGGGCCGCCAAGGGCACGGTGCTGCTCGGAGTGAGAGCGGTGATCGCCGAAAGTTTCGAGCGGATCCACCGCTCCAACCTCGTCGGAATGGGAGTGCTCCCGCTGCAGTTCAGCGAGGGCCAGAATGCCGAGAGCCTCGGCCTCACCGGCGCCGAAAAATATTCGATTTCCGGAATCGCCGATCTCGATCCCCGGCAGGACGTGCTGGTGAAGGTCAAGCGCGACAATGGCGAAGAGTTCAGCTTCACCGCCCGCGGCCGCATCGACACCTACAACGAGCTCGAATATTTCAAGTCCGGCGGCATCCTTCACTATGTGCTGAGGAAACTGGCGGCCCAATGAAGTCGTCGATTTGACCGCCGCCGGAATTGCGGTCGAGGTCGCCGGCTGGGCCGGCGCGGCGCTGATCCTTCTTGCCTATCTCCTGCTCTCGGCCGGAAGACTGACGGGGCAGTCGCTCACCTACCAGGCAATGAACGTCGTCGGCGCGGCAGGGTTCATCATCAACGGCTGGTGGCACGGCGCCTTGCCGTCCGCCTCGCTCAACGTGCTATGGTTGCTGATCGGAGCAGTCGCGACATGGCGGATCTTGAAGAAAAGAGGATCGTCGACCTCAGCCATGTGATCGAGCATGGCATGACCACCTACAAGGGTCTGCCGGGACCGCAGATCTGCGATTTTTGGACGCGCGAAGGATCGGCCGCGAATTTCGACGATGGGTCGAGCTTCCAGATCGGCCGCATCGACATGGTCGCGAATACTGGCACGTATCTCGATTCGCCATTTCACCGCTACGCCGAGGGTACCGATCTTGCCGACTTGCCGCTCGCCTCGCTCGCCGACCTGCCGGCGATCGTCGTTCGGCGACCGTGGGAGAACGAGCTTGCAACCCGCGCCGAGCATTTCGAGGGGTTCGAGGTTCAGGGCAAAGCGGTGCTCGTTCACACCGGCTGGGATCGCCACTGGCGCACGGATCGCTACGGCGAGGGCCACGCGTTTCTGACCGGCGATGCCGCTGACTGGCTGATCGGGATGGGCGCTGTCCTCGTCGGCATCGACAGCAACAATATCGACGACACGCGGGTGCGCGCACGCCCGGTGCACAGCAAGCTGCTCGGTGCCAATATTCCGATCTGCGAGCATATGACCGGCCTCGGCAGCCTTCCGGATGAGGGTTTCCGCTTCTCCGCAGTGCCGCCGAAGGTCCGCGGAATGGGGACCTTTCCGGTTCGGGCTTATGCCGTGCTCGGCTGAGCGAGGGCTCCTTTCAGCCAATCGGGGATGATAGCCCCTTGAAGATCATCGATGCGGCGATGTTCAACAGCAAGACCCAGGCTTGGATAATGGACCTTGGCCCTCGGGACCGCTTTATCCGTTTCCGTCACGACCAGGCGGCGGTTGATCTTCTGCCGCCAGTTCATGCGCGCAGTATTCTCCTGGCCGACGAAGCAGCCCTTGGTGAAGCTGACTCCGTTGAGCTCGGCCGCGTTGCACTCGAGCCAGAGGATGTCGCCGAGTTCCGCACGGCCCTCACACACGCCGAGACGCAGCCGATGCTGAAGCCAGAGCGTTGCGGGTTCGCCGGGCGCAGCGAGCCAGCGCTTGCCGAGATCCGGAAGACGCGGGTCGGCCCTGCAGTCCTTGTCCAGCGACCAGTGAACTGAAAGTGAGGCGTCTCGCTCGATCCTGATCGGCCGGCGAAGGCGATAGATCATCAGCCGTTTGATCAGATCGTCGGCAGCGTCCGCTTCGCAGTCGAGCAGCAGGTCCTGCCCATCTTGCCAAATCAGAAAATCGAACAGGCATTTGCCCTGCGGCGTGAGCAGCCCCGCCCAGACCGGAAGCGGGCCGGTGACGTCGCTGGTGACGAGCCCCTGAAGAAATCCCACGACATCGTCGCCCGCCAGGCGAATGACAGCGCGATCGATGAGGGTGGTGCCGGCCATGTGCCTTAAGCTAGGGAGCGCCACGTGGCTTCGCAAACGCTGACCCTCCGCCGCCCCGACGACTGGCACGTGCATCTGCGCGACGGAGAGATGCTGCGACGGGTCGCGCCTTATACGGCGCGGCAGTTCGCTCGGGCGATTGTCATGCCCAACCTGGTTCCGCCGATCATCACCGTGGAAGCGGCCGCAAGCTACCGCGACCGAATCACGGCTGCAGCTGGGCCGGACTTCACAGCCTTGATGACCTGTTATCTGACCGACGAGACCGATCCGGACGAGCTCGCCAGAGGCCATGCGGATGGGGTGTGGGTCGCAGCCAAGCTCTATCCGGCGGGCGCGACCACCAACAGCGCCTCGGGGGTCACGAACATCCGCAACCTCTATCCGGCGTTCGAGCGGATGCAGCGGATTGGAATGGTACTCTGCGTCCACGGCGAAGTAACCGATCGCGATGTCGACGTGTTCGACCGGGAAGCTTTATTCATCGAGCGAGTGCTGGCGCCGCTGCGGTTCGATTTTCCCGAGCTCAGAATCACATTCGAGCACATCACGACGTCCGAAGCGGTCGATTTCGTGAAGGATGGTGGGGCGAACATCGCGGCCACGGTCACACCTCAACATCTGATCATCAACCGGAACGCGATTTTTGAAGGAGGTCTCAGACCCCACGCCTACTGCCTTCCGGTCGCCAAGCGCGAGAAGCACCGGGTTGCGGTTCGGCGTGCAGCGACCTCCGGCTCGCCCAAATTCTTCCTCGGCACCGACAGCGCGCCCCATGCGCGCCACGCGAAGGAGAGCGCCTGCGGCTGCGCGGGCATCTTCAACGCGCCTTTTGCGCTGGAAAGCTACGCGAGCGTGTTTGAAGAGGAAGGCGCGCTTGACCAGTTCGAGGCGTTTGCCTCGGTCAACGGCCCGCGGTTCTACGGGCTGCCGCTGAATGAGGGCATGATCAGGCTGGAGCGCACCGACGTGGACGTGCCGAACGAGATCGACGGCCTGGTTCCGTTCCATGCCGGCGAGAGGCTCGGTTGGCGTTTGCTTGCCTAGCGGAGCACCAAAGCGCATTCTTCCGGCCGCCGCCGACTGCTGGCCGGTTCGCAACTGTCGAACGGTCAGTGGCTCTCACGCCCCTGCACAGGCCACTACGACTGCGATCGTGAACATCGCCAATGTGTTGTTGCAGCTCAGCCGCCGACGCCGGTGCTGCCGATTACGGCGCCAAAATGTTCTTCGAGGCGTCGGTAGCAGTCGCAGGCACGCCGCTTGAGGCCGGCGCGGTCGACCACCCGGATCCGCCCTCGGCCAGTCGCGATCAGTCCCTCGGACGAGAGGGCCTGAACGACCGCATTCACCGTCGTCCGCTGCACTCCGAGCAGGCCCGCGAAGGCTTCCTGTGTGAGTTCGATGCGATCCCCCGCCCGGTCCTGCGCGTCGAGCAGCCAGCGCGCTGCGCGCTCGGGGATCGAATGGAAGGCGTTGCAGACGACCGACTGCATGACGGTTGCGAGCAGATAATCCGAGTAGCGGCAGAACAGGTTGGAGATGAACCGCGAGCGATTCTTGGCATCCTCGAGCGAGTGTATCGGAATCCGGAAGGCGGGCCCGCCGACCAAGACCTCGGCGTGCGAGAATGCCGGCGCGTAGCCGCAGCTCACAATGCCGCCGACCGCGCCCTCGCGGCCGATTGACGCCACCTCGGCCGACCGGCCGCCGGCCAGTTGAACGGTCAGGGAGACCATCGTCGGCCCGACTGGGAACAGGCTTGCCCGCACCACTTCGCCGCGGCTCAAGACAATATCGCCGGTGGCAAGCTCGATCATTTCGCCGTCGGGTTCGATCAGCGCCCGCGCTTCGCGCGAAAAGGTGGAGAGCAAACGGTTTCCCGCAAAGGCTTCGTCAGCCCGAACGAGCTCATCCGTTTCGTCTGAAGTCACTTGTGGCACGTGCGAGGCTTCCGCGGCCGACACTCCTTGCTGCGCTATGCTGGCGATCCGGCCCTGTGAGGAAGACAATGCGCCGGAGCCAAAGTTGCTCCATCACATCGTAATCGGATCGACTTTCGTCGTACTTGCGATGAGCAGGCAATCGGCGACAAGCCTCAACGGCGCGACGTCGACGAAGCTGCGCCTCTCGTCGATCAGCTGGGCGAATTCGCGATAGATGTCCGAATATTCGCCAAGCCCCTCAAGCGCCTGTTCCTCACCGCCGACGAAGAGCTGCGCGCCGCCGCGCCGAAGACTGAGCTCGAGCCCGTCGGTCGTTGCAATATCGATCGTCCACTCCTCTTCGTCGCTCCAGCGGAAGTCGAAGCTGCAGCTTAGCGGCCCGTCGGCCGCGACGCTTGCGAGCTCAAGCTCGGCCGCGATCGGCGTCTGCGCATTGGACGGATATTCGAGTTTGGCCTTTTGAATGAACAGCGTGCCGGGAAAGATCTTGGTCGCGACCGAGAAGGCATTGATTCCCGGGTCGAACACGCCGAACCCGCCCGCCTCGAAGATCCATTGCTGGCCAGGATGCCATTTGTGGACATTCTCGTGCCAACGGATGTCCATCGCGCGGATTCGCTTGCCGGCGAGCATCTTGGCGGCCGCATCGACCGCAGGATTATGGCGCGCGTGCCACGTCGTATAGAGGCTGACCTGCTCGGAATCGGCAAGGCAGGCCAGCTCGTTGATCTGCGCGAGACCGCTGGTCGGCGGCTTTTCAAGCAGGCAATGAAGGCCCGCGAGAATACACTCGCGCGCAATCTCGTAGCGCGGGCCGGGCGGCGTCGTGATTGCGACTGCCTTGAGATCCTTGACACTGCGGATCAGCTCGCGCCAGTCGGCAAATTTCGGTTCGACGCCTTGGCCCGCGCGGCTCGACGTTGCGACGAGCTTGAAACGATCGTTGCCCTGAATCGACGGAACATGCTGATCCTCGGCGATCTTGCCGAAACCGAGGA
Source organism: Sphingomicrobium sp. (assembly GCA_036392155.1). GTDB lineage: Bacteria > Pseudomonadota > Alphaproteobacteria > Sphingomonadales > Sphingomonadaceae > Sphingomicrobium. The sequence goes on from DASVYN010000079.1 coordinate 9,504, forward strand.
TCGCGATCTTGATCTCACTCATGCCGGTTTCACCGCGGCGACGTATGCGCGCCCTCTCTCCAATGTTTCAGCAGGCGACCGGCCCGGCCGATAGAGGCCGGAGCCGAGACCGAAACCCGTGGCTCCTGCCTCTTTCCAAGGGCCCATATTGTCCGGCTGAATTCCTCCGACGACGAGGATCGGCAAGTCGGCAGGAAGTACCGCTCTATGCGCCTTCAGGATTGCAGGGCTCGCACCTTCGGCGGGGAATAGCTTCAGCGCAGTCGCGCCGGCGCGGATTGCAGCAAAAGCGTCGGTCGGAGTGAAATAGCCGGGACTTGAAACGAGGCCGGCCGATGCTGCTGCAGCAATTATCTCGGGATTGGCATCGGGCGACACGATGATCCGGCCGCCAACCTCGCGCACCCGTTTCACATCTTCAAGTTCGAGCACCGTGCCGGCGCCGACCAGCATTCGTTCGCCGAAGCGCTTTGCGAGCCGAGCGATGCTCTCCAGCGGCTGGGGCGAATTGAGCGGCACTTCGATGATTTTGATGCCCGACTCATAGGCAGCCTCGCCGATCGCCTCGGCTTCGTCGGGCTTCACTCCACGAATGATCGCGACGAGCGGGCAATCGTCCAAATAATGGTGCAGCAGTTCCTTCGCGTTCATGAGATCCTCTTTGCTATCTCCCCAATGCCGGCGAGGAAGCATCGTTCACCGTCCAGCTCGACCACGTCGCGCTTCGCCTGAGAAATCGCCGCTGCATAGAGGCGCGTAAGCTCTGGTCGACCGATCACCGTCACGTGAGCCGACGTCGGGAGCGAGAGGCCGATTCGCACATCCGTCCCAATGAGCAGTCCGCTCGTATAGGATGCTGCATCTTCCTTCTTCGACTGGCCGAGCAGCACCCGCGCGCGGATTTCGAACAGCTCGGCCGGAAGCGCCTCGTTGAAGGTCGCGTGCCTTGCTGCATCCTTGAATATGTCATTGGGTTCAACTTTGCCTTTCAGAAGGTCGGCGAGAATGCTGTGCTCCTTCAAGAGGTTGAACAGTTCGCCGGTCATGACTGTCCGGAAATCATTGATCCGGCCGCCGCGCAGCGTCGCCCACTTGTTATGGGTACCTGGGTGGCAAACGAGACCTTCAGGGTCGACGAATCCGGCCGCGACAGCGCCGAGCAGTTGCACCTCCTCGCCGCGCATCACGTCGGCCCGTTCGTTCTTCAGGTAGCTGACGCCGGGAACGATCGCCTCGCGCTCACCGACCCAAACCAGCGCCTTGGCCAACTCATCCAGCCCAGCGGGCGCGCTGACGTAGGGCGCTTCCTTCCAGCCGCGATTCGAACCGACCATTCCGGCCAGAAGCAGCGGCTTGTCGCCGAGGCGCTCACGGATCTCTCCGACCGCCGCCCCGAAACCCTCGCCAGGGACGGAGAGCACTCCTTTGTGATCCTCGAATTCATCGATGCGACGGCCCGAGCCATCGACGAGATAGGCGCGCCGATTGGTGGTGCCCCAATCAACCGCAATGAAACCATCTGCCCAGCGCATGCTTTTTGGCCCATAGCCGAAAACCTCGCGAAAGCGACTTCGCTCCCGCGGTTTTCTTTTTTGCGGGTGAAGCTATCGCTCGCTCGGCCGCTGCCCCGGTGCTAAGCCTCGAGGATGCGGCAAAGCCGAGGAGATTGAACGATCGCCAACTTCATGTTCGCGACCGGGATCGAAAACAGCATCCCGACGATCAATCACGGCAAGACCCGCATCGACGAGATGGAGGTCTGCGGCCATTATGAACGCTGGCGAGAGGATTTCGACTGCGTCCAGGAAGTTGGAATCAACTTTCTTCGTTATGGCCCGCCGATCCACAGGACCTATTTGGGGCCCAACAAATTTGATTGGGAGTTCGCCGACCTCACCTTCGCTGAGCTGAAGCGCCGCGACATCACGCCGATTGTCGATCTATGCCATTTCGGACTCCCGGACTGGCTCGGCAATTTTCAGAATCCTGATTTTCCGCGGTTGTTCGCCGCTTATGCCGGCGAGTTCGCGGAGCGCTACCCCTGGGTTCAGCTCTTCACGCCGATCAACGAGATGTTCATCTGCGCGGTCTTTTCGGCGAAATATGGCTGGTGGAACGAGCAGAAGAAGGACGACCGCTCGTTCATCACCGCGCTCAAAAATATCGTCAAAGCCAATGTCATGGGGATGATCGAAATCCTCAAACGCCGCCATGACGCGATCTTCATCCAGTCGGAATCATCGGAATATTATCATGCCGACTCGCCGGCCGCGATCGGCCGCGCCGAGGTCCTCAACCAGATGCGATTCCTGTCGCTGGACCTCAATTACGGGCGCCGCGTCGACAGCGGCATGTATCAGTATCTGCTCGATAATGGCATGAGCCGTGAGGAATATGAGTGGTTCCTGAGCCACCGTCTCAAGCAGCACTGCATCTTCGGCAACGATTATTACCAGCTCAACGAGCATCGGGTATTCGCCGACGGGCACACCGTCGCCGCTGGCGAGACCTTCGGCTATGCCGAGATCACTCGGCAATATTACAACCGCTACCGCCTGCCGGTCATGCACACCGAAACCAACCTGTGGGAGGGTCAGCACGGCGACGAAGCGGTCAAATGGCTGTGGAAAGAATGGGCCAATGTCCTTCGTTTAAGGAACGTCGGCATCCCGACCGTCGGCTTTACCTGGTACAGTCTGACCGATCAGGTCGACTGGGACACCGCGCTTCGCGAGCAGAATGGCAACGTCAATCCGCTCGGCCTGTTCGACCTCGATCGCAAGATCCGCAACGTCGGCAAAGCCTACAAGCAGCTGATCGCCGACTGGCGCAACGTGCTCCCGGCGCAAAGCGTCTGCCTGGTCGTACCGATCAAGAAGATCAGCGAGCATCCGGACGAGGAAGACGCGGCCGGCCGGCGGTTCGGCGGCAGCGGCACCCAAGCCGGTGAGGGATAGCGGGCGTGACGCCACGCAAGATCGGGAAGATCGAGACATTTCTGGTTCCCCCGCGCTGGCTGTTTGTCCGGGTCGAGAGCGACGACGGCACCTTCGGCTGGGGCGAAGCCAGCCTCGAAGGCTGGGCTGAAGCCACCGAGGGTGTGTTCGAGGCCTATCGCGACCGGTTCATCGGCGCTGACCCGTTCAACATCGAAGATATCTGGCAGGTGGGCTACCGTGGCGGCTTCTACCGCGGCGGCGCCGTGCTGATGTCAGCGCTGTCCGGGCTTGAGCAGGCGCTATGGGATTTGAAGGGCCGCGCGCTCGGGCTTCCGGCCTGGCAGATGCTCGGCGGCAAGGTGCGCGACAAGGTGCGCTCCTACGCCTGGATCGGAGGCGACCGGCCGCACGAGGTCGGCGAGGCCGCAGCCGCTCGCAAGGCCCAAGGCTTCAACGCCGTCAAGATGAACGCGACCGCCGAACTGGACCGAATCGGCACGCCCAAGGCGTTCGATGAGGTGGTACGACGAGTTGAGGCGGCGCAGGCGCAAGGCATGGATGTCGGGCTCGACTTTCATGGGCGCGTCCACCGCCCACTTGCCAAACAGCTGGCGAAAGCGCTGGAGCCGCTGGGCCTGCTGTTCATTGAAGAGCCCCTGCTCTCGGAGAACCGCGAAGGGCTTGCGCAAATCGCATCGCTGGTATCGACGCCGATCGCGCTTGGCGAGCGGCTCTACACCCGCTGGGAGTTCAAGCCGTTTTTCGAGCTCGGCGCGGTCGACATCATCCAGCCCGACTTGAGCCATGCCGGCGGAATTCTCGAGGTGCGCAAGATCGCCGCGATGGCTGAGGCCTATGATGTCGCGCTCGCGCCGCATTGCCCCTTGGGGCCGCTGGCGCTTGGGGCCTGCCTTCAGATCGCAGCCTGCACGCCCAATCATGCAATCCAGGAGGTCAGCCTGGGTATCCACTACAATATCGGCGGCCACGACCTCTTGAACTTCTGCCTGAACAAGGAGGCGCTGACGCCAAGCGCGGGTTATCTGCCGGTACCTGAAGGGCCGGGGCTCGGCATCGAGATAGACGAGCCAGCAGTGCGCGAAGCCAATAAGGATCGCCATCGATGGCGCAATCCCGTGTGGCGAACAGAGGATGGAAGCTTCGCCGAGTGGTGAGCCTCGCCGCTCAATGGCATTTGAACCGCTCGAACGGTTCCAGACAGGCGTTGCATCGCCATTGGGCCTTGCACGGGGTTGCACCGAACCGGCTCACTTCCACGGTGTCGGTCGATCCGCACAGCGGACATTCGGCGGTCGCCGACGGAGTTGGCGGTGCGATTCCGTAGGCGTGCAGGCGCTCGCGCCCGCGCGGGGTGATCCAGTCGGTTGTCCAGGGCGGAAAAAGCACCCGCTCAATGTGCACCTCGGCGAATCCGGCGCAGTCAAGTGCTTCCCGGATCGCAACTTCGATCGCCTGGGTTGCCGGGCAGCCGGTGTAGGTCGGGCTGATCAGGACCCGCGGCGGATTGCAGGCGATGCCGCGGACGATGCCGAGGTCGGTAATGGTCAGCACTGGGATTTCCGGATCGGCAATGGTCTCGAGCACGGCCATGATCGCCGCATCATCGACCGCTTTCTCGGCGACAGCGCCCATGGAACGATATTACACCCGTTCGAGCGCGAGCGCGATTCCCTGCCCGACACCGATGCACATGGTTGCGAGCGCAAGCCTGCCGCCGGTCCGCTGAAGCTCCTCGGTTGCGGTGAGCGCAAGCCGTGCGCCGGACATGCCGAGGGGATGACCCAAAGCGATTGCACCACCGTTGGGATTCACCGCTTGCGCATCGTCGCCCAGGCCAAGCTTGCGGAGAACAGCCAGTGCCTGAGCGGCGAAGGCCTCATTGAGCTCGATCACGTCAAAGTCGGCAATCTTCCGCCCGATGCGTTTCATCAGCTTCTCGGAGGCAGGTGCCGGGCCAATGCCCATGATCCGCGGCGGAACGCCGGCGACGGCTGCGCCCACAATGCGGGCGCGTGGAGTGAGGCCGTTGCGCTTCGCGGCTTCCTCCGATGCGACGATGATCGCGGCAGCGCCGTCGTTCACTCCCGACGCATTGCCGGCGGTCACCGTACCGTCGGGCCGGACGATCGGTTTCAGCCGGGCCAGCGCTTCGAGGCTCGTAGCGCGTGGGTGCTCGTCCTTGTCGATCACGATCCGATCGCCCTTGCGCTGCGGGATCTCGACAGGGGCGATCTCGGCAGCGAAACGACCGCTCGCCTGCGCCCTTGCGGCTTTCTCCTGGCTCATCAGCGCGAACGCGTCCTGATCGGCCCGGCTGACCCGAAACTCATCGGCGACATTCTCGCCCGTACTCGGCATGGTATCGTCGCCATAGGCGGCCTTCATCTTGGGGTTGACGAAGCGCCAGCCGATCGTGGTGTCGTAGATTTCAGCGTTGCGGCTGAAAGGCTGCTCAGCCTTCGGGATTACGAACGGCGCGCGGCTCATGCTCTCGCTACCGCCGGCGATGATCAGGTCGGATTCGCCGCCGCGGATCGCGCGCGCGGCCATTGCCACCGCATCGAGGCCCGAACCGCAGAGACGATTGAGCGTGACGCCGCCCGAGCTGTCGGGAAGGCCGGCGAGCAGGCCGGCCATGCGCGCGAGGTTACGATTGTCCTCGCCCGCCTGATTGGCGCAGCCGAGAATGATGTCGTCGAGTTCGGACCAATCGACCTTCGGGTTCCGATCGATCAGCGCCTTGATTGGGACAGCGGCCAGGTCGTCGGCCCGGACTTGCGCAAGTGCTCCGCCATAGCGGCCGATCGGCGTGCGGATCGCATCGCAAATGTAGGCGTCGCTCATTGCAGTCTAGATCACGCCGCGGCGCATCTGGTCGAGTTCGATGCTCTCGAAGAGTGCCTTGAAATTGCCTTCGCCGAAGCCTTCGTTGCCCTTGCGCTGGATGATCTCAAAAAAGATCGGGCCGATCACGTTCTTGGTGAAGATCTGCAGCAGCAGTCCCTGGCCTTCGGTCGGGGCTCCATCCATCAAAATCCCGCGCTTCATGAGCTCCGGGATACTCTCTTCATGGCCTTTGATGCGCTCAGGGAGGAGCTCGTAATAGGCGTCGGGCGTGTCCTGGAATGCGATTCCGCGGGTGCGGATGATATCGACGGAATCATAGATGTCGGAAGAGCCGAGCGCGATGTGCTGGATGCCCTCACCTTTATATTCGCGCAGGAATTCCTCGATCTGGCTCTTGTCGTCCTGGCTCTCGTTCAACGGGATTCGGATCTTTCCGCAGGGCGAGGTCATCGCCTTGGAGAAGAGGCCGGTTTGCTTGCCTTCGATGTCGAAGTAGCGGATTTCGCGAAAGTTGAAGAGCCGCTCATAGAAGTCGGCCCACAGGGCCATCCGCCCGCGTGCCACATTATGCGTCAAATGATCGATGTAGGTGAGCCGCGAATCGGCTTCGGTCATCCGCTGCTGCCAGTCTGAGTGAAACTCGAAGTCGATATCGTAGATCGAGCCCTTGTCGGAGTAGCGATCGACGAAGAACAGGCGCGAGCCGCCGATCCCTTCGATTGCCGGTATGTCGAGCTCGCCGGCGCCTTTCTTCACTTCGACATTCGTGGCACCGAGGCGGATCGCGCGCTCGTGCGCTGCCTTGGCGTCCCTGACCCGGAACGCCATTGCGCAGGCGCTCGGGCCATGCGCTTTCGCATATTCCTCGGCGTAGGAGCCTGGCTCGGCGTTGATGATGAAATTGCAGTCGCCCTGCTTGTGGAGCGTGACGTTCTTGCTCCTGTGCCGCGCGACCTCGGGGAATCCCATCTTGGTGAAGAGCGAGCGCAGCAGCTCGATGTCCGGGGCGGTATATTCGACGAACTCGAAGCCGTCGGTGCCCATCGGATTTTCGAGGCCGAGGATGGTCTTTTCGGCGACCTGCACAGCCATCACAAATCTCCTTCGTCCGTCCAACTGCGCTCGCATGCAGGGCATTTCAAGGCTTGTTGAGCCTATCGCGCCCGGCAGTTAAGTTGACGAAAGTCGCCCCGCGCGACGCCATTTCCAGGGACTCGCAGCTCGTTCAAGGCATAGCGGGCGGGCGTGTGACCGGCAGCGGCGAGACCCGGGCGGGTTCAGGTCGACGGCTGGGACAGGAGATTACCGATGGACATACCCGACGGCTGGACGCTCGAAGGCGGCGGCAAGGCACTGGTCCGCACGATCAGGTTCAAAGACTTTGGCGAGGCGTTCGGCTTCCTGACGCGCGTCGCGCTGCATGCCGAAAGCCAGGATCACCATCCGGAGTTCACGAACGTGTGGAACCGCGTCGACTTTCGACTGACGACGCATGATGCCGGTGGAATCACCCGGCGCGACACTGAGCTTGCAGAAGCTATCAATCGGTTCCTCGGACCCGGTTGATCTTGGAGTAGCCGGCGATGCCCGTCACCTGCGCCCGTCGGCCTTTGCGCCTGATCTGCTCGATCGTCGCTTCTGACAAAGGCTCTTCGAAGGTGCGCGTGGCCCGGGCGATTTGAGCGAAGCGCTCGAGGTCGCCGAGGCTGATCAGCACTTCCCGACCGAGGCTCGCGAAGTCGCAGCCCTGATGCCACGCCAACGCGCGCGCTTCATCCGCCGGCGGCTATGGACCGGCTGCCAAAGGCGGAGAAGCCTGTGTTCGCCATTGCCCGCCGAGCGGCGGGCTCGAACGGCTTGGCTTCAGGAAAAAGCGAGCGCGAAGCCGGCGCCGACCACCGCCGCCGTCAGGACGAGCCCGATTGCGAAATTGCGCAAGGTGCCGCTGATTGTCAGGTCGAACATCGATCCCTCCCCTGGATCTCCCGATCGAAGCCTGCATGATACTCGAAGACTGGGAATCCCGCCGAGGTGAATTGCTGGCACTTCGGCTGCCTGGCGCCGCCGGGCCACCACCCCGCTGATCAGCCGGTCGCATTAACCAAGGTCCGCAAGCAATTGGCAGGTTGCGGAGGGGAAGGATGGCTGCGGGGCCGCGAAAGATTGCGCCACTGCAGTTAACCAAGGAGGTGCCGATGCGTCGATTAACGCAAGTTCTCCGCTGCGAACGGGGCGCCAATGCGATCGAATATGCGCTGGTCGCGTCGCTCATCGCGATCGCCGCCGTCGCAGCGTTCCAAAACCTCGGGAACAAGATCGACACGATGTACAATAACGTTTCAAACAACCTTTGAGATGTGCAGCCGTCGATACTGACGCCGGAGAGTTGCTGGCGCTCGACGGATCGCTCGCTATAGGCTGGCAGCCATGGCCAACCTGCCGACTAGCGGCGAATTTCGTAGTGGGCACGATCCCAGGACCTTGCGCGACGCGCTGGGTTGCTTCGCCACTGGAGTAACGGTGGTCACCTGTCTTTCCGGCGATGGAGAACCGGCCGGCCTCACGGTCAACAGTTTCACTTCGGTGTCGCTCCATCCGCCGCTGCTCTTGGTGTGCCTGCACAAAATGGCGACGAGCGCTGCGGCGCTGACAGAGGCATCGCATTTCGCAGTCAATGTCCTTCAGACTGGGCAGCAGCCGGCCTCGATCCGCTTCTCGACGCGCGACGAGGACCGCTTCGGCGCCACGCCCTGGTCATGCGGCGAGGCCGGTGCTCCGATCCTCAAGGATTCCCTGGGAGTTTTCGAATGTCAGCGTCATGCGGTGCACGACGGCGGCGACCACCACATTCTGATCGGCGAAGTGGTGAAGGCGAGCTTCGACGCGAGCCTGGATCCGCTGCTGTTCTTCCGCGGGCGCTATCGCCGTCTTCACTTCGACTGACGATTTTGGCCTAGGCAATAGAGCCGGCAGACATCGTCGACGATCTGATCGACGACCTTCGAACCGATCCGCTCACCGATAACGAGCATGCGGAAGTGAACCGCGCCCATGGCGAAAGCGAACACTTCCTCGGGATCGACACCGGGGTCGAGTTCCCCTCTCCCCTTTGCCTGATCGATGATCGGCAGGATCTGCGCAAGGCGGGTTTCCCAAAAGCGGGCACGATGCTCGGGCGCGGAGCCGGCGCGAAGGGCGGCACCGACCGCCCAGAGCGCGGGGCCGAGCGGAGTTGCGAGCACTTCCGCCATCCGATCGAGCACGAAGCGGAGATCTTCGCGAAACGATTGAAGCGAGAGCGGTGCGACCTCGTCGGCCGCATAGCCGAGGATCGCATCAATCATCATCGCCCAGCGATCCCCATAGCGTCGATAAAGCGTTGAGCGTTCGACGTCCGCCCGGTCAGCGACTGCAGCGAAGGTGCACGCTCCGATTCCGCCCTCGACAAGCAGTGCCAGGACCGCGTCATTGATCCGGCGGGTCACTTCCGCAGTACGACCTCCGGGGCGTCGTGTCGGCTCGCCGACAGTCAACTTGACTCCACTTTCAACTCCAACTAACGCAACTTTTGTAGCGTTTACTTAGATAAATGCAAATTGCAAACATATGACAATGCGGAACGCGCCGAGCGAGGGCGCGGGACCGCGGCGCTTCCACCACCTCAAGAGCCGACAGGCGCAAAAAACAGGGTTTTCGTGAATGCCTGATACTGTGCCGCCAATTTTTGGCGGGCGTGAATCTTCCAATTTGTCCCAATCGCTTGAGACGGTGCAGAAACGCGGGTCCGACACCGAACGGACCTGGCCGGGCGATGCTTCGCGCTCGCTCGACGTCGCGGCCGTTGGAGCGATGGATCGCGATTCGAGTGTCGCTGGCGAATCGCGCGCTGTCGTCGTCGCACTGCTGTGGCTTGCTGCTTTTGCTGTGGCCGAGCTGTTGCTCAATCAGCCGCAGCTCATGCCGACCGTGCCCGGTACGGAGCTCAGATTGATCTCCGTGCCGATGGCGCTGTTCGCGCTTGCCTTGATGCTTCGACCCTTGAGCGAGGCGCCTCTCTACTGCCTCATCTATGTGCTTTCGAGTCTTTGGCCGGAACTAGGTTCCTCGCATTTCGATTTCGTCCTTGCGCGCGTCGCAATCGAAACCTTCCAGACGGTCGCGATAGTCTGCGTTACCGTGCGCATCTTCTGGTCACGGCTCGGAGATCCGCTCGTGATGGCGACTTGGGCCATGACAGCCTTGCTGATCA
>DASVYN010000080.1:0-18479 GCA_036392155.1 Sphingomicrobium sp.
CGCACCTCAACCCGAAGCTCATTTATGCGCCCGGACGGGGCGAGGCGCTCCAGGGCGCAGCAGCGTCGAAGGACATGCTGTTGGTCTCGATCCTCGACAATGTGCGCGGGCGCATCTTGCTGTTCCACCCGGAGCAGAACGGCGGCTGGACGCGCTCGGCGCTCGAGCTTTCCGATAATTCGACAATCACCCTTAGCGACGCCAGTCGGACCGACAATCGAGCGATCCTGGCAGTCACCAGCTTCCTCACTCCGCCATCCTTATGGCTCGCTGACGCGTCGACCGGCCACACCAACCAAATCATGCAACAGCCACCCAAGTTCGACGCTTCGAACCTGGTTGCCGAGCAGCGCGAAGCGGTGTCGAGCGACGGGACCAAAATCCCTTACTTCCTCGTGCACCGCAACGATATCAGACTGGATGGCAGCAATCCGACGCTGCTTTACGCCTACGGCGGCTTTGAAGTGAGCCAGACGCCCTCTTATTCGCCGGCGACGGGCAAGCTGTGGCTGGAAAATGGCGGCGTCTACGCACTCGCCAACATCCGCGGCGGCGGCGAGTTCGGGCCGGCGTGGCACGAAGCCGGGCTCTCCACCAAGCGCCAGATCATCTACGATGATTTCGCCGCGGTCGCGCAGGACCTGATCGCGACCAAGGTGACCAGTCCGCGCCGGCTCGGGATTCGCGGCGGCTCCAATGGCGGGCTGCTGATGGGCGTCGCGTTCACCCAGCATCCGGAGCTGTGGCATGCAGTGGTCATTGACGTTCCGCTGCTCGATATGATCCGAATCTCCAAGATCGCGGCCGGCGCCTCGTGGGAAGGCGAATATGGCAGCACCGACGACCCGGCCGTGCGTGCCTTCTGGCAGAAGACGTCGCCCTATCAGAACCTGCGCCCGGACACTTCATATCCAGTGCCCTTCATCTTCACCTCGACCAAGGACGATCGCGTCGGCCCTCAGCATGCGCGCAAGTTCGCTGCCCGGATGGAGGAAATGGGCCTGCCCTTCTATTATCATGAGAATATCGAAGGCGGGCATGCGGCGGGCGCGAATCTCAGGCAGACGGCGCGGACCGATGCACTGGAGATCACCTATCTGACGCGCAGGCTGATGGACTGCGAAGAGCCGCCGGTTGAGTGAATGCAGCGGTAATTGCCGCTCGTAATCTCGCGGTAACCATTTCTGGCCACGACGTGGGGCATATCATGCGTCGTGCCGACTCGACCCGCACAGCCCTATTCATGCTGCTTGGCGCAGCACTGCTCGTCAGCGGCTGCGGGCAGTCGGCACCTCAGCAACAAGGATCCATCACCGTCCGGCTGCCGCCGGCGCAGCCCTACAGGCGAGCCGCGGTAAAGCCGGGCTTTTCGGAACCTCTGACCGGGCTCGTCAGGGGCTAGAAAGCCTCTGCCGGGATTTTCATCAGCGTCTCGGCGCCCGCTTCGATCTTCTTGCGCAAGGCGGTCGACATCACCAATTCGCGCTGCGCGTAGAATTTCGCGGTGACGAGCTTGGCCTCGTAGAACGTTCTGTCCTCGGCGCCTTCGTTCAGCGCGCGCTGCGATGCCTCGGCCATCTTCAGCCACATCCAGCCGAGCGACACGAGACCCATCAGGTCCATATAAGGGTAGGCGCCGGCCCCGGCATTGTCGGGATCGTCGGTGCCGTTCCGGGCGAGCCACATCGTGGCGGCCTGAAGGTCCTCGAGCGCCGGCTCGAGCGACGCTGCAACCGCGGCCGGATCTCCGGCGCTTTTCGCCGCTGCAATATCCCGCCCGACCAACTCGAAGAAGGCGCGCACCGCGCGGCCGCCATCCTTGGGCAGCTTGCGGCCGACGAGGTCCATCGCCTGAATGCCGTTGGTGCCCTCGTAGATCTGGGTAATTCGAGCATCGCGGACGAACTGCTCAATTCCATGCTCTCGGATATAGCCGTGACCGCCAAGCACCTGCTGGGCGTAAACCGCTGCCTGGAAGCCTTTGTCGGTCAGATATCCCTTGATGACCGGGGTGACCAACCCCAGGAGGTCGTCGGCGTTCCGGCGTTCCACCTCATCCGGGGAGCGGCGCATCAGGTCGACCTGGAGCGCTCCCCACAGCACCAGCGCGCGGCCGGCCTCGTTCCACGCCTTGGACTCCATGAGCATGCGGCGCACGTCGGGATGGACGATGATCGGATCGGCCTTGGCACCGGGCTCGCGCTCGCTCTCCTTGAGCGCACGGCTCTGCCGCCGGTCGCGCGCATATGCGGCGGCATTCTGGTAGGCGACCTCGCCCTGCGCAATTCCCTGGAGGCCGACTCCGAGGCGCGCAGCGTTCATCATGATGAACATTGCCTGCAGGCCCCTCTCGGGCTCGCCGACGAGCCAGCCCTTCGCACCGTCATAATTCATGACGCAGGTCGCGTTGCCGTGGATTCCCATCTTCTTTTCGAGCGCGCCGCATTGAACGGCGTTGCGTTCGCCGAGAGAACCATCGTCATTGACCAAATATTTCGGTACGACGAACAGGCTGATGCCCTTGACGCTGTCCGGCGCACCGGCGCGCTTTGCGAGGACCAGATGGATGATGTTCTCGGCGAGATCATGCTCGCCCGAGGAGATGAAGATCTTGGTGCCGGTGATCGAATAGCTGGCGTCGGGATTTTCCTCGGCCCGGGTTTTCAGCAGGCCAAGGTCGGTACCGCAGTGCGGCTCCGTGAGGTTCATCGTCCCGGTCCAGCGGCCGGTGATCATTGCCGGGACATATTTCTGCTTCAGCTCGTCCGAGCCCTTGACCAACAGCGAGGCAATCGCGCCGGCGGTGAGCCCCTGATACATTTCAAAACTGTGGTTGGCGGAGAGGATATATTCGGTGACCGCGGTGCCGACGACCTGCGGAAGCCCCTGCCCGCCATATTCCTCGGGACCGGTTAGGGTCGGCCACCCGGCTTCGCAAAACCGTCGATAGGCGTCCTTAAATCCTGGAGGGGTCACGACCGAGCCGTCGTCGTTGCGCCTGCACCCAAGCTCGTCGCCGACGCGATTGAGCGGTTGGAGCACCTCGGCAGCGAAGCGGCCTGCTTCTTCGAGGATCGCCTCGACCAGGTCCGGGCTTGCGTTGGCGAAGCCCGGCAGGTTCGAGTAGCGCGCAATATCAAGGACGTTCTCGAGAATGAAGCGAGTCTCGCGCACCGGTGCGGTGTAGGTCGGCATTGCTTACCTCCGTGTCAGTACAGTCCTAGCCGCGCAGCCAAGCGCCCGTCCAGCGGGTGTTAAGGTCGCATCAGCAAGATTATATTCATGGGCGGCGGCAGGTGACGGGCTGCCGGCCCGATCATGAGGACAACAAAGCCATGAAACGCATGTTCGTCACCGCCGCCGCGCTCGTTGCAACGAGCGCTGCTCCGGCGGCTCCGTCCAAAACCGAGACTGCAGTCCTCGCCGGCGGCTGTTTCTGGGGCATGGAAAGCGTCTTCGAGCATGTGAAGGGGGTCACCAATGTCGTCTCCGGCTATGCCGGCGGCAGCGCGAAGGATGCCAACTATGATGCAGTGAGTTCGGAAGCCACCCGCCATGCCGAGGCGGTGAAAATCACCTACGATCCTTCGCAGATCAGCTATGCGCAATTGCTGCAAATCTACTTCACCGTCGCGCACGACCCAACCGAATTGAATCGCCAGGGTCCGGACGTGGGCACGAGCTACCGCTCGGCGATCTTTCCGCAGACCCCGCAGCAGGCAGCCTTCGCCAGGGCGCTGATCGCTCGCTTGAACGGAGCGCACATTTACAAGACCTCGATCGCGACCAAAATCGAAAGCGGCGGCTTCTATCAAGCCGAAGCCTATCATCAGGGCTATGCGAGGAAGCACCCTTTCGAGCCGTACATTTTGATCAACGACCGACCCAAAGTGGCTGCGCTCAAACAAAGATTCCCGGCTCTTTACAAGAGCTAAGGCAGCGTAAACCGTTAAGATTTCACGGCTTATTCAGCTCGGGGGCGACAAAATGACACCCTCATCCTATATGACGCGCAAGTTACAGATTCTGGCGCTCGGGGGAGCCTTCGGCCGATGTTGACGACCCATCCGTTCGACGATGACAAGCTGCACGAGGAGTGCGGCATTTTCGGCATCTGGGGCGCCGACAATGCGGCGAGCTTCGTCGCCCTTGGCCTCCACGCGCTGCAGCACCGTGGGCAGGAAGCCGCGGGCATCACCACGTTCGACAAAGAGCATTTCCACTCACATCGGGCGATGGGCCATGTCGCCGGCAATTTCGACCGTGACGACATCATCCGCAAACTCGCCGGCCGCACCGGGATCGGCCATGTTCGCTATTCGACCACCGGCGAGACCGCATTGCGCAACGTCCAGCCGCTTTTCGCCGAGCTCGCCGAGGGCGGCTTCGCGGTCGCCCATAACGGCAATCTTTCCAACGCGATGAAGCTTCGCCGGACGCTCAATCGCAGGGGCTCGATTTTCCAGTCGACCAGCGACACCGAGGTGATCATCCACCTCGTTGCGACGTCGGCCCGTACCAACATCCTTGATCGCCTCACCGACGCTTTGAAGCAGGTCGAAGGCGCTTATTCGCTGGTGGTTCTCACCGAGGAGGGACTGATCGCCTGCCGCGATCCGCTCGGGATCCGGCCGTTGGTGATGGGCAAGCTCGGCGAAGCGACGATTTTTGCCTCCGAGACGGTGGCGCTCGACGTCATCGGAGCGAGCTTTCTGCGCGACGTCGAGCCGGGCGAGCTGATCCTGGTCAATGACAGCGGCATCCGCTCCTTCCGTCCGTTCCAGAAGGTCGCAGCGCGCCCCTGCATCTTCGAGCATGTCTACTTCTCGCGGCCGGACTCGATCGCGGAAGGCATGTCGGTCTACGAAGTCCGCAAGAATATCGGCGCCGAGCTGGCGCGCGAGGCACCCGTCGATGCCGATTATGTCGTGCCCGTGCCCGACAGCGGCGTTCCGGCGGCGATCGGCTATGCGCAGGCGAGCGGCATTCCGTTCGAGCTGGGAATTATCCGCTCGCACTATGTCGGGCGGACCTTCATCCAGCCCAATCAGGACGTCCGCCTCCAGGGCGTGAAGCTGAAACACAATGCCAATTCGGCGCTGATCGACGGCAAGAGCATTGTTCTGATTGACGATTCGATCGTCCGTGGCACGACCAGCGTGAAGCTGGTCCAGATGATGCGCGATTCGGGTGCCCGCGAAGTCCACATGCGCATCGCCTCACCGCCAACCCGTCACAGCTGCTTCTACGGCGTCGACACGCCCGAGCGCGCCAAGTTGCTGGCTGCGCAAATGAGCGTTGATCAGATGCGCGACTACATCAACGCCGACAGCCTCGCCTTCGTGTCGATCGAGGGCCTGTACCGCGCGCTTGGCCAGGAGCGCGACCTCGCCCAGCCGCAGCGCTGCGACGCATGCTTCACCGGGGCATATCCGACCACCCTGACCGACCTTGCAGAAAAGGAAGGCGCTTCAGCGCTGTCTTTGGTCGCCAGCCGCTGAGCCGCTACAGGCGGCGGAATGATTGATTCGAAACCTCTGGACGGCCGCCTGGCGCTCATCACCGGCGCGAGCCGCGGCATCGGTGCGGCAACCGCCGAAGCGCTTGGCAAGGCCGGTGCGCACGTGATCCTGGTTGCGCGAACCGCCGCAGCACTGGAAGAGGTGGAGGAGCGGATTCACCAGGCCGGCGGAAGCGCAACGATTGCGCCGCTCGACCTCACCGACGGCGAGAGCATCGGCAAGCTCGCCGGCGCTGTCGCCGAGCGTTGGGAAAAGCTCGACATCCTCGTGCTCAATGCGGCGATGCTGGGCTCATTGACGCCGGTGCAGGACATCGATCCCAAGGAATATTCGCGGCTTCTCAGTCTCAACCTGCTCGCCAACCAGGCACTGATCGCAGCCTTCGACCCGCTGCTCAAGCGGGCAGACCAGGCCGAGCTGGTCGCCCTCACCTCGTCGGTCGGAACCGAACCGCGCGCCTTCTGGGGCGCCTACGGATCGTCCAAGGCAGCGCTTGAAACCCTGCTCGGCGCCTATGCCGATGAAACGGTCCATTCAGGCCGAATTCGGGTCCACATCGTCGATCCTGGCGCAACGCGCACGCGCATGCGTGCGCTCGCCTTCCCAGGCGAAGAGCCCGACAGCGTGAAAGCGCCGGAAGTGGTCGCATCGGCGATCGTCGACCGCCTCACCAAGGATGCGCCGTCGGGAGAAAAGGTGCGCGTCGAAGCCTGAACATCGTCCCCCGGTCCAACTTCCCCGGATCGACGAAAATCACGTCAATGAATCGTTGCTTACAGGTAGGTTAACGCTTAATGAATCGCGACTCCGAAACAGCCACGTACGGCAGAGGCGGTCGCGTTTCTGTAAATTCCACGAGGGGGAAAGCAGCGGCCCAGCGGCCTTTCGAGTAATTTGTATTGCTCGGTACAACGTTGCCCCTGTGCCGAGCACGGGTGAGCCCTGCCAAGCTGTTGAGGCCGGTAGAGCTCACCCGACCTCGCCGGAGCCGGTCAGCTCTTCACCATCGTTACCTGGGCGACATCGATTGCACCGCCGCGAAAGCCGCCCTCGCAATACATGAGGTAATAGCGCCACAGATTATGGAAGCGCTCGCCGAAACCGGTCAGGGCGCCGCGCGCCACCGCCTGATCGTACAGCTCGCGCCAGCGCCTCAGGGTTTCGGCATAATCCAGGCGAAAGCCTTCGCGGTCTTCCCAGCTGAGGCCGCGTTCGCGCGCGAGGGCTTCGAACTGCGGCTCGTCGAGGAGCAACCCGCCGGGAAAGATGTAGGTCTGGATGAAGTCGGGATTGCGCTCGTAACGGTCGAACAGCCGATCGTCGATGCTGATGAACTGCAGCGCCGCCCGGCCGCCGGCCTTCAGGTTCCGCGCGATGCTGCTGAGATAGTCGCCCCACCAGCGCTTACCGACCGCCTCGACCATCTCGACCGATGCCACCCCAGCAAACTGCTCGGCTATGTCACGATAATCCTGCAGGCGTATTTCGATGCGGTCGCCAAGGCCCGCATCGGCGATCTTCCGCTCCGCCCACACCTTCTGCTCGATCGAAAGGGTAAGGCCGACCACCGAAATGCCACGTTTGGCAGCCTCGATCGCCAACGTTCCCCAGCCGCAGCCGATCTCCAACAGCCGCTGTCCGGCCTTGAGATCGAGCCGATCGAGGAGCGTATGAACCTTGCGCAATTGCGCAGCCTCCAAACTGTCGGCGAAGGATGCGAACCGGGCCGATGAGTAGGTCATCGTCGGGTCGAGCCATGCCGAGTAGAAATCATTGCCCAAGTCATAATGGGCAGCGATGTTCTGCTTTGCCTTTCCCGGGGCATTGTCGCGCATGCGGTGCGCGAGCGCGTTGATCCACCGGAACAGGCCCTTGGCACGGCCGACGTCGCCCAGCGCAACACCATTGGCCGAGAAGATCTCGAACACAGCGACCGGGTCCGAGCTCGACCATTCGCCGAGAGTCCAGGCCTTGTACCAGCCGACCGAACCCGAGGTCGCCAGCCGGACCAGCGCCATCCAGCTCGATAGGCGAACCACGGCTTTGGGACCTTTGCCGTGAAAGCCGAGGCAGTGCGTCTCACCGTCGGGAAGGATTGTCTCGATTCCGCCGTGCGCGAGCCGGTGATCGATCTCGTCCAGCAGCTTCGAGAGAGCCGGCGCGCTTAGCCGCGCAAGAAGACCGCCGCCGGTCGCGAAACCGCGGTCCGCGCGAACCAGATGCTCGCCGCGCGTGCTCATGCTGCGTCAGTTATGAATTCGTTTACCGATTGTCGAGCGGGACGAGGAACGCGTGCCCGCGGAAGATGCGACGGACCGAGCCAGGAACGGCGCTGGATCGGATCGATCCGTAGAAGCGCTGGTCCGAGAGATATTTTCGGCCATCGATTTGGACGACGATCGGCATGCGCGACCAGACGAGGAAGGAACGAACATGTTGTTCGGTGCGCCTGGCAAGCGCGAGTTGCGGGTCATCAAGGTCGAGCGGCTCGGAGATCGAATCGAGCCGAACGCCGGACCAGGGATCGAATGCCCCGTCACCGAAGCGATCCGCGCTGCGCCATTCGATGGTTCGCCGCCAGAAAGCCAGCGGCGGCGGCCCGGCGACGACCAAAGTCGGTTCGATTCCGCGCTTGCGCAACGCAGCGCCGGCCGCGCGCTCGACATAGGCGCTCTCGGTGAGATTGAAGGCAATGTATGCGAGCATGATCATTCCAGCGACCTGCGCCGGGCGGCCGGGGTGCGGAAGGTGATTGCGCCAGCGCCACGCCGACCAGCAAATGCCGGTGATCATCAGCAGCCAGTAGACCCAATCGACGATGAAGATTGCATTGCCCGAATACCAGCGCCAGCTGACCGGCGCGAAGATGGCGATTGCATAGGTCGTCAGCCAGTCGAGGAAGGGGTGGGTAAGCACGGCAAGAAAGGCGACGATGAACAATGGGCCGGGCCGAAGCGGAATCGTCGCTGCTTTGGGCGGAACGCACCAATCGGCCAGCCACAGAAGGACGACGATCGCAGCCGCCAGCAACGGCCAGGCGAAAATGGCGTGAAGCGGCCCACGGTGGAACTCGATCCCATCGATTGGAAAGGCGAGCGGAACCAACACGTCGATGTCCGGCGCATTGGCGCCGAGCAGGCACGCTGCCATTGCAAAGCGCGAGCGGCGCTTGAGGCCCATCTGGCCCAACAGCGCACCGGCCAATGTGTGGGTGATATTATCCACTCAGGAGCGCGTCAGAGCTTGTGC
Organism: Sphingomicrobium sp.; assembly: GCA_036392155.1. Lineage (GTDB taxonomy): Bacteria > Pseudomonadota > Alphaproteobacteria > Sphingomonadales > Sphingomonadaceae > Sphingomicrobium. The sequence goes on from DASVYN010000080.1 coordinate 8,772, forward strand.
GGTTCCTTTTCGACCAGCCAGGTGCGGCCCTTGCCGACCAGCGCCTGGAGATCGGCTTTCTTGCCCGAGCCTGCTGACTTGTTCTGCTCGATGACTGCAGCCTCGAAAGTGGGCGCCGGATTCTCGTAGATCACGCCAAGCGCCACCGGGAAGCTGTCAGGCGGCATCAGGATCAGCATTGCCGCAACCCCCCGGTTGGTCGGATCGTGGATGATTACCGAAGGATCGTCGCCGGGCACGACCTTGAGCATGAGTCGCTCGGTGTCGAGTGCCAAGCCCTTCGCTCCATCGGCGAACAGCATCTTCTCGCCGGGCTTGAGCCAAAGCTGCTTGTCGGCCGCTACTTCGCGTTCGGTGAAACCGGCGAACACGTCATCATTGTAGACGACGCAATTCTGGTAAATCTCGACGAAGCTCGCGCCTTTATGCGCATGGGCGGCCTTGAGAACGTCCGGCAAATTCTTGTGGACATCGATTCCGCGCGCGATGAAGCGCGCGCCCGAGCCGAGCGCGAAGGCGCATGGAGTGACCGGCCGGTCAACCGATCCGAACGGGGTCGAGGGCGAGCGCGTGCCGACCCGGCTGGTCGGCGAATATTGGCCCTTGGTGAGGCCGTAGATCTCATTGTTGAACAGGAGGATCTGGCAATCGAGATTGCGGCGCAGCACATGCATCGTGTGATTGCCGCCGATGCTGAGCGCATCACCGTCGCCGGTGATGATCCACACATCGAGCTCGGGGTTGGCGAGCTTGACGCCGGTGGCAATGGCCGGCGCGCGGCCATGGATCGTATGGAAGCCGTAGGTGGACATGTAATAAGGAAAGCGGCTCGAACAGCCGATGCCGGAGATGAACACCGTCTTCTCACGAGCGACGCCGAGGTCGGGCATCGTCCGCTGCACGGCCTTCAACACCGCATAATCGCCGCATCCTGGGCACCAGCGGACCTCCTGGTCGCTCGCCCAGTCCTTGGCGGTGGTGGTCGGAATGGAAGTGAGATCGTTCATCCGTGTGGTCTCAGCCAAATAATGATCAAAATGAGCGCGGCCAACAGGATCAGCATCGGCCAGACGGTCAGAGGTTTCATCGTCCAAGGTTCGCTAGAGTCGTGCGATCAGTCGCCATTTGTCGCTCCCAGTTGCGCATCAATCGCAGCTTCGATCTCGGCGATTCGGAACGGGTGACCGCTGACTTTCGTGAGCGGCTGCGCATCGACCAGAAACTGGTCGCGCAACACGGTCTTGAACTGGCCCATGTTCATCTCGGGCACGAGGATATGTTTAAAACCCTTGAGCAGGACGGCCATGTTCTTCGGCATTGGCCAGACGTGCCGAACGTGGACATGGGCGACATCCTGGCCCTTGGCGATCGCGCGGCGCACCGCCTGGTGGATCGGACCGAAGGTCGAGCCCCAGCCAACCACTGCAAGCTCGGCGCCTTCACGGCCGATACAGACCTCCTGGTCGGGAATGGTATTGGCGACGCCGAGCACCTTTGCCGCGCGCGTGTCGCTCATTTCCTGGTGCGCAGCGGGCGAATAATCGATGTTGCCGGTGCCGGGCTGCTTCTCGATCCCGCCGATGCGGTGCTCGAGGCCCCGAGTGCCCGGCTTGATCCACGGCCGCGCGAGACCATCGCCGCGGGCGAAGGGCATCACCCCCTGCCCTTCCGCCGGCGGAGTATCGAAGAATTTGACCGGGAAGGGCTGATAGTTGCCCATGTCCGGCACCCGCCACGGCTCGGCGGCATTGGCGATATAGCCGTCGGTCAGGAGAATGACCGGAGTCATATATTTGGTTGCGATGCGGCAGGCCTCGATCGCGCAGTCGAAGGCATCCGCCGGCGAACGAGCGGCGATCACCGGCAGGGGTGAATCCGCGTTGCGGCCATAGACCGCTTGATAGAGGTCCGATTGCTCGGTCTTGGTCGGAAGTCCGGTCGACGGGCCGCCGCGCTGCGAATTGACCACGACCAGCGGAAGCTCGGTCATGACCGCCAGTCCCAGCGCCTCGGTCTTTAGCGCGATCCCCGGGCCCGAGGAGGATGTAATACCCAATTGGCCCGCGTAGCTCGCACCGATTGCCGCGCAGATCGCCGCGATCTCGTCCTCCGCCTGGAAGGTCGTGATCCCAAATTCCTTGAGCCGCGCGAGGTGGTGCAGCAGCGGGCTCGCCGGAGTGATCGGATAGGAGCCGAAGAACATGCTGACGCCGGCGAGCTCGCAGCCGGCAACGAGGCCGAGCGCAAGCGCCTCGGCACCCGTTACAGTGCGGTAGAGGCCAGGCTCGGCTGGTGCGGCTGCGATATGGTGCTGCTTGAACGGAGCACCCATCTCGACGGTTTCGCCATAAGCGTGGCCGGCGTTGAGCGCCGCGATATTGGCTTCGGCAAGCTCGGGCGTCTTTGCAAACTTCGCCTTGAGCCAGTCGACGATCGGCTGGCGATCGCGATCGAACATCCAGAGCGCAAGCCCCAGCGTCCACATATTCTTGCAACGCAGCGCTTCCTTGTTGCCCAGGCCGAAGGGCTTCACGGCATCGAGCGTCAGCTGCGAAATGTTGAAATGGACGAGCTGCCATCTCGAAAGACTGCCGTCTTCGAGCGGATTATGCTCATAGCCAGCCTTGGCAAGATTGCGCTGGGTGAACTCGCCCTCGTCGGCGATGATCAGGCCGCCCTCGCGAAGCTGGTTCGCGTTCACTTTGAGCGCCGCGGGGTTCATCGCGATCAGCACATCGGGCTGATCGCCGGCAGTCTCGATCGCGGTCGAACCGAAGTTGATCTGGAAGGCGGAGACACCGAACGTCGTACCCTGCGGCGCGCGGATCTCGGCCGGAAAATCGGGGAAGGTCGCAAGGTCGTTGCCGGCAAGCGCCGTGGAGAGGGTGAACTGGCCGCCGGTCAGCTGCATTCCGTCGCCGGAGTCGCCGGCAAAGCGGACAACGACTGTTTCGGCCGGCGGATGCGCCGAGGCTTCTTTTTCGGTGAGGAGATGAGTGGCTGTCGCCACGGAAAGAATCCTTACAAAACACGTGAGTTGCGAGTTGCCACCTCTTTATGCCTGTCCCGCTTTGTTCGCTACCTTTCTCTGATCTGCGGATCGTCCGGCAAGAAGCATCACCTTGGGCATTGCCTTGACGCTATCTGCATTCCACTGACGAGGCATGACCAATGGTGATCGCTACCGCCGCGGGGTCGGCGTGATGCTCCTCAACAGCGAGGGCAAAGTGTTTGTCGGCGCTCGGATCGATAATACCGACGAGGCCTGGCAGATGCCGCAAGGCGGGATCGACGAGGGCGAGGACGATCCGTGGGCGACGGCGCTTCGGGAGCTCGAGGAGGAGACCGGCATCCGCCCCGACCTGGTCGAGCGCATCGCCGACTGTCCGGAGCGCTTGAAATATGACCTGCCGGAAGAGCTTCGACCCAGGCTTTGGGGCGGAAAATATAAGGGGCAGGACCAGGACTGGTACATCGCCCGTTTCCTCGGCCGGGACGACGACATCAATATCGCGACCGAGCATCCCGAATTTCGCGAGTGGAAGTGGATCGAACCCGCGCAGCTCCCCGAGCTGATCGTTCCGTTCAAGCGCGCCCTCTACCGCCGGCTGCTCGAAGAATTTTCCGGCCATCTGTGAGTCGCTCCGGCCGCTGCCGTCTCAACCCCTGCCTTCACGACCCACGAGCTGATCGATGTGCTCGACCAACTCGGTATTGCGGGCCACCAGCTGGTTGATCTGCTCGGTCAAGACGTGATTCTGCTTCAGCAGCTTATGCATGTCGTCGCTGATCTGGAGCAAAGCTTCCGCATCCATGTAGGTCTGTTCCAGCTGGCGATCGGACTTTTCGGCAGCCACTTTCTGGCCGACCATGATGATCGACAAAAGCACCAGCTGGAGGAAGGTTTGGGCGACCCACGCCACGAGCGCGCTTGTGCCGCCCCTGATCGCTTCCGGCAGGCTGATCAGCGCCAATATCGCAAAGGCATAAGCGCACCACATCGTGCCAACGATGTTGGTGATCATTACCGCGAGCGAATTGTTGAAGCCGCGCACTTCCTCGCGTTGTCGCTTCAGGAACTCCTTGCGCAGCTCAATATGCGGATGGGGAATGTGCGGGACGTGGAGGTGATGTTCCATGGCACCTGGGCCTCTGCTTCGTCGGCCGAAAGAAGTCCCGGCCAATGCCCTCATCGACTGCCAAGCTTACGTCGATAGTCAAGAATCGCGACTGAATTTCCGTTTCGCGTGCATCGATTTCGGCGGGCGAAGCCCCTTGAGCCGGCGGCCGTTGGCACGATCCGGTGCACCAAGCGGCCCTGTGTCGAACCCTTGCAAACCGCGGGAGTTCAACCGGCCGCCCGAATCTGCCAGCGTGCGTGCATGGGCGCGCTTCAGCTGGACTTTGGTTTGCGAGAATCAGGCCTTATGCGAGCAGCGCCTTGGCGGCGACGAGCGTTCTAAGCTCGCCGCTCGCATAAGGCTTGCGCAGCACTCGTGCGCCGCTCGGAACTTCGGTCTGGTGCAGTTCCGGAGTCGCCGCAGTCACCACGAGCTGGACGTGCGGCCGCTCGCGCGAAACCCGCCGGCAAAGCTCGAGACCAGTAACTTCTCCGGGCAGTTGCGCCTCGGTCACCATCACTTCGATTTCGGGATGGGCGTTGAGCATCGCTGCGGCGTCGCTCGCATCATAAGCATGAAAGGTGTCGAAGCCCGATTCGCGGAGGATGTCGGAAGCAACAAGTCCGAGAAACGGTTGATCTTCAACGATCAAAGCAGCGGGCCGACTGATGGTCATGTGAGCGCTAACCTATGATGGCTGCGGATTACTTCCCCGGCCGTAACCGAAGAGTCAACAAGCGTTGATCGACATGTCTTGCTAACGGGGCTTTCCGCCCTTCCCTCGCGCGTTTTCTTCGCCCGCCAGGGTCTCCAGCGTGCGCCGGCCGATATCGAGTGCGAGATCCCACATCGCATTGCCCTGCTTGGCACTGGCTTTGGAGAGCTTCTCCAGCTGGTCGCCGGCCTCGGAGGCGAGGCGGCGCGCCTTGTCGGAATCCTTCAGCGCCGAAGCCATGGCGATGAGCGCAGTTGCAACGACATCGGCCACGACCGGATTCTCGGTAAGTGTCTGAAGGGTCTTGGCCGCCTTCCTGGGAGCCTTTCCACGGGTGGAGCCGTTGCCCTTCTTATTGCGTTTCTTTCCCTTCTCGTCCTGCTTTTTCTTTTTGTCCTTCGACACCGATTTCCCCCTCATGGGTACGAGTGAAGCATGCCTCATACCATTTCTAGTCACATCTCTGTAACATCGCTCTGTTTCAGTTCGGCGACATGTTTTGGACCAGAAGACGCGCATCCTCTCCCTACGTGACCAGCTGATGGACACTGTTCCCGAAGCGCCGGTCGCGGCCGCGCCGGCGACTCACGAGTCGCCCCAGGCCGATGCGCTCTACTTCAACCGCGAACTCAGCTGGCTCGCCTTCAATCGCCGGGTGCTTGAGGAGGCATGCAACCCCAGGCACCCGCTGCTCGAACGGCTGCGTTTCCTCTCGATTTCAGCCAGCAACCTCGACGAATTCTTCATGGTTCGGGTCGCCGGTCTCAAGGCCCATCAGACGCTGGGTGTCGAAGAGCGGTCGATGGACGGACTAACCGTCGCGCAACAGCTGAGCGCGATCATTGCCGAGGCCGACCGGCTGGTCACCAGTCAACACGAAGTCTGGGGAACGCTGCAACGCGAGCTCGACATTTGCGGCATGCATGTGGTTGAAGGCGAGCCGCTTGACGAGAGGACCGAGGGCTGGCTCGACCAGCATTTTCGCGAGCAGGTCTTTCCGGTGCTGACGCCTCAGGCGATCGACCCGGCCCACCCCTTCCCATTCATCCCGAACATGGGACTTTCGCTGATTTTCGAGCTCAAGAAGGGCCGGAACATCGTTCGCGAACTGATCATGGCGCCGCCGAGCGTCCCGCGGTTCGTTCGCCTTCCCGGTGAAAGCGGCCGCTATATCGCGCTCGAAATGCTGATCCGGCGCAAGACCGATTACCTCTTTCCCAAATATGAGGTGCTGCGCGGCGGCGCATTCCGGATCATTCGCGACAGCGATATCGAAGTCGAGGAGGAGGCGGAGGATCTCGCTTTATACTTCCGCACTGCGATCAAGCGCCGGCGCCGTGGACGCGTGGTGCGTCTGGAGTTCGAGCCGGGCATGCCCGAAAGCCTCGTGGCAGTGGTCAAGGACGGATTGGACGCCGCCAATGCAATCACCTCGGAAACTCGGGGTTTCCTCGGGATGAACGAACTCTCGCAGCTGGTGGAGGAAGACCGGCCCGACCTGAAGTTCACTCCGTTCACGCCCCGCTTCCCCGAGCGGATCCGCGAGCATGGCGGCGATTGCTTCGCAGCGATCAGGGAAAAGGACATCCTCGTCCACCACCCGTACGAGAGCTTCGAGGTGGTCGTCGAATTCATCCAGCAGGCGGCCGCAGACCCGGAGGTCGTTGCGATCAAGCAGACGCTCTACCGCGCCGGCAAGCAGTCGGCGATCATCCGTGCGCTGATCGATGCCGCCGAGGCGGGCAAATCGGTCACTGCGGTGATCGAGCTCAAGGCCCGCTTCGACGAAGAGCAGAATCTGATGTGGGCCAACGCCCTCGAGCGCGCCGGAGTGCAGGTCGTCTACGGCTTCATCGAGTGGAAGACCCACGCCAAGGTGTCGATGGTTGTCCGGCGCGAGGAAAAGGGCTTTCGCACCTACTGCCATTTCGGCACCGGCAATTATCATCCGGTGACCGCGCGAATTTACACGGACCTTAGCTACTTCACCGCCAACCCGCAGATCGGCCGCGATGCAGCCAAGCTGTTCAACTATATTACGGGTTATCTCGAGCCCAAGAATTTGAAGCAGCTCGTCATTTCGCCGCAGAATATGCGGACCGATCTCATCAAGCTGATCGACACGGAGATCGGGAATGCAAAGGCGGGCAAGGCGGCGGGAATATGGGCGAAACTGAACTCGCTCGTCGATCAGTTCATCATCGACAAGCTTTATGAAGCGAGCGCCGCGGGGGTGCAGATCGACCTCGTCGTACGCGGCATTTGCTGCCTCAGGCCCGGAGTTCCGGGGATGAGCGAGAACATCTACGTCAAATCAATCGTCGGGCGCTTTCTCGAGCATGCCCGCCTGTGGTGCTTCGCCAATGCACATCCGCTGCCGCATGGCGCAGCGAGGGTCTACATCAGCTCGGCGGACTGGATGCCGCGCAACTTCGATCGGCGGATCGAATATATGCTGCCGATCGAGAACCCGACGGTGCACGCGCAGCTGCTTGACCAAGTGATGGTCGCCAACCTCATCGACAATGAGCAAAGCTGGCGATTGAACCCCGACGGCAGCTACACGCGGCTCCATGCCAAGCCAGGACACGAGTTCAACCTCCACGATTATTTCATGTCGAACCCGAGCCTGTCGGGCCGCGGCAGGGCCCTCAAGAAGGGCCGCAAGGTGCCCAAGCTGCGATTCCAGCGGGGACGATAAGCCCTGAAACACGCCGAGCCCGTCGGGATCATCGACATCGGGTCAAACTCGGTCCGGCTCGTTGTCTACGCCGGACCGGCCCGCATTCCGACGCCGATCTTCAACGAGAAGGTATTGGCCGGCCTCGGGAGCAGTCTCGACCGGTCGCACAGACTTCCCTTGGAGGCGTGCGCGAAGACCCTTGCCGCATTGAGCCGGTTCAAGCTGCTGCTCGACCATATGAAGGTCAAGCGGATGCAGGTGGTCGCAACTGCGGCGGTTCGGGACGCCGAAAATGGGCCCGAGCTCGTGCGGGATATCGAGCGGATCGGCCTCCCCTGCGAAATCCTCAGCGCGGCGCGCGAAGCGGAACTCGCCGGCGAAGGCGTGATTTCGGGAATTCCCGAAGCCGACGGGCTGGTCGGCGACCTCGGGGGGGGCAGCCTTGAGCTGGTCGACGTCGCCGACGGCGAAGCGAGTTGCGGGATCTCTGTCCCGCTCGGCGTGCTGCGACTCGATCCCAGCGCAAGCGGAGAGCGCGAGGCACGCAAAGTGCTGAAGGCCGCTCTCAAGAAGTCGCCGTTGAAGGAGCAGGCGCGCGGCCGGACATTCTTCATGGTCGGCGGATCGTGGCGCGCACTTGCGCGGATCGACATGCTGGCGACTGATTTTCCATTGCCGATCACCCATCAATATCGAATGAAGCCGGCGCGGGTGAAGGAGCTGAGAAAGCTGGTTCGGGCACTGGATCCGCGCTTGACGAGCGCGGCCGCGCCGCCGCGCCTCGCCACTTCTCCGGCCGCTGCGATGCTGCTTGAGCTGCTGGTCGAAGAGCTTGAGCCGTCGCAGCTTGTGGTGTCGACCTACGGCATCCGTGAGGGTCTGCTCTATGCGGCTCTGACCAAGAACGAACGGCGGAGCGATCCGTTAATCGTCGAAGCCAGGGAGGCAGGCGGCGGCGAGCATCGCTTCGGCCAGCACGGCGATTTGCTCGACGCGTGGATCGCGCCCTTGTTCGACGACGGGCCGGCGATGAGGCGGCTGCGCCTCGCCTCCTGCCTGCTCGCGGACGTCGCCTGGCAGGCCAATCCGGGCTTCCGCGCCGACCGCGGAATCGAGATGGCGCTCCATGGCAATTGGGTCGCGGTGAATCCGACAGGCCGAGTCATCATGGCCCAGGCACTGTCGGCCAATTTCGGTCGTGATCGTCTGCCCAATGCGCGGCTCGCGCAGCTGTGCAAGGACGAGCAGCTGAGGCGCGCCCACTGCTGGGGCCAGGCGATGCGGCTCGGCCAACGATTGTCGGGTGGTGTTGGATCGGTCTTGAAGCGCACCCGCCTCGCGGACGTGAACGGTGCAGTGCAACTCACCGTCCGCCGCGGTGAGGAGGCTTTGATCGGCGATCAGGTTCAACGTCGGCTGGTCCGCCTCGCCGAGCTGCTCGGGCGCGAACCGGTGGTTGTGACCGCCTAGCCGGTGTGGCGTTCCGCCTGAGGCCCGGCTAGAGCCGTTTCCATGGCGTTACTATCGTCGAGTGAGCGCGCGGTGGTCGAACGCGCGGCCGCCGAACCGATGCTCGCTCAGCTGCTCGGCTGGGCAGCGGTCAACAGCGGCTCGCGCAACCTGGCCGGGCTCGAGCGGATGGCGGACCTGCTGGTCGATTCCTTCGCCGCGCTTCCGGGTCTAATCCGGCTCGAGCGGCCGGCGAAGGTCGAAGCCGTGGATTGTGCCGGGCGCACGGTTGAGATCGAGCATGGGCGGCACCTGCACCTGACGGTTCGGCCGACCGCACCGGTCCAATTGCTCTTCACCGGTCATATGGACACGGTGTTCGGCAGCGATCACGCTTTTCAGTCGACCCGCTGGCTGGAGAACGGAATCCTGAACGGCCCGGGTGTCGCCGACATGAAAGGCGGAATCGCACTGATGCTCGCTGCCCTCAAAGCTGTCGAAAAGAGCCCGGTTGCCGACCGCATCGGCTATGAAGTGGTGATCAACAGCGACGAGGAAGTGGGCTCGCCTGCATCGGCAGTGCTGCTTGCGCAGGCGGCCGAGGGCAAGCGCGCTGCGCTGACCTACGAGCCCGCCGCGCTGGCCGACGGGACGCTCGCGGCGGCCCGGCCAGGAAGCGGTAACTTCGCGATTATCATCCGAGGCCGCTCGGCCCATGCTGGACGCAATCCCGAGGATGG
>DASVYN010000081.1:0-17002 GCA_036392155.1 Sphingomicrobium sp.
CCCATCGATTTTGCCCTCTCGGTCGAAGCGAAGGATCGGCTTAGGGCGACTCCGAAACGCAATGGTGTCCCCATGAGTGAGCTAATCCGCCTGCGACTTCGAGCCGCGATGGATGCTGAAACAAGATCAGCGTGCCGGTGAGCGCAGATGAGCACCTACACTGCCACGATCCGCTGGAGCCGCACCGGCGAGGGCGACTTCACCGGGGGACAGTACAGCCGCGCGCACGAATGGGCGTTCGACGGCGGCGCAGTGATCCGGGCCAGCGCAAGCCCACATATCGTGCCCGCGCCCTGGTCGGATTCGACCGGCATTGATCCCGAGGAAGCATTTGTCGCTTCGCTCTCGTCATGCCACATGCTGTTCTTCATCGACTTCGCGCGGCGCGCGGGGTTCGTAGTCGGGGAATATGTCGACCAAGCCGAAGGCGAGCTCGAGAAGCGCTCCGACGGCAAAATGGCGATGACCCGAGTCACGCTGCACCCGCGTGTAACCTGGAGCCATGATCCGCCAGACGAACCAATCATCGCCGATCTCCACCACCGGGCGCACGAAGCATGTTTCATTGCCAATAGCGTCACGACTGAAGTGACGGTCGAGCACTGACTCGTTACCAGGCTTGATCCGGGGCCAACTTGCCTTCTTACGGCAAATCGAAGGGATGGCTCGACTCAAGGGCCGGATCACGGAGTGACCAAATGAAGCTGGGCCGCCTCAACCATGTCGGCGTCGCGACGCCTTCGATCGAGAAAAGTCTCGATCTTTACCGCACCATGTTCGGCGCGGAGCCGCACGGGGAACCGTTCGACCTCCCGGCACAGGGTGTCCGGGTCTGCTTCGTCGACACGCCCAACAGCCAGATCGAATTGATCGAACCGCTCGGCGAAACATCGCCGATCGGGAAGTTCCTCGAAAAGAACCCGCTCGGCGGGCAGCATCACGTCTGCTTCGAAGTTCCCGATATCCACGCAGCCAAGGCCGAACTCGAGGCAAAGGGCGCCCGAATTCTCGGTGAGCCGCGGATCGGCGCTCACGGAACCTTAGTCTTCTTCGTGCACCCTAAGGACATGGGCGGAGTGCTCACCGAGATCATGGAGACGCCGAAAGGAGCCCGCTGATGCGGACCGAGCGAACCGTCCTCAGGATTGGACGAGCGGACGGTTCGGTGAGGGAGGTGCCGTTGCGCTACAATGCATCTCACCAACGCGGCTATCGCTGCTTCCTCGGCGAGCTGGCCGACTCGCCCGAGCACATTAGCGAAGAAACTCCGCGCAGCTTTGAAGGAAGAACGCTGTTCGAGGCGCTCGCAGAATATCGCAAATCGATCGAGCCGGACGGCTGGCGGCTTCTGCACGCGGTCGCGCGGCGCGACTGCTGGCCCAAGCCGGACGAGCTGTTTCCTGTCGTTCACGAACTGGTCCCGGGAGTGGAAGAAACACACTCCATCAATGGCTTCGAACCGGCCGAATTCGATCAGGTCACGTCGCTCGTCGAACAGCAGCGCGCGTTCCAACGTTGGATGCAAAGCCTGGCGCCCGTCTACCAAGGCCGTGTACCGCCGCTCGCAGGTCACGAACATGACCCGCCCGGCGTGGCGTTCGGACCGCTCGCGCGGCTGGCCGGAAGGATAGTCTCGCAACAGGACGACTGATGGCGGGGTCAGGCGTCCGCTGCGTTTGAGGTTAAGATTTCAACAGGCTAGGGATCGTTCATGGTCGAGGGGACGAGCCGGAACGATTGGGAGACGCTCGCGGCGAGGGAGTCGCGCGGCAAGGACCTGGGCCACGAGACTTTCGAAGGCATTCGGCTGAAGGCCGTCTACGGCCCTGAAGACGCAGGCGGCATCGACAGCGGCTATCCCGGTGTCGCGCCCTTCACGCGCGGTCCCTACGCAACGATGTACGCCGGCCGGCCATGGACCATCCGACAATATGCCGGCTTCTCGACCGCCGAAGAATCCAACGCTTTCTACCGCCGCAACCTCGCCGCGGGGCAGAAGGGTCTTTCCGTCGCCTTCGATCTTGCGACCCACCGCGGCTACGACAGCGATAATCCGCGCGTTGCCGGCGACGTCGGCATGGCCGGTGTTGCGATCGACACGGTCGAGGACATGAAATTGCTGTTTGACGGAATCCCGCTTGGCGAGATGAGCGTCAGCATGACGATGAACGGTGCAGTGCTTCCGGTCATGGCCTTCTTCATCGTCGCTGGCGAAGAGCAGGGCGTGCCCCACGCCAAGCTCACCGGAACGATCCAGAACGACATTTTGAAAGAGTTCGCGGTCCGCAACACCTATATCTACCCGCCCGAACCGAGCATGCGGATCGTCTCCGACATCATCGCTTATTGCGCTCAAGAAATGCCCCGGTTCAACTCGATCTCGATCTCTGGCTATCACATGCACGAGGCTGGAGCGACGGCGGTCCAGGAGCTCGCTTACACGCTCGCCGACGGGATGGAATATGTGCGCTGCGCCTGTTCCGATGGGCTCGACATTGACGATTTTGCGCCGCGTCTCAGCTTCTTCTTCGGCATCGGAATGAACCTGTTCACGGAGGTCGCGAAGCTTCGCGCAGCGCGAACCCTGTGGCATCGGATCATGACCGAACTCGGCGCCACGAAGGACGAGTCCAAGCGCCTCCGGACCCACTGCCAGACATCGGGCGTCAGCTTGACCGAGCAGGACGCCTATAACAACATCGTCCGCACGACGATCGAGGCATTGGCGGCGGTGCTTGGCGGAACGCAGTCGCTGCACACCAACAGCTTCGACGAAGCGATCGCGCTTCCGACCGATTTTAGCGCGCGCATCGCCCGCAACACGCAGCTGATTTTAGCGGAAGAAAGCGGGGTTACGGCGGTCGCCGACCCCTTGGGTGGAAGCTGGTACGTCGAGAAGTTGACGCGCGAACTGGAAGAGCACGCCTGGCAGCTGATCCAGGAAGTCGAGGCGCACGGCGGAATGACCAAGGCGGTTTCCGAAGGGCTGCCCAAGCATCGCATCGAAGAAGCCGCGGCGGCGCGCGCGGCCAAGGTCGACACGGGCGAAACGGTGATCGTCGGAGTCAATCGCTATCGGCTCCAGAATGAGCCGGAGCATGACATCCTCGAAGTCGACAATGCCAAGGTCCGCGCATCGCAGATCATGCGGATCGAGAAAGTTCGGGAGAGCCGCGATGAAGGACAAGCGCGCGCGGCGCTCGACGCGCTGGAAGAGGGAGCTCGCGGCGATGCCAACCTTCTTCAATTAAGCGTCGAGGCGGCGCGCGTTCGCTGCACTTTGGGCGAAATTTCAGATGCGCTCGAGCGCGCGTTCGGTCGTTACCGGACCAAACCCGAGCCGGTGCGCGGAATCTACGGCACCGCGCGAGGGGACGGCCGATGGAAAATGGCTGAAGAAGGCACGCGTGTCGTCGCCAATCGCCTCGGCCGCAAGCCCAGGATCATGATTGCGAAGATGGGTCAGGACGGGCACGATCGAGGTGCCAACCTGGTCTCGTCCGCATTCGCTGACCTCGGCTTCGAAGTGATCCCCGGGCCCCTGTTCCAGACTCCGCGCGAGACTGCGCAAATGGCCGTCGACAATGACGTCGACGTGGTCGGCGCAAGCTCGCTCGCCGCGGGACACCGGACGCTTATCCCCGAAATGATCGAAGCCTTGAAGGAGATGGGCCGCGTCGACATCAAGGTGGTCGCGGGCGGGGTCATTCCGCCTCAGGATTATGCGATGCTCCGCTCCGCTGGCGTGCAAGCGATCTTCGGCCCTGGCACCAACCTCGCCGACGCCGCCGACGAGGTACTTCGCTTGCTCGGCCACAATCGCCCGCCGCTGGATGAGGCGGCGGAGTGAAATTCATTTGGCTGTCCGGACTCGTTCCAGGTGGAAGGGTCGCTCGGCCATCGGAGGCTGCGGCGTGAATAGCGCGTTCCTGCCGCCAGCGAATGCATTGCTGCGCGCTCCACTCTGGTCGTACGCAGCCGCACTCGGTGTCGTCTTCTATATGCTGTCGGTGACCTGGTCGGGGCCGCGCATCGGCATTGGCAATGCCATCTTCTACGTGCTGCTCGGGCAGCTGATCGCGGCCGCGACCATTGATCATTTTGGATTGTTCGGAACGATCAAGACGACCCTCACCCTCAAGCGGTCGATCGGCTTGCTGGTCAGGGCGCTCGGCGTCTACCGCGCCAAGAAACCGAGATGAGCCGCATGTTCAAAAAGATCCTCATCGCCAATCGCGGCGAGATTGCCTGCCGAGTGATCCGCACGGCTAGGACCATGGGCATCAAGACCGTCGCAGTCTATTCCGATGCCGACTCCCGCGCGCCGCACGTCAGACTGGCGGATGAAGCGGTTCGGCTGGGCCCGCCGCCTGCGTCCGAATCTTATCTCAACCCCGAACTGATTATCGACGCCTGCAAGGCGACGGGCGCCGAGGCCGTGCATCCCGGCTACGGTTTCCTCTCCGAGCGTGAGAGCTTCGCCAAGGCGCTCGCGGAAGCCGGGCTCACCTTCATTGGTCCGCCGCCCGAAGCAATTGCCGCAATGGGCGACAAGATCGAATCCAAGAAGCTCGCGCAAAAAGCGGGGGTCAACGTCGTGCCCGGCTATCTCGGCGACATCGCAACGACCGACGAAGCGGTCAGAATAGCTTTGGAGATCGGCTTTCCGGTGATGATGAAAGCCTCGGCCGGCGGCGGCGGCAAGGGCATGCGCCTCGCCTGGAACGAGACTGACGTGCGCGAGGGTTTCGAAGCCACGAAGCGCGAGGGCTTGAATAGCTTCGGCGACGACCGCGTGTTCATCGAAAAGTTTATCGAGCAGCCGCGGCACATCGAGATCCAGGTCTTGGGCGATAAGCACGGCAACATCCTCTATTTGGGCGAGCGCGAATGCTCGATCCAACGCCGCCACCAGAAGGTGGTCGAGGAAGCGCCCTCGCCCTTCGTCACGGCCAGGATGCGCAAGGCGATGGGCGAGCAGGCGGTCGCGCTTGCGCGGGCGGTCGGATATTATTCCGCCGGCACGGTCGAGCTGATCGTCTCGGGCGCGGACCCGACAGGGAAGAGTTTCTACTTCCTAGAAATGAATACCCGGCTCCAGGTCGAACATCCGGTAACCGAAGAGGTGACCGGGCTCGATCTCGTCGAGCAGATGATCCGCGTCGCTGCGGGCGAGAAGCTCGCCTTCACGCAAGCGGATGTGAAGCTAGGCGGCTGGGCAGTCGAAACGCGCGTCTATGCCGAGGATCCGTACCGGCATTTCCTGCCGTCCACCGGAAGACTGGTTCGATACTGGCCGCCTCGCGCCACACCCCTCTCGAACAAGCAGGAAGGCTCCGAGGAACGCATCCGCGTCGATGACGGGGTAGCGGACGGCGGCGAGGTCAGCCTGTTCTACGACCCGATGATCGCCAAGCTGATCACCTGGGCGCCCACGCGCGAAAAGGCGATCGACGCGCAGGTCGACGCTCTCGACCAGTTCGTGATCGAGGGCATCAGCGACAATGTCGACTTCTTGTCGGCCCTGATGCAGCACCCGCGCTACCGCTCGGGCGATATCACCACCGGCTTCATCGCCGATGAGTATCCGGAAGGATTCGCGGGCGCCGCTGCCGATGCGCAGCTCATCAGCGACCTTGCGGTCATTGCCGGAATGGTCGCAGTCATCACCGACGAGCGCGCTGCGGAAATCGACGGCCAGCTCGGTCCGCCGATCCACGTCCTGTGCGAGCGCGTAGTCAGGATCGCGGGCGAACAGCACAAGGTTCGGATCAAGCCCTACAAGGGCGGCACGCTCGCTGTCCTGGACGGCGGCGAGCTGATCGACATCATCGGGCGCTGGGTGCCTGGACAAAGGCTGCTGTCGGTCAGCGTCGACGGGCGCCGCCGCATCGTCCAGGTGCGCCGCGTCGGCCGAATTTGGGAGCTTCAAACGCGTGGGCGCACCCACAAAGTGCAGGTGCTTGTCCCGCATGTCGCCGAGCTCGCCATGCACATGATCGACAAGCCGCCGCCCGACCTGTCGCGGCTTCTTCTGGCGCCGATGCCGGGGCTACTGACCAGGCTCGACGTCGCCGTCGGCGATCATGTCGAGCCCGGACAGCCGGTCGCAGTGATGGAGGCGATGAAAATGGAGAACATCCTTCGCGCGCCCAAGGCGGCAACGGTCAGGGCGACACCGGCAAAGGCGGGCGACAGCCTTGCAGTCGATCAGGTCATTGTGGAGTTCGAGTAACTATTCGACGGCTTCAAATGCCGTTCACGAGAATGTCGAGAGCGCCTGCAACTTCGAATGAGCGTTCCGCGACAGATGCGACCACGCCCCGAGTTCTCGACGTCGTACAGCTGTCGCGGCCTGCGTCAGCATGACATAGTCCTTGCCGTCGATCTCAAAGACCGGATTCAATCGCGCCGCAACCTTGGGGGCGTCCATTCTGGGCACGAGCGGCACCACAAACCTGCTGTCGATTTGCTCCAGCAGATCCGACTGGCAGTTGATGACGAGTCCGTCCGCCAGGCGATGAATGTCAAACTGCGGCATCTTAGAACAGGCGGAATTCTTCTGACGGCAGCCCATTCTTGGCGACGAACTGGTTGTATGATTCGAGTGCCGCGCAATTTTCATCGAGCCATCGTTCCGCCCGTTTCTCGGCAACCGCCCGCTCCAGTCCCGAGCTTGCTGCGAGCGAGATGTTCACCCCCAACTCCTTTGCCTCATCGACAAGCGCAGCGCTGAGCGAAAGATTCGTCGGGCGCGTCGCCGCGCCGGGTTTCGATCGATTGGAGTTCAACCGGTTATTCATACGCATAAAATATGCGCATATGAGCTGCGAGGTCAGGATGACGGACCTTGAATCAGTGGCCGAGGGTTGGAATTACCGGCTCCTTAGCTCGCTTCGCCTGAGCTTGCCCGTCGCGGTTTTGGGCAGCACTTCCACGAACTCGATCTCCCGCGGATATTTGTAAGGAGCGATCTCAGCCTTGACGTGGGCCTTGAGTTCGGCGGCCAGCGCCTCCGACGGCTCGGCATCAACGGCTGGCACCACGAACGCCTTCACCTTCTGACCGCGTTCGGGGCAAGGGACGCCGATCACTGCGCATTCGGCAACCGCCGGGTGCGAGAGAAGCGCATTCTCAACTTCCGGAGCGCCGATGTTGTAGCCCGAGCTGACGATCATGTCGTCGCTGCGCGCAAGGTACCAATAATAGCCGTCGGAGTCGCGGCGATAGGTGTCGCCGGTCACGTTCCACCCGTTGACGACATAATCTCGCTGGCGTGGATCATCGAGATAGCGGCAGCCGGTCGGCCCCTTGATCGCGAGACGGCCGACGCCTTGGCTCATGGGATTGTTGGCGGCATCGAGTACGCAAGCCTCGTAGCCGGGCACCGCTTTGCCGGTTGATCCGGGGCGGACTTCGTCGCCCGCGGCTGAAACGAAGATGTGCATCATTTCGGTCGAGCCGATGCCGTCGGTGATCGCGATTCCGGTTCGTTCCTTCCAGGCGCGCCAGATCGCCTCGGGCAGATGCTCGCCCGCGGAAATGCAGTAGCGCAGCGACCCCAGTGCGGCGTCGAGGCCCGGCTGCGAGAGCATCGCCCTGTAGGCAGTGGGCGCGGTGCCGAGGTGAGAAACGCCGTGCTTCACGATCGCCTCGAGCATCGCCTGTGCGTTCGCCTGCTCGATCGTCGCCGCGGCCGCTCCGAAGCGCAGCGGGAACAGCAGCGTGATACCGAGCCCGAACGTGAAGGCCATGGGCGCGCTGGTCATGAAGATGTCGCCGGGCTCGGGTCCAATGAGATGCTTCGCGAACGCGTCGCAGGGCGCGATGATGTCGCGGTGGAACTGGATGCAGCCCTTGGGCACGCCGGTCGTGCCGCTGGTGAAGGCGATCAGCGCTGGATCGTCGCGGCCGGTGTCCAGGGGCGCAAGCGGCTGCAGCGACGCGGCGCGAGTTTCGAGCTCGCCCTTCCCGTAATCGCCATCATATTTGACGATATGCTCGAGACTATGTGCCTGCTCGACTGCCTGGCGGAAGTCGCCGACAAAGCGGCTATCGACGATTGCGTGCGAGATGTCCGCCCGGCTGATGACCGTCGCGATTTCGCTCGGACGGAGCAAAGGCATCGTCGCGACTACCACGCCGCCGGCCTTCAGAACGCCGAGCCAGGCAGCGAACATCGTATAGGTGTTCGGACCGCGCAGGAGGACGCGATTGCCGGGAATAAGCCCCTCTTCCTCGACCAAGAGGCGGGCGATCCGCCCACTGAAATGCTCGAGCTCTGCATAAGTCCAGAGTCCATGGTCGTTGACAATCGCCGGGGCGTCCGGCGCTCCGCCCTTCAGCAGTTCCACAGCGGCATTGAGTCGCTCCTTGTACTGCAGCTCGGGCAGGTCGAAGCGGAATTCCGGAAGCAGTTCCGGCGGCGGCAGACGGTCCTCGACGAACGTGTCGCGCATCAGTCCTCGACGATGGCCGTGGTCTCGATCTCAACCTTGGCGGCGCTTTCGACCAGTCCCTTCACCTCGACCAGCGCCATGGCCGGGTAGTTCGGACCCATGATCTCGCGCCAGGCGGCGCCGATCTCGTCGCGCGAATTCACATATTCGTGCCGGTCGGTGACGTAGACCGTCATCCGCGCAATATGCTGAGGTCCGGCGCCGTCGGCAGCGAGAATCTCGAGCGTGTTGATCAGCGCCTGCGCGAACTGGCCGTGGAGCGTGCAATCCGGGAAGCGCTCATTCTCATCCCAGCCGACAACGCCCGCGGTGAAGATCATTCGTCCTGAAGCGCTGATGCCGTTCGAATAGCCTTTGGGCCGCGACCAGTTCGGCGGCTGAAGGATCTTCATGGGACGCTCCTCTTGAGCAGGTCTCTGGCGATGATCTGTCGCTGGACCTCGCTCGCGCCTTCGTAGATGCGCAGGGCGCGGATGTCGCGGTAGAGCTCTTCGACCTTCATGCCCTTCGTCACGCCGGCGCCGCCGTGCATCTGCACCGCTGCGTCGATGACCGATTGCGCAGCTTCGGTCGCGTAGAGCTTGGCCATTGCCGCTGCGCGGCGGTGGTCGCTTCCGCCCTCGTCCTGCTGCCAGGCCGCGCGGTAGATCAGAAGCGCCGACGCGTCGACTTTCGTCGCCATGTCGGCGAGCTTCTGCTGCGTCACCGCATTGTCGGCGAGCGTTCCGCTGCCGAGCCTGCGGCCCTTTACCCAAGTGAGCGCTTCGTCCAGCGCCCGCCTCGCAAATCCCAGCGCCGCCGCTCCGACGGTCACCCGGAAGAGGTTCAGCGTCTCCATGCCGATGCGAAACCCTTCGCCCGGTTCGCCGATGATCGAATCGGCGGGAATACGAACATTGTCATACCGGAGCCGAGCGAGCGGATGCGGCGCCATCACCTCGATCCGCTCGGCAATCGTGACTGCCTCAGCGGGAACGATGAAGGCCGAGAGGCCGCGTGCACCTTCACCCTCGCCGGTGCGCGCGAAGGTCACGTAGAAATCGGCAATTCCGCCGTTGGAGATGTAGCTCTTCTCGCCGACCAGCACCCAATGGTCGCCATCAAGCATGGCCGAGGTGGACATGTTCGCCGCATCCGAACCGCATTCGGGCTCGGTCATTGCAAAGGCTGCGATTGCTTCCCCGCTCGCGACCCTCGGCAGCCATTCGCGCTTCTGCTCGACCGTGCCGAACAAGCTGATCGCGCCCGAGCCAAGCCCCTGCATCGCGAAGGCGAAATCGGCGAGGCCGAGATGGCGAGCGAGGATCTCCCGGCAGAGGGCAAGGCTGCGGACGTCGGGCCGCTCCTGGCCATCGGAAACGCAAAGCTTGAGGAAGCCGGCGCGGCCATATTCCGCCACCAGCGCGCGGCATGTCGCGTCAGGATCGGAGGGATGCGCATCGGAGATCCACTCCTTGCACCAAGCCTCCAGCCTCGCCACCAGTTCGCGGTGGCGCTCCTCGAGGAACGGCCAGGCGAGAAAGCTCCTGTCGGCCATCAATTCCCCTGGAAAACAGGCTTCTGCTTGGTCGCGAACGCCTGATAGGCTCTGCGGAAATCGTCGGTCTCCATGCAATGTGCCTGCGCCCGCGCTTCCATTTCGAGCGCTTCGTCGATGGTCACGTTCCACTCGGCATCGAGCTGGCGCTTGGTAATGCAATGCGCGATCGACGGACCACGCGCGATTTCGTCGGCTAGCGCATAAGCTTCCGCCTGAACATCCTCGACCAGGCGATTGTAGAAGCCCCAGTCGAGACCTTCGTCGCTGGTCATTTCACGGCCGGTGAACAGCAGCTCGGCCGCGCGGCCATGGCCGATCAGTCGCGGCAGGATTGCGCAGGCGCCCATGTCCGCGCCCGAAAGACCGACACGAGTGAACAGGAAGGCGGTCTTGCATCCCGGCTGGCCGAAGCGAATGTCGCTGGCCATGGCAAGGATTGCGCCCGCGCCCGCACAAATGCCTTCCACTGCGGCGATGATCGGTTGCGGGCAGTGGCGCATGGCCCGCACCAAATCGCCCGTCATGCGCGTGAACTGTAGCAGCCCATCGCCGTCCATTTTGGTCAGCGGGCCTATGATTTCGTGAACATCGCCGCCCGAGCAGAAATTCCCGCCCGCGCCGCGGATCACCACAGCTTTTGCTGCCCGTGCATGGCTCAGCGAATGGAAGGTGTCGCGAAGCTCGTCATAACTCTCGAACGTCAGCGGGTTCTTGCGATCCGGCCGGTTGAGGGTGACGGTCGCGACCCCATGGTCGAATTTCCACAAGAAATGCTCCGGAGCAAAGCCCGCGGGATCGAAGGTCACGCGCTCGTTCCTCCGTCGATGGTGATCGCAGCGCCGTTGATGTCGCGATTGAGGGGCAGGCAAAGCATCGCGATCACATTACCGATTGCCTCTGGGTCGACGAGCCGCCCACTTGCATTCATGCTGGTGATCGCGGAGCGCGCGTCGCCCTCACTGCGGCCGGTGATTTGCGAAACTCGTGCAACCGACTGGTCGGTCATTGGCGTGTCGACATAGCCTGGGCAGACCGCGTTCACAGTGAGGCTGGTCTTCGCATATTCGGCGGCCAGGCTGCGCATCAGGCCGAGCAGACCGTGCTTCGAAGCGGCATAATGCGCAGCATAAGGTACGCCCCTCACGCTTGCGACCGAGGCGACGAACACCAGCCGACCGCTATCGCTCTTCAACAGGTCAGCGATGGCCGCACGCGAGCATTCGAACGCTGCGGTAAGGTTGGTTGCGATGATCCGATCCCAGCTCTCACGGGTCATCCTGTGGAACGGCGAGCTCTCGGCGATCCCGGCATTGACGATCAGCAGGTCGATCGGGCCGCTCAGCGTCCGCGCCTCATCGAGGGCCTTGTGGATCTGCTCCGGCTCGGTGACGTCGCAGCCGATTGCCGAACCGCCGATCTCCTCGGCGACGGCAAGCAGTGGTTCCATCCGCCTTCCGAGCAGTGTCAGTTTCGCACCTTGGGCGTGCAGGTGCCGGGCGGCGGCTGCACCGATACCCGTCCCGCCGCCGGTGATCAGCGCGTGACGGCCCTCAAGCTCTCTCCCCATGAGTCCAGCTTGGCCCAAGGCCGGTGAGGTGGCAAGGCAGAGCCGATGAAGGTTGCAGTCCTCGAGACCGGCCGTCCACCCGGTACGCTCGCCGATGAGTTCGGCGATTATGTCGCGATGTTCAGCGAGATGCTTGGTCCAAAGTTCAAGATCGAGCGCTTCGACGTCGCTGCCGGGGAGCTTCCCGAGAATGCGGCCGCGCACAAAGCCTATCTCATCACCGGCTCACCTGCGGGGGTGTATCAGCCGCTACCGTGGATCGCTCCGCTCTTCGAATTCATCCGCGCTGCCAAGCGCAGCAGAATGGTCGGCATATGCTTCGGCCACCAGGCCATGGCCGAAGCGCTCGGCGGGCATGTCGAGAAATCCAGCAAGGGTTGGGGGGTCGGCCTGCACCGTTACGCGCTCGTTCGCGCTGAGCCGTGGATGGACGGGGCCGGCGATATTGCAGTTCCCGCCTCGCATCAGGATCAAATTATCATCCAGCCGCCGAACACTGTCGTCCTCGCGCAATCTTCGTTCACACCTTATGCGGGGCTCGCCTGGACCGACCGTCCGGCGATCTCCTTCCAATTCCATCCCGAATTTTCGGTCGAATTCGCAAAGGCACTGATCACCAAGCGCTATGACGTGGTGACCGGTCCCGATGCCGCGATCGCATCGCTCGATGCGCCCAACGACAATGCCCGCGTAGCGGGTTGGATACGGCACTTCTTGCAGGCATAGGCGCGGCCAACAGCAGTGGAGACGATTAGATGAAGACCCGCGCCGCCGTCGCCTTCGCCCCCAGGCAGCCGCTCGAGATCGTCGAGGTCGACCTTGAAGGTCCAAAGGTCGGGGAAGTCCTCGTCGAGATCATGGCGACGGGCATCTGCCACACGGATGCCTATACGCTGGACGGGTTCGATTCGGAGGGCATCTTTCCCTCGATCCTCGGCCATGAGGGCGCCGGCATCGTCCGCGAAGTCGGGGCGGGGGTCACGAGCGTGAAACCCGGAGATCATGTGATCCCGCTATACACCCCCGAATGCCGCCAGTGTAAGTCGTGCCTCTCGGGCAAGACCAACCTGTGCACTGCAATCCGTGCGACCCAGGGCAAGGGCCTGATGCCCGACGGCACCAGCCGTTTTTCCTACAAGGGCGAGACCATTTATCATTATATGGGCTGCTCGACCTTCTCGAACTTCACTGTGCTGCCCGAGATTGCGGTCGCTAAAATCCGCGAGGACGCGCCGTTCAACACCAGTTGCTATATCGGTTGCGGGGTGACGACCGGCGTCGGCGCGGTCATCAAGACTGCGAAGGTCGAACCGGGCGCCAACGTCGTCGTCTTCGGCCTTGGCGGAATTGGCCTTAATGTCATCCAGGGCGCGAAACTCGTCGGCGCGAACAAGATCATTGGCGTTGATATCAACCCTGACCGCGAGGAATGGGGCCTGAAGTTCGGAATGACCAACTTCATCGACGGCCGCGGCAAAGACCGCCAGGCGATCATCGACGAAGTCTTGAAGATCACCGACGGCGGAGCGGATTATACGTTTGACGCGACCGGCAACACGGAAGTCATGCGAACCGCTTTGGAATGCTGCCATCGCGGCTGGGGCACCAGCATCATTATCGGCGTCGCCGAGGCCGGGAAGGAGATTGCTACGCGACCGTTTCAGCTGGTCACTGGCCGCAACTGGCGCGGTACTGCATTCGGCGGCGCCAAGGGCCGCACCGATGTCCCAAAGATCGTCGACTGGTACATGGACGGCAAGATTGCCATCGACCCGATGATCACTCACACCCTCGGTCTCGAAGATATCAACCAGGGCTTCGATTTGATGCATGCCGGGAAAAGCATCCGCGCGGTGGTGGTCTACTGATGGCCGAGAAGGTCAATATTCCAGAGAAGCTGGCAAGTTTCTCCGACCATTGGGCGCCGCGGATCGTTGCGCGCTACAACGACAATGAAGTGCGGCTGGTCAAGGTCGAGGGCGAGTTCATCTGGCATCGACACGATGACACCGACGAATTGTTCCTGGTGCTCGACGGAATACTCGATATCGAACTGCGCGAGCGCACAGTGACGCTCGAAGCCGGCGAGCTGTTCGTGGTTCCGCGCGGGACCGAGCATCGGCCGTGCGCGCGCAAGGGTGAAGTCAAGCTGCTACTGATGGATCCGAAGGACATGCCCAATACGGGCGATCCGGCAACCGCCACCAAAGCGGTGGAAATTTAGAGGGAGGCAAGATGTTCAGTCACATCATGGTCGGAAGCAACGACATCGAACGTTCGCAAGGCTTCTACGACGCACTGTTCGGCTCGATTGGCGGCAATCCGGGGCGCAAGGACCACAAGGGTCGGCTCGCCTATCTCTACAATGGCGGCATCTTCATGGTCAGCCCTCCAATCGACGGTCAGCCTGCAACCCACGGCAATGGCTCGACAATCGGATTTACGATGGAAAGCCCTCAACAGGTCCACGCCTGGCAGGAAGCCGGCGTTGCAGCAGGCGGCACCGCGATCGAGGATCCGCCAGGCGTGCGTCACGGCAGTCTCGGACCGCTGTATCTTGCATATTTGCGGGATCCGGACGGCAACAAGCTTTGCGCTTTGCACCGCATCCAAGCGGAATAGGATCGTTGGAGATCGTCTCGGACAACAAGTCGCATGGCGGACGTCAGCTGGTCGTCCGCCATTTCTCCAGCACGACTTCGAGCGACATGACGTTTTCGATCTTCTTGCCGCCGCAGGCGCAGCCGAAGAGCAGGCTGCCGGTGGTCTGGTACCTGTCAGGTCTGACCTGCACGCATGCCAATGTGACCGAGAAGGGCGAATATCGCGCAGTTTGCGCTGAGCATGGGCTGATCTTCGTCGCGCCGGATACGAGTCCGCGGGGCGACGATGTGCCCGACAGCGAAACCTACGACTTCGGCAAAGGCGCCGGTTTCTATGTCGACGCGACCGAAGCGCCATGGGCGAAAAACTACCGCATGTGGACCTATGTGACCGAGGAACTGCCCTCGCTCATCGTTGGCGAGTTTCCCGCCGACGGTTACCGCCAGGCGATCACCGGCCATTCGATGGGCGGGCATGGCGCGCTGACGGTCGCGCTCAGGAATCCAAGCATGTTTCGCTCGGTTTCAGCCTTCGCTCCGATTGTTGCGCCGTCGCAGGTGCCGTGGGGCAAGAAGGCGCTGGCTGGATATTTGGGGGATGACCGCGCGGCCTGGCGCAAGCATGATGCAGTGGCTCTGATCGAGGACGGCGCCCGGGTTCCTGAACTGCTCATCGACATCGGCGGTAGCGATCAGTTCCTTCAAGAAGAGCTTCGGCCCGAGCTTCTCGAGCACGCCAGTGCCGAGGCCGGGATCGCGCTGACGCTACGCCGTCAGGCCGGATATGATCATTCCTATTATTTCGTTTCGACCTTCATGGCCGACCATCTGCGTTGGCATTGGGAGCGGCTCAGCTGAGCGCTGACTTTTATGGGCAGGCCTTTAGCGTTGCGACTGCGCTCGCCTGCGGACTGCTGATCGGCATCGAGCGCGGCTTCGATCTGCGCGCCTTGACCGCCGGAACTCGCGTTGCCGGAGTTCGCACCTTCGCGCTGGTCGGCCTCGTTTCCGGTCTTGCCGGTCTTGCGGCACGTGTGGGTCAGTCTTTGACCGCGGGCGCGATTGTGGCCGGTGCAGCGGCGGTGCTTGCGATCGGATATGCGCACCGGCCCGGCCTGTCGCAAAAGCCCGATGCAACCACGCCGATGGCGGCAGTTGCAACACTTGCCCTCGGCTTCATGGCCGGCCTCGGCCAGAGTGGTTTCGCGATTGCCGGAGCGACCATTGTCACGCTCATTCTGGCGCTGAAGTCGGAGCTTCACGGCTTCCTCGAAAAGCTCGACGAGGACGACGTCAAAGCACTTGCTCGTTACGCAGTCATTGCCGGCGCGGTGCTGCCGTTCCTGCCCAATGGTCATTACGGACCGCTCGGCGCCTGGAATCCGCAGCGGCTGTGGCTGGTCGTCGTTATCGTCACCGGCTTCTCGTTTCTGGGCTATGTCGCCAATCGGATATTCGGCGAGCGGCACGGTACGATCGCGACCGCCCTGCTCGGCGGCGCCTACAGCTCGACCGCGGTGACCCAGGCGCTCGCGCAGCGGCTGGGCAGCGAAAAGGAAGGCGGTGCGGAACCGGCCGGAATAGCGCTCGCGACGGCTGTCATGTACCTGAGGATTCCAGTCCTGATCGCGATCCTCGCAACGCGGGTCCTGCCGGCAATCCTTATTCTGCTGCTGCCGGCGATGCTGGTCGCATGGGGCGCCGGCTTCTGGCTCTATCGCAAGTCGCCCAAGTCCGACGCGCCGACGCCGCCTGGAAATCCGATTGCCTTGCTCCCAGCGCTTGGCTTCGTCGCATTCGTCGCCACTGCGGGGATCGCTGCGAAATGGGCCGAAGGAAGATTTGGGCAGAGCGGGATCGCGGTGCTCCTGCTGATTGTCGGAAGCATGGACGTCGACGTCGCGATCGTCACTCTGGGCACCCTTCCGGCCGCAGCGATCTCGCCCTTGCTCGCTGCGATGGCGATCAGCGGAACGACGATCGCCAACATGGCCGTGAAGGTCGGAATTACCCTCGTCTATGCGGGCAGGAGGGGACTCCTGGCAGCGATCGCAATGAGCGCGAGTGTCATCGTTCTTGGAGTGATGATCGGCATTGCATGGACGCGGCTTTGATCCCCGCCGCCAATTGCGAATATGTGCCCGGCGCGAAGATTTCGCTCTTTGCCTAGGGCCTAACGGCAATATAGGGCCCCAATGGCCGACCGCATCTCCACCCTCATTTTGTTCGGCGCGACCGGCGACCTCGCGCG
Organism: Sphingomicrobium sp.; assembly: GCA_036392155.1. GTDB lineage: Bacteria > Pseudomonadota > Alphaproteobacteria > Sphingomonadales > Sphingomonadaceae > Sphingomicrobium. The sequence continues at coordinate 16,421 of DASVYN010000081.1, forward strand.
GCGCATGTTGCTGCCCTCGCTCTACGGTCTCGATTCCGATGGATTGCTGCCCGCGGGGCTGCGGATCGTCGGCACGGCGCGCACCGATCTGGATGACGTCGCGTTCCGCTCCCGCGCCGACGCTGCGCTCCAGCAATATCTGCCCCAGGGCTTTTACAGCGCCGAAATCGCCGAGCGCTTCCTCTCGCGGCTTCACTATGTCTCCATCGATATCAATCAGCCCGAGGGATTCGAGCGGCTCGCAACGACGATCGGCGATCCCTGTCACGGTGTGGGAATCTTCCTCTCGACCGCCCCGTCGTTGTTCAAGCCGACAATCGACGGGCTGGCCGCTGCCGGCCTCGCTTGCCCGACAGTGCGCATGGCGCTCGAAAAGCCGCTCGGGACGGACCTTGAATCGAGCCGTGAGGTCAATGACGCAGTTGCCGCCCATTTTCCCGAAGACCGCACCTTTCGCATTGACCATTACCTCGGCAAGGAGACCGTCCAGAACCTGATCGCGCTGAGGTTCGCGAACCTGCTGTTCGAGCCTTTATGGAACAGCGCCCATATTGATCACATCCAGATCACCGTCGCTGAAAC
>DASVYN010000082.1:0-25238 GCA_036392155.1 Sphingomicrobium sp.
TGCAGTCCGGCGACGAAACCGCCGCCTTGCGCTGGCAGGATGAACCCGACCTGCTCGGGCGCGTCCCAGCTGCGCTTGCTTGCATCGCCCGGATCGTAGCGGTGGATCTTCCGCTTCTTGATATCGACGAACCACAGAGCAGAATCGCTTTTGCTCCATACCGGACCCTCGCCGAGCTCGGCGGCGAGATTCCAGATATTTACGGGTTCGCTTGTCGCCATCTCAGCGCCAGCCCGCGTCGATGAAATATTCATGGCCGGTCATTCCGCGAGCATCGTCGGAAGCGAGGAAGGTGACAAGGGCAGCGACATCTTCCGGCACCAGTCGATGCTTGATGCATTGCGCCTCGACGATCTCAGCTTCGCCCTCCGGCGTGTACCACTGCTCCTGCCGCGGCGTTTTCACATTTCCCGGAACGACGCAGTTCACGCGGATATTATGGGGCCCGAGATCGCGCGCGAGCGAGCGCGTCAGCCCTTCGATCGCGGCCTTGCAGGTCTGGTACAGCACGAGATCCGGCAAACCGAGGTGCCAGCTGATCGATCCCATATTGATGATCGACCCGCCGCCCTTCCGTCGCATCCCCGGCACAACCGCCTGGGCGCAGAAGAATTGGTGCTTCAGATTCACATCGAGACGGTCGTCCCAATATTTCTCGGTCACCTCTTCGAAGCTGTGACGGTCATCGTTCGCCGCATTGTTGACCAATATGTCGAACGCGCCTTCCTCGTCGATCAGCTTGGTCACGGCGGCCGACGTCGCGGCAATGTCGGTCAAATCGACACGCACGAACTTCGCGCCGGTCTTCGCCGCATGGGCATCGGACTCGCCGTTCAATATGTCGATGAACGTGACGTCCGAGCCCTGACGAGCGAACGCCTCGACGATTCCAGCGCCGATGCCCGAGCCGCCGCCCGTGACCAATACTCTCTTGCCGCGCAAACTCGGATATACGGCGCGGCTTTCATTCCCCTCCGCCAAAATCTCTAACCCCCGATGTAGACCGTCTTGGTCTGTGTGTAGAATTCCACGGCGGCGAAGCCCTGCTCGCGCGCGCCGTAGCTTGATTTGCGGGTTCCCCCGAACGGGACGTGATAGTCGACACCGGCAGTCGGCAGATTGACCATCACCATTCCGGCTCGGATCCTCCGCCGGAAGTCGCGCGAATATTTGAGCGAACCGGTTACAATTCCGGCGGAAAGGCCGAACTGACCGCGGTTGGCGATCTCGAGCGCTTCCTCATAATCCCTGACCTTCACGGTGCTTGCCACCGGCCCGAACACTTCCTCGCAATTGATGCGCTGGTCGGGCGCAGTGTCGGCGATGACCGTCGGCGCCATATAATAGCCGCGCTTGTCGAGCGTGAGCGGCTCGCCCCCGGTCAGCACCTTGCCGCCTTCGTCCTTCGCGATTTCGACATAACGCGGATTCTGCTCGAGCTGCGATTCGCTCACCGCCGGGCCGATCTGCGTATTGGGGTCGAGCGCATCGCCGACACGCAGCGAACGCGCCTTCTCCGCCATGGCTTCGACGAACCGATCGTGAATCCCTTCAGTGACGATGATGCGCGACGAAGCCGTGCATCGCTGTCCGGTCGCGTAGAAGGCGCCGTCGATCGCACACATGACCGCGCGGTCGAGATCGGCGTCGTCGAGCACGACCAGCGGGTTCTTGCCGCCCATTTCGAGCTGCACGCGCGCCTGGCGCTTGGCGGCGCCTTCGGCGACGCTCGCGCCGACGCCCTGCGAGCCGGTAAAGGAGATTCCGTCAATGCCCGGGTGATTGACGATCGCGCGGCCGACGTCGCCTTCGCCGATCACCAGGTTGAAAACGCCCGGGGGCGCTCCGGCCTCGATCAGGATCTGCGCGAGCGCATGGGCGATCGCCGGGGTCGGGGTCGCAGGTTTCAGAACGACCGTATTGCCGAAGGCGAGGGCAGGGGCCGACTTCCAGGCCGGAATCGCGATCGGGAAGTTCCACGGAGTGATCAATCCGAACACTCCGATCGCCTCGCGGTGCGTTTGAACGTCGATCGACGGCCGCGTCGATTCCAAGGTCTGGCCGTGACGGCGCAGCGCTTCGCCCGCGAAATATTTGAAGATGCGCGCGGCGCGCATCACTTCGCCGGTACCTTCGGGGAGGGTCTTGCCTTCCTCGCGCGACAGCAAAGTGCCGAGCTCCTTGGCTCGGCTCATGATGATCGAGCCGGCTTTGTCGAGGATGTCCGAGCGAACCTCCGGTGAGGCTTCGGACCAGGCCGGAAATGCGGCGCGAGCCGCCTTCACCGCTTGGTCGACTTCGGCGGCGCCGCCCTTGGGATAGCGCGCAACCACCTCGTCCAGATTGGACGGGTTGACGCTTTCGCCGGCGGCCTCTCCGGCTAAAGCCTGGCCGTTAATGAGATGGGTCAGTGTATCGGGCACGGTTAACTGTTCTCCTTTTCACCGTTCGGCAACAGTCCGCGCTGGGCGAGATTGCTCATCAGCGCGCGCATTCCGAACGTCCATGGTCTGGCGTCGCGCGATGTCGTGACAGTGTTGATCAATGTCCCGAGCTTCGGGCTGGAAATCCGGACCTCGTCCCCGATTTTGTGCGTAAATCCGCGGCCGGGCTCGTCGCGGTCGTCGGTCGGCGCAAACAAGGTGCCAAGGAACAAAGCGAAGCCGTCCGGATAATGATGTTCGCTCATTGCCTGGCGAACGAGCTCTTCGGGATCACGGCTGATCTCGCTCATCCGGCTCTGGCCCTGAAGACGGAAGCCGTCCGTGCCGGTGATCTCCAGCTCGACCACCGCCGAGCGAACGTCGTCGAGCGTGAAACGCTCGTCGAACAGCCGGATGAACGGACCGATCGCACAGGAGGCGTTATTGTCCTTTGCCTTGCTGAGCAGCAGAGCGCTCCTTCCTTCGAAGTCGCGCAGGTTCACATCATTGCCGAGCGTCGCTCCGCGGACCTTCCCGGCGCTGCTGACGACCAGCACTACTTCGGGCTCGGGATTGTTCCAGCTCGAATCCGAGCGCACGCCGATCTCGGCGCCCCAGCCGACGCTGGCAAGCGGCGCTGTCTTGGTGAAGATCTCTGCATCGGGTCCGATCGCGACTTCAAGATATTGCGACCAGAGTCCGTCTTCGATCAGCGCTTGCTTGAGGCGCGCCGCACCTTCGCTTCCCGGCACGACCGAGCGAATCGCGCCGCCGATGCGCTCTTCGAGCCTGCTCCGAATTTCGGCCGCGCGACTGAAATCGCCGCGGGCTCGTTCCTCGATCACCCGTTCGATCGCCGAGATTGCGAAAGTGACGCCCGCCGCCTTGATTGCCTGGAGATCAATCGGCGAAAGGATCTTTTCGCGCGGCAGCAGCTCCAGCTCCTCGATGCCGAACAGCCGCTCGCCACGGATATCGGTGGGATCGGCGAGATCCATCAAATCGGCAACGGTCGGGGCTATGCGCGACACGTCCTCGACCGCTCCGCCTCGGATCAGCACCGGGGTTGGACCATCGATCAGCAGCAGCCGTCCCGCGAAGATCGCATCGCTGGAGTCGGCTGGAAGCATGTGCGCTAAAGCGGTCATAAGGTAATGAGCGAATCCGATTGTAAGCCAGGTGTCAGTGTTAGCGCTACCATTCTCCAGTTGCGGACGCTAGTGTCAAGCGATTATCGATCCAGTGATAAGACGAGTCTTGAGGGGATTTTTTCGATGTCGGTCCGTTTTCGCGTGGCGCTGTTTGCTTGCGCTGCAGCTTCAACTTTGTGCGCAGCATCGGCTCCGGCCGCATCGCCGGTGCATCCGTGGATGAACCGCTCGCTCAGCGCCGACGAGCGCGCCGCGCTTGCGGTCAGGGAGATGAGCCAGGATGAAAAGCTCGGCCTCGTCTTCGGCTGGTTCGCGACCGATGCGGATTGGAAGAACGGTTACAAGGCGCCGCCGGCTGCGCGCTACGGCTCGGCCGGATATGTTCCGGGCATCGCGCGCCTCGGAATCCCGCCGCAATGGCAGACCGACGCCGGTATCGGGGTCGCCACTCAGGGCGCTGCACCGCAAAAGCGCGAGCGCACCGCGCTTCCCTCGGGGATTGCGACCGCTGCCACCTGGAACCCCGCTATCGCTTTCAAGGGCGGCAAGATGATCGGCGCAGAAGCGCGCGCTTCGGGTTTCAATGTGATGCTCGCCGGCGGGGTCAATCTGATGCGTGATCCCCGCAACGGACGCAATTTCGAATATGGCGGCGAGGACCCGTTCCTGGCCGGAACGATCGTCGGTTCGGAAGTTGCTGGAATCCAGTCGAACCACATCATCTCGACCGCCAAACATTATGCGCTCAATGACCTCGAAACCGGACGCAAGGGCCATGACGCTCAGATCGATCCGGCAGCAGCGCGCATGTCCGACCTGCTCGCCTTCCAGTTCGAGATCGAGCGCGGCGATGCCGGCTCAGTGATGTGCTCCTACAATCGCGTCAACGGCGACTATGCCTGCGAGAATCAGTGGCTCCTCAACGACGTGCTCAAGGGCGACATGGGTTACCGCGGCTATGTCATGAGCGACTGGGGCGCGACCCATAGCACGGACAAGGCGGCGCTCTCCGGCCTCGACCAGCAATCCGGCTGGCCGTTCGATGACTCGGCCTATTTCGGACCAGCGCTGAAGGCGGCAATCGCCGCCGGCCGCGTTCCCCAGAGCAGGCTCGACGACATGGCGACGCGCGTCCTCCGGTCGATGTTCAAGCAGGGACTGGTTGACGATCCGGTGCGCGCGAGCGCTCCGGTCGACCTCGCCGCCGACGAAGCAGTGAGCGAGGCCGATGCGGAACAAGGCATGGTGCTGCTCAAGAACGACGGCAATTTGCTGCCGCTTCGAGCCAATGTCCGCAGCATCGTCGTCATCGGCGGCCACGCCGACAAGGGCGTGCTCGCGGGAAGCGGCTCGTCATTGGTCTATCCGCGCGGCGGCAATGCAGTGCCGGGTCTTGAGCCGACCAAATGGCCAGGACCGGTGATGTATTACCCCTCGTCGCCGCTCGATGAGCTGCGACGTCTGCTGCCCCAGGCGAAGATCACATTCGTCGACGGAGCTGATCCGGGGGCAGCGGCTTCAGCTGCGCGCGCCGCGGATGTGGCGATTGTCTTCGGCACCCAATGGTCGGGTGAAGGTATGGATGTGGCAATGGCGCTCGACGGCAATCAGAACGCGCTGATCGACGCCGTTGCCCAGGCAAACCCGAGGACTGCAGTGGTGCTCGAAACCAATGCCGGCGTTGCAATGCCCTGGGCCGCGCGCGTCCCGGCGATCGTTGAAGCATGGTACCCGGGCCGGGCCGGCGGCAAGGCGATCGCAAGCGTGCTGACCGGCAAGGTCAACCCGTCGGGCCATTTGCCGGTAACTTTTGCACTCTCGGAAGCGCAGCTGCCGCGTCCGGTCAGACCTGGCGGAAACAGCGAGCAAGAGAATTTCGCGCTGCCCTACACCGAAGGCGCTGCAGTCGGATACAAATGGTTCGACAAGAACAATCTGCAGCCGCTCTTCCCGTTCGGCCACGGCCTTTCCTACACGCGGTTCGATATCGGTCCGGCGACTGCCAGTGCCAATGCCGACGGGACCGTCACAGTCTCCTTCGCAGTGCGCAACGTCGGTCAGCGCCGCGGGATGGAGGTTGCGCAGGTCTATGTGTCGCCCGTCGGCGGCGGGTGGGAAGCGCCGAAGCGGCTCGGCGGATTTTCCAAGGTCGATCTCGCTCCGGACACTTCGCAGAAAATCACTGTGACGGTCGATCCGCGCTTGCTCGCGACGTTCGACAATGGAGCGCATCAGTGGCGGATTGCGCCCGGCGGCTATCGGATCCTCGTCGGCGAATCGTCGAGTGATATTCGGCAAACGACCATGGTCAGCCTTGCTGGACTGACCCTCCCGTCGAACTGGCGCCCGGGACTGCAAGCGTCCGCCCCTCGGCCGCAGCGCGGCGAGCGAGGTCGATGAGCAGCAGCCCGTCGCGCGCCTGGCGGGGCGCGACGGGCGGCGGCGCACCGTCCAGAAGTGCGGCAGCGACCGCCTCGTAAAAAGCGAGATAGTTGCCGCGTTCGGTGCGCACCCTTCCGCGCGTGCCGTCCGGCAAGGTCAGCACGCCGTCGCGCTCGTCGACGCCGAAACCCACATCATGCGGACCGCGCCCGCTCTTGAGCTGCGCTTCCTGCGGGTCGAGGCCATATTTGACGAACGATCCTGCAGTTCCATGGGCTGCGAACCGCGGCCGTGCGTCGGCGACGAGGCTCGAGGAGCTAAGGCAGACCCGCCGCGGCCCATAGTGCAAAGTCACGTCGAAATAATCGTCGACCCTGGCCTCCGATCGCTGGCCAATGATGTCCGCCGCAATCGCGTCAGGAATTCCAAACAGCAGCAGCGCCTGGTCGATGAGGTGGGGCCCGAGGTCGCTGAACAGTCCGCTTCCAGGCTCCGGAGTTTCGCGCCATCCGCGCTTGATCGCCGGTCTGAAGCGATCCCAATGCGCCTCGAACAGCATCAGTTCGCCGAGCTCCGGCAAGATCCTTTGCACCGTCAGGAAATCGCCGTCCCAGCGCCGATTGTGGAAGACGCTGAGCAGCCGCCCGCGCTCATTTGCGAGCGCGACCAGCGCGTCCGCTTCTTCGATGGTGACCGTGAACGGCTTGTCGACGACGACATGCTTGCCCGAGTTGAGCGCCGCCGCCGCAATCTCGAAATGGGTCCTGTTCGGAGTCGCGACCACGACCAGGTCCGAACGCTCGAACAACTCGTCAATCGAGCCTGCGCGCTCGGCCAGGTCGCGCGACGTCAACACCCCCGATAGCTCCATGCGATCGCAGGCGCGGATCATCGGCGCATGAAAAACCGACCCCGCTAGGCCGTAGCCGGCAAGGCCGACGCGGATCACGGCGCCCCGCACTGGTCCTGCGGCACGGTCGCGCTCAGCACGCGCACGTCGGAGATGGTCAGCTTCAATTGTCCGGCAGTGGTGATTTTGAAGGGCACGGTCAGATTCTTCATGGTCGCGCCAGCTTTCTCGAAACAGCCGAGCGGAACCGTCAGCGTCCGCCATTCACCCACTGGAGAAGAACGCAGCGCTCCGGTGATCGGCACTGCGCTCAAGGTCACCGGCGCGCTCGGCGGCGCATCGACGCGATAGTCGACCACCAGGCTCAGCTGCCCGGTGGTTTCGCGCGACAGGTCGAGCGCCGGATTGGCATGGATCGCGAGCGTCGCCGGCCCGGCGCCGGTCCAGGTCAGCTGCCGCGAATCTTCCTGCGCGCGCCGGTCGACACCCTTGATCTGGCCGCCGCTCGGCGGCTCGAAGGCCATGCTCCAGCCCTGCGGCACCGCGCCGCGACCGAACAACACGCCTTCGGGCAGGCCGCCGCCCTTGGGCCGTTCTTCCGAGAGCTGCGGAAGGTCCCCATTCTCGCCATATTTGAGGCCGTAACCGAAAGCGAAGAGAGGATCGTAGGCCTTGTCGCCGACGTTGAGCGGGGTCTGGTCCGCTCGCTTGGGCCAACTGTAGCCGAGCTTGCCGTGGAAATCGTGGTTGATCCGTCCGTCGGTCCTGCGGAAGATCACGTCGGAAATCCCGCCGCCTTCGCTGCCGGGAAGGAAGGCCGCGACGAAGGCATCCGATGCATTGATCTCGGGGTTTACCCACATCGGCCGTCCGGAAAGGAAGATCGACACGACCGGGATTCCGGCGGCCTTGAGCCTGCGCAGAAGTTCGAGATCCTTCTTGTCCGCCGGGCTATATTCGAGCGAGCGTGGGCGATCTCCGACGAACTCGGCGTACGGATCCTCGCCGAACACCACGATGGCTACATCGGGCTTTGCCGAATAGCTGCCGTCGACGCTGAGGCTCGCCTTTCCGCCTGCCGCTGTCACCGCTTCGTCGATCCCCGACCAGATCGATTGGGCATGCGGAAAATCGGCGTTGGTGAGGCCGGTCCCCTGCCAGGTGATCGTCCATCCGCCCGACTGCTTGGCGATATTGTCCGCTCCGTCGCCGGCGACGAGCACGTTCGTCCGAGGCGAAAGGGGCAGCAGCCGCGAAGCGTTCTTCAACAGCACAAGCGACTCCCGCACTGCCTGCCGCGCCACCGCGCGATGCTCGGGCGATCCGAGCAGTTCGAACCTGCCGGCATAAGGCCGCGCCGAGGGCGCGCCCTTGTCGAACAGATGCGCGCGCAGCTTGACCCTGAGGATCCGTCGAACCGCATCATTGAGCCGGCTCATCGGGATTTCGCCCGATTTCGCCTCGCGAAGGGTGTTCTCGTACAGCCCCTTCCAGCTGTCCGGCGCCATGAACATGTCGACGCCCGAATTGATCGCTTTGGGACAGTCGGTATTGGTGCAACCCGGAACCTGGCCGTGTGCGTTCCAGTCGTCGACGACGAAACCGTCAAAATGCATGTCGCCCTTTAAGGCCCCGGTCAGGAGGTCGCGATTGGCAGCCATCTTCACGCCGCGAATTGACGAGAAGCTCGACATCACATTCTGCACGCCGGCCTCGATCGCCGGGGGATAGCCGGCGCCGTGCACGTCGCGGATTTCGCGCGGAGATGCCGGATTGTCGCCCTGATCCTTGCCGCCTGCAGTGCCTCCGTCGCCGACGAAATGCTTGGCGCTCGAAACCACATGTCCCGGGCCCAGGAACTGTTTCGTTCCAGGGACACCCTGGAGCCCCTCGACCATCTTGCCGGCGTAAGCACGCACGATCGAGGGATCTTCTGAAAAACCTTCGTAGGTGCGGCCCCAGCGATCATCACGCACGACCGCGAGGGTCGGCGAGAAATCCCAGTCGAAGCCGGTCGCAACCATCTCCTTTGCAGTGACTTCGCCGATGCGCTTCATCAGCTCGGGATCACGGGTGGCACCGAGCCCGATATTCTGTGGGAAGATCGTCGCGCCGACGATGTTGGTGTGCCCATGCACAGCGTCGATCCCGTAGATGAGCGGGATCTTCGCGCCCTTCCAGTCGGCCGATTGCGATGCGTTCCAGAAATCGTCGGCTTGGCGAAGCCAGTCGGCCGCGGGCGCCTTATTGTCGTCGTGCGGAGCGCTGTTTCCGCCAGCCAGGATTGAGCCGAGCTTGTATTTCTTGACGTCGTCCGGCGTGACGAAGTTGATGTCCGCCTGGATGATCTGGCCGACCTTTTCCTCGAGGCTCATCCGCTTCAGGATATTCTCGATCCGAGCCTCGATCTTCGGGTCGCGGGGGACTCGGCTGTGGACGTTGGGCCAGTGAACCGGAGCTTGTCCCGACGGCGCCGCGAACGCCGCACCCGCGAGCAACAGAGCGAGCACTCCGACCGGACCCAACTTGCGCATATTCCCTCCCCGAGATCACTGACAGGCAGCTAAGTGATAAGGCTATCGCCCGACAAGACGCACGGCTCGCAGGATACCGGAAGCCAAACTGTTCATTCGTCCCCCTGCGCGATGCGCTTGACGCGGCGCTGATTGATAGCGCTATCATTAGAGCGCTTGATGAACGAGGGGAATGTGAATGCGTATTATTCACGGCGTCTTTGCTTCATTCGTCCTACTGGCGAGCCTGGTTGCGCTGCCGGCTTCGGCCGCTCGGGCAAAGCCGGCGCTCCACGCTTCCGATCAGCCGCTCAAGCGAGGGGTCAATGTGCTCGGCTATGATCCCTACTGGACCGATGCGAGCAAACGCCGGTTCCAGTGGCGGCACTTTGCCGAGATCCGCAAGGCCGGCTTCGATTTCGTGCGCCTGAACCTCCAGGCGTTCGGCCACATGGACGGCGGGAATCGGCTCGACCCCAAATGGCTCGCCAAACTCGACGAAGTGGTTCGCGAAGCACAAAAGGCGGGCCTCGGGATCATAATCGACGAGCATGACTTCAATCCCTGCTCGGAAGACCTGGCGGTCTGCCGGGCCAAGCTTCCTGCCTTTTGGAGGCAGGTTGCGCCGCGCTTCGCCGGCGCACCGCGCAACCTCGTGTTCGAGCTCCTGAATGAGCCGCACGCCAAGCTCGATGCCCCAACGTGGAACGCCTTCTTCGCCCAATTGCTGGGGATCGTCCGTCAAACCAACCCGACCCGTATCGTCGTGGTCGGGCCGACCGGCTGGAACGGCTTCAAGGAGCTGTCGAACCTGAAGCTCCCTGATGATCCAAACCTGCTCGTGACCTATCATTATTACGACCCCTTCCATTTCACCCATCAGGGCGCGGGCTGGGCAGGGGAGGTGAAGAATCTGCACGGTATCACCTGGGGCACGCCCGCGGACCGAGCTGCGATCAAGGCCGATTTCGACCAGGTCGCCGCCTGGTCCAAGGCCAATGATCGGCCGATCCTGCTCGGCGAGTTCGGTGCCTACGACAAAAGCGGCACTCCGATCGCAATGCGGGCTGACTGGACGGGCACGGTGCGCGCCGAAGCCGAGCGACATGGGTTCGGCTGGGCCTATTGGCAGTTCGACGGCGATTTCGTCGTCTGGGACATGCAGCGCCAGCAATGGGTCGAGCCGATCAAGAAAGCGCTGCTGCCCTGAGAGGTATTATACAATATACGATCTCTGGTTGACCTGCTCCGCGACCGCACTTAGCGTCCTTTTCGGGAGGAGAGTCCAATGCTCAAGAGCAGTCGTCGCCAGCTACTGATCGGCGCCGCCTCAGTGACGCTCCTTGCACGGTCAGGCGCCGCGGCCGCAATGATCACTTCACAACTTCCTGCCCGCACGACCCCGTTGCCGCTGAAGGATGTTCGGCTGAAGCCGTCGGTTTACGCCAGCGCGGTTGAGCTCAACCGCCATTATTTGCTTCAGCTCGATGCCGACCGGCTGCTGCACAATTTTCGCAAATATTCGGGCCTTGATCCGAAGGCGCCGATCTATGGCGGGTGGGAAAGCTCCACGATCGCCGGCCACACGCTTGGGCATTATCTGACCGCCCTTGCGCTGATGAATGCCCAGACCGGCTGTCCCGACTGCCGCAGCCGCGCCGATTATATCGTCGGCGAGCTCGCCCTTGCGCAGGCCAAACGCGGCACCGGCTACGTCGGGGCGATGCAGCGCAGGCGCAAGGACGGCACCATATCCGACGGCGAAGAAATCTTCCCCGAGATCATGCGCGGCGACATTCGCTCGAGCGGCTTCGACCTCAACGGCGCCTGGTCCCCGCTCTATACAGTGCACAAATTGCTTGCGGGTCTGCTCGACGTGCACGCCGGCTGGGGGAACCGCCAGGCGCTGCAGGTCGCAACGGGCCTCGGCCAATATTTCGAGCGCCTGTTCGCAGCGCTCGACGATGCCCAGATGCAGCAGGTGCTCGCCTGCGAATATGGCGGGCTCAACGAGGCTTTCGCCCAGCTCTATGCCGAGACTGGGAACAAGAACTGGCTAAGGATCGCCGAGCGGCTCTATGATCGCAAGGTGCTCGGCCCGCTGGCAGCGGGCGTGGACGATCTCGCCAATATCCACTCCAATACTCAGATCCCGAAGATCATCGGCCTCGCTCGAATCCACGAGCTTGGGGGCGCACCGGACAATGCCCGGACCGCACGCTTCTTCTGGGACCGGGTTACGAACCACCATAGCTTCGTCATCGGCGGCAACGGCGACCGCGAATATTTCTTCGAACCCGATGCGATTTCGACGCACGTCACCGAACAGACCTGCGAGCATTGCGCCACCTACAATATGCTCAAGCTCACCGAGCATTTGTTCGCTTGGGGCCCCGACGGCGCGCTGATGGACTATTATGAGCGCGCGCATCTCAACCATGTGATGGCCGCTCACAATCCTCGCACCGGCGGCTTCACCTACATGATGCCGCTGATGACCGCTGCGCGGCGAGACTGGTCCGACCCCAAGGACGATCCTTTCTGGTGCTGTGTCGGCACCGGCATGGAAAGCCATTCAAAGCACGGCGTCGCAATCTTCTCGCAAGGCGGCGACGCACTGCTCGTCAACCTCTACATTCCCTCGAGGGCGCAATGGGCGCGGCGAGGCGCAGCAATCGACCTCGACACGCGCTATCCATTCGAACCCGAGGTTCGGCTGACATTGAGCCAGCTGCGGCGGCCCGGCCGCTTCCCGATCGCACTTCGCATTCCCGGCTGGGCGGCCGACAAGGCCGAGATCAAGGTCAACGGGCAAAAAATCGAAGCTTCCTTGGAGCGCGGCTATGCGCTGATCGATCGCAGCTGGAAATCGGGTGACAGGATTGAGCTTAGTCTCCCGCTCGAGCTGCGGCTCGAGTCCACACCCGACGACAAGAACATGATCGCCATTGTGCGCGGCCCGATGGTCCTTGCAGGCGACCTCGGGCCCGCGGCCAGCGACTGGAAGAGCGCCGATCCGGCACTCGTCGGCACCGACCTCATTGCTTCTATGGTCGCCGAAGATCCGGCACGCGGCATCTATCGATCGAGCGGTATCGCTCAGCCATCCGACCTTCGCTTCGTACCTTTCTTCAGCCAGTATGAGCGGCGAAGCGCGGTCTATTTCAAACGCTTCACACCGGCCCAATGGAAGGACCAGCAAGCCGCATTTCTCGCCGAGCAGGAGCACCAGCGTGACCTCGCCGCCCGGTCGGTCGATGTGATGCACCTTGGCGAAATGCAGCCCGAGCGCGATCACGGCCTGGTCTCGGATAATTCCTATCCGGTTACCTATCGCTGGCACAACGGCCGCGATGCGCGCTCGGGTGGATTCTTCGAATTCACGATGAAGACCAGGCCCGGTCCGCTGGTGCTTCAGGCGACCTATTGGGGCGATGAGCGCCCTCGCGACTTCGACATATTGATCGACAATGTGAAGGTCGCGACCCAGCATCTCGACAAGATCCGGCCGGGCGAGTTCTTCGACGTCGACTATTCCCTTCCCGAGGCGCTGACCGAAGGCAAGGGCAGCATCAAGGTGCGCTTTGCTCCGCATGACGAAAACACTGCCGGCCCGGTCTTCGCAGTACGGCTGCTCACTGCCGGGCCGAAACCGAACGCATGATCTGCAGAGGCGCTCGATTTTTCGTTTCAGCAGCATCCATCGCGGCATTGTTTGCTGCCTCTCCGGCGCTCGCCAGTTCGGACGCCGGGTTCCGCAAGATCGCCGAAAGCGAGTATCAGTGGCGTCAGCGCGAGGAAGGACCGGACCAGGATTCCGGCAACGCCGCGGCCGCAAACCTCCCCGACGTCGGCCCCAAATCACAGGCGGAAAGGCTCGCGCGCTGGGAGGGGGTCGAGCGGCAGCTGCAGGACATTCGCACTGCCGATCTCTCACCGGCCGAACGGACCAATTATCTCGTCTACAAGACCCAGATCGACGCGCTTCTCGCTGCGCAGCGATTTCGCGATTACGAAAAGCCTTTAAACTCCGACACCAGCTTCTGGGGCGAAATAGCGGGCCTTGCCCGCGGCGATTTTAGAAACGAGCGGGCGTATCGGAACTATCTCACCGAATTGAAAGAGGTTCCCAGCTACTTCGACCAGCAGATCGCGAACATGCGTTCGGGTCTCAGGCGCGGATTCACGCCGCCGCGGGTGACGCTGCAGGGACGCGATGCCGGAGTGGCCGAAATTGCCGAAGCGACGGACCCGGAAAAGACGGTATTCTTCGAGCCGTTCAAGACCTTTCCCGTCGGCATGCCGGCAGCGATCCAGGCCCAGCTTCGCGCCGAGGGCGAGGCTGCAATCCGCCAGGCGGTGATCCCCGCTCACGCGAAATTGCTCAACTTCCTGCGCGACGAATATATTCCGGGATCGAGGACCACGCTCGCGGCTTATGATCTGCCGGACGGCAAGGCCTATTATCGCTCGAAAATCCGCGAATTCGTAACGCTCGACCTGCCGCCCGAGCAAATCCATCAGATCGGCCTCGTCGAGGTCGCCCGCATTCGCGCCCGGATGCTCGACGTGATGAAAGAGGTGGGGTTCAAGGGAGACCTGCCGGCATTCCTCGAGTTCTTGAGAACCGATTCGCAATTCTATGCGAAAACTCCGCAGGAGCTACTCAATCGCGCGGCGTGGATCGCGAAGACGTTCGACGGCAAGGCGTCGCAATGGTTTGGGCGGCTGCCGCGCAGCCGCTTTGCGATCAAGCCCGTGCCGCCTGAAATCGCCCCTTTTTATACGGGCGGACGCGGTGGACCCGGCATCTATCTCGTCAACACCTACAATCTTTCTTCGCGGCCGCTTTATTCGCTGGCCGCGCTGACATTGCACGAAAGCGCGCCGGGTCATGCGTTTCAAATGCCGCTTGCCGCGGAGAATGAGGCGCTGCCCGACTATCGGCGCGACGCTTACATCTCAGCTTATGGTGAGGGCTGGGCGCTCTATTGCGAGGCGCTCGGCGAAGAAATGGGCATGTATCCGACGCCCTACGACAGGTTTGGAATGCTGAGTTACCAGATGTGGCGCGCTGCGAGGCTGGTGGTCGACACCGGCATTCATTCGCAAGGATGGACGCGCGCGCAGGCGCAGAAATATCTCCACGACAATACTGCGCTCGCCGACCATGAGATAGAGACGGAGGTCGACCGCTACATTGCCTGGCCCGGCCAGGCGCTTTCTTATTATATGGGCGAGCTCGAGATCCAGAAGGAACGGCGCAGGGCTGAGCAGGCGCTTGGGCCCAAGTTCAACATTCGCGCATTCCACGATGCATTGCTCGAACTTGGCTCGGTGCCGCTTCCGGTCATCGATGCCCGCGTCGACCGGCTGATCGCCGACGGCGGCAAGGGTCCCTATCCCGACGACGAAAAACGACGCTGTAAGGCAGCGGGGTCCAATAGGGGAGAGAGGGATCCCGCTGCCACGGCACGGCCTAAAATTCGATGCTTGCTACGGCGAATATGAAACGGCCGAGCGGGTCGTACACTCCCGGATAGCTATTGCCGTTGCCGAAGACGCCCAGTTTAAGGCCGTTCGAGAGTGAATGGAGCGATGTCGACAAGCGGTCGAGTGCCCTCGATTTGGGAGCGCATCAGCTCGGCAGTGATCGGCGCCAGCGTAAGTCCCAGATGCTGGTGTCCAAAGGCGTAGAAGAGGTTGGGGCTGTGCTCGGAGCGGCCGATAGCGGGAAGATAATCGGGAAGAGTGGGGCGCGAGCCCATCCAGCGCTCGAACGGCGGGCGCATCGGCAGTTTGAGTTCCAGGGCATGCCGCTCGAGTCGCTCCCATTTGCGCTCGTCGGGCGGCGCATCGGCCGAACCGAATTCGACGAAGCTCGCGACTTGGAGGGACTGGCTAAAACGGGTGACGATCAATCCGCGCTCTTCGAAAACCAAGGGCGGAAAGTCCGCCGGCCAGTCGAAATCCCGGGCGCGGATATGATAGCCGCGCTCGGCGATGAGCGGCGAGCGATGGCCGGCCGCGCGCATCAGCCGCGCCGATCCGACCCCGGCCGCGACCAGCACCAGATCGCTCTTGATCCCCGGCACTCGGGCCGATCCGTCGGTACCGATCTCGAGCTCCGCCTCGCCTGCCTTCAGCTCGACGCCGGCGCGGCTGAGCGCCCGCCGCAGCGAGTCGGCAAGCGCGTCGAGATCGACAATCTGGCCACTGCCGATAAAGCGCATGGCGTCCGCAATTGCGGGCGAGCGCTCGCGCAGCTGCTTTAACTCTTCCGTACTCGCGTCCCGAAGCCGAGCCGTTCCGATATTCGCTTCAGCCCATTTCCGCTTGCCAGCTGCAGCTGTTCGAACACTCTCCCAAGCGACAAAATGACCATCGAAACGCACGAGCCGAGGCTCGCCAAGATCGTCGATCAGCCGCCGCCACGCCCCGGCAGCGTGGGCCATCAGCTCCGACAGCGCGCGCTCGCCTCTGGCGAAGCGCGAAGGCGTCGAGGCCGCGAGCATGCGCAGCGCAAACACTCCCCAATTGCCGATCATCGACGGCGGGAGCGCGACCGGTCCGCCTGCCGAAAAGAGCCGGCGCCTGATCGAGCGAAAGGTCTCGAACGACGCCAAGGGACTGACCTGCTCGATTGCCATATGCCCCGCATTTCCCCATGACGCAGAACGATGTTCGGGCTTCGCCTCGACTATAGTTATGCGATGACCGGCTTCGGCCAGCCGAAGCGCGCAGCTCATCCCGACTATGCCGCCGCCGATGATTGCGATCTCGCTCAGATCATTCTCCCGTTGTCAGGTTGGGATACATATCGTATACCGTATATCAATTCAAACGCGGGGTCGGCTGAATGACTATTGGATGGAGTGGCGTATTTCCGGCCGTGACGACACAGGTGCGCGAAGACCTCTCGATCGATATCGCGGACACGCAGCGTGTCGTTGATGGACTCGTCCGCGACGGAGTCGATGGAATCATCGCCCTGGGTACCGTCGGTGAAAACAATTCGCTGATGTATGAAGAGAAGGTCGCGGTCGTCTCGGCGATCGTCGAAGCGGTCGCCAAGCGGGTCCCGGTTCTCACCGGCGTTTCCGAATATGATCAAAGGCGCGCGGTGCGATATGCGGCTGCAGCCGAAAAGGCGGGCGTCGACGGGCTGATGCTCCTGCCGCCGATGGTCTATGTTCCAAAGCCTCACGAGCTTGCGGCCTATTTTCGCGAAGTTGCGCAAAGGGTCGAGCTCCCGGTCATGCTGTACAGCAACCCGCCAGCCTATCGTACGCAGATCGACAGCGCGATTCTCGGTGCCTTGACCGACGTCGACAATATCGTCGCGCTCAAGGAATCGTCGCCCGACACGCGTTCCTACACCAATATTCTCAATGCTTTCGGTGATCGCTTCACGCTGTTTGCCGGGCTCGACGATGTCGCATTCGAAGGACTGATGCTCGGCGCGCGCGGCTGGGTGTCGGGATTGACCAATGCGTTTCCAAACGAATCCGTTGCGCTGGTTGCAGCGCTGCAGCGCGGAGACATTGCGCTTGCGCTTGCGATCTATCGCTGGTTCATGCCGCTCTTGCATCTCGACGCCGAACACGACCTCGTCCAGTCGATCAAGCTTGCCGAGCAGGTCATGGGCCGCGGATCGGAACGCGTCCTTCCCCCACGCCGCCCGCTGGAGGGTGAACGCCGCGCGGAGGTGATCGCGCTCGTCGAGCGCGCTGCTGCGTCGCGCCCGGCGCTCGGCGCTGCCGCAGCCGCCTGACAGCGGCGGCATGCGCCACACCTTCTTCTGCATCGACGGGCATACCGCCGGAAATCCGGTGCGGCTCGTTGCCGGCGGAGCACCGCTCCTCAAAGGATCGACCATGTCCGAGCGCCGGCAGGACCTGATCGAGAGGTTCGACTGGATCCGGACTGGCCTGTGCTTCGAACCACGCGGACACGACATGATGTCGGGCGGTTTCCTTTATCCGCCCACCAACCAAGGCTCGGACATCGCAATCCTGTTCATCGAGACTTCGGGCTGTCTGCCCATGTGCGGTCATGGAACCATCGGGATAGTGACCTTCGGGCTCGAACATGGCCTGATCGAGCCGGCGGAACCCGGCCGCCTGGTCATCGATGTTCCTGCCGGCACGATCGAGGTGGGCTACTCCTGCGAAGGCGCCAAGATCACGTCGGTGCGGATCACCAACGTGCCGTCATTCGTCGCAGCCACCGGCATCAGCATCGACGTCGACGGGATCGGACCATTGACGCTCGATGTCGCTTATGGCGGCAACTTTTATGCGATCATCGAGCCGCAGGGCGCCTACAAAGGCCTTGATGCGCTCGGGGCATCGCAGCTGATCGACCTGAGCGCGAAGGTGCGCCAGGCCGTCCGGGAGCAGTTCGAGCCGGTGCACCCGCTCGACCCGACGATCCGCGGCGTTTCGCATATTCTCTGGGCCGATGCTCCGGCAAGCGAAGGAGCGGACGGGCGCAACGCAGTCTTTTATGGCGACCGGGCGATCGACCGCAGCCCGTGCGGAACCGGAACTTCGGCCCGGCTCGCGCATCTCGTAGCGTCGGGCAGGCTGAAACCCGGGGAAAGCTTCGTCCATGAAAGCTACATCGGCAGCCGATTCGTCGGCCGCGTCGAGGCTGCGACCCGTGTCGGCGACGTGGATGCGATTGTTCCATCGATCGAAGGTTCGGCCGTCGCGACCGGATTCAACACCATTTGGATTGATCGGGAAGATCCCTTCTGGAAAGGTTTCCAGGTGCGATGAACCGAAGAAGGGACACACCGTCCATGACCATCGTCGTCAAGACACTGTCCGATCAGGTATTCGAGATCGTCCGCGAGCAGATCGTCACGGGACAGCTTGGCGACCGCAAGCCGATCCGCCAGGACGCGCTCGCCAATCAGCTGGGCGTCAGCAAGATTCCGCTGCGCGAAGCGCTCGCGCGTCTGGAGCAGGACGGACTGCTCACCAGCCAGGCGAACCGTGGCTATGTCGTCCGGCCGATGACGACCAGCGAGCTCGACGAAATCTACGACCTTCGTCTGAAGATCGAGCCTGACGCTGCGGCGTTCGCCTCGACTATGGCAAACGACCAGGACCGCGCCCAGGTGCTCGATGCGTTTCAACGTCTCGACCGGGCAGCCGCCTCGGAGCTGGGCCAGGTCGCAATCCGCAATCGCGAATTCCACACTGCGCTCGTCAGGCCCGGTGGCCGCGATCTGACAACCCAGCTGGTCGAACGCCTGACGATCTTCGCTGAACGCTATGTGGTTGCCCACTTGCAGCCGGCGGGGCGTGATGCGCGGGCCCATCATGAGCATCACGAACTTCTCGAAGCCTGGCTCGGCCGCGATGCGAGGAGGGTGAAGAAGGTGCTGACGGAGCATATCCGCGGCACTGCCGACGATCTGCGCGCGCAACTGGCGGGCGGCGAACTGGAAAGAGCAAGGGGCGGGGAATGTTCGGACCAAGAAAGTCGCTCAAGAGCCTCACCGCGCAGGACGAGCAGCATCGGCTCCGCAAGACGCTGAGCTGGCCGCATCTGATTGCGCTTGGCGTAGGCGCAATCGTCGGTACCGGAATCTACACGCTGACCGGAGTCGGCGCCGATCGCGCCGGGCCGGCGGTAATCCTAGCCTTTGCGATCGCCGGTGCCGTCTGCGCCTGTGCCGCGCTTGCTTATGCCGAAATGGCAACGATGATTCCGGCGGCAGGAAGTGCATATACGTTCAGCTATGCGGCGCTCGGCGAGGGCATTGCCTGGGTCGTCGGCTGGAGTCTCATTCTCGAATATTCGCTGGCATGCTCGACTGTCTCGGTCGGCTGGTCGGGCTATCTCGTCGGCTGGATCCAATCGGCCGGAGTGCACCTGCCGCGCGCATTTCTTGCCGGACCGCACGACGGCGGCATCGTCAACCTGCCGGCGGTGATCGTCGCTCTGTCAATCATGGGCGTGCTGATCGCCGGCACCCGGGAAAGCGCGACGGTCAATATCGTGCTTGTGATCGTGAAACTGACCGCGCTCGCATTGTTCGTCGCTTTCGCACTGCCGGCGTTCAACGGCGCGCATCTTCATCCGTTCATGCCCTACGGCTTCGGCAGCGTCGAGACCGGCGGGGTCAAGCATGGAGTCATGGCCGCCGCGGCCATCGTATTCTTCGCTTTTTATGGGTTCGATGCAGTCGCGACCTCGGCCGAGGAGGCGAAGAACCCGGGCCGGGACCTTACCATCGGTATCGTCGGCTCGATGATCGTCTGCACCCTGATCTACATGCTGGTCGGTATCTCGGCGGTGGGGGCTCTTCAGTTTCGGCAGCTCGGAAATTCGCCCGAACCGCTGGCGCTGGTGCTGCGCACGCTCGGCCACCCGCTCGCCGCGCATCTCATCGCCCTTGCAGCAATCGTCGCACTCCCGTCGGTGATCCTCGTCATGATGTACGGGCAGAGCCGCATCTTCTTCGTCATGGCGCGCGATGGGCTCCTGCCGAGACGCCTTGCGCGCGTCAGCCCGCGGACCGGCACTCCGACGCTCATCACGCTGCTCACCGGCTTGTCGATCGCTGCGGTGGCGGGAATCTTCAAGCTCGACGAAATAGCCGAAATGGCGAATGCCGGGACTTTGCTCGCATTCATCTCGGTCGCGCTGTGCATGATGGTGCTCCGCCGCACCGCGCCTGACGCTCCGCGCCTGTTCCGCTGCCCTGCGCCATTCCTTGTCGGGACGCTCGCGATCCTCGGCTGCACCTATCTCATCTTCAGTCTCGCCAATCATACGTTGATCCGCTTTGCGCTGTGGAATGCGATCGGGCTCGCCATCTATCTGGCCTATGGCCGGCTTCGCAGCCGCGCCCGGACCGAGGTCCCGGCAACCGCTTGAACGTTCGCGAGCGCGGAAATCCTCTTCGTTGCCGCTGCGCTTTTCGCGCTGATCGCGATCCCGCAGCACAAAACAGCGTCCGTTCGACGGCGTCTGTATGTTCGACGCTGCAACTGAATATCCCGGCATCACGATGATAGAGGTAATGAAGGCCGCTGGCCGCATAACGGGCCAAGTCACCTCCAAATGGTACGAGCCGCGCGCTGTTCGATCGCTCCGGCGCGCCCGCAACCATGACTCTGCAGCCCTCGACACCCTCGATATGGCCGCATGACTCAACAGAAACTGCCTCCAGAAAGCCCGGGACGGTTCAGTTCTTCTTCCATTCCTCAAAGTGGGTGAGCAGCTCGGACGGCAGCTCAGAGGCGAAGGCTTGATCAAGAGGATAGTGGGGCATTGCCTCGGCGACAGCATGCAGGAGAAGCAAACCCTGTTTGCGATCCTTGGGTTTCTTCTGCTGGCTGCGCCCAGGTTTGTCCGACATCCATAGTTTGTGAAGTGCGAACCAGCGCGGGTCCGGGGCGATAATTCGTGCCGGCTTGAGGTCGCGAGTTACGACCACGTGCTCGACCGGCCGGCCCCGGAGCAGCCACTCTTGTTCGGGCATCGCAACAGGTCGTAACAACTCGCGTGTGCTAAGCGTGCTCTCGCGCGACGGAGCGACGAGCAGTTCAACCTCGTACGCTTTTGAATTACGCGCTTGAAATGGCCTTTCCGAATTGACGGTATAGGTCGGATCCACTTCTTTGAGGATCGGGAGGAGCAATTCATCATCGTCTGCCGGCTCAGCTGACGACCAGGCGAGGTCGAAATCGGCAGTCTGGTCCGGCATGTCGACGAGGAAAGCATTGGCTTCGATGGAGTAGACCGGAACAGCGTTCGTCCCGACAACCATCACGCGTCGACCCAGAAAGGAGTGACAGTCGATCGCCCGCAGGAGGTCGCCTGCCGGACTGTCAATCAGCGGCAGACGTAAAGCGCGGTATATGCGCGCCGTGGCCTCGAGCGTCTGCCATGTACCTTGACGGCGAACTTTCAATCCGGACTTCCGCTCTTGATAATCCGCCAACCTACTTTTTGCTTCGCTGTCGAACGGGCCCAGGCTCCTACCATTTCCGGCGCGGTCGAATAGCTCGTACAGATAAGCGCGACCCTTTATCTCCTTCCGGACCAAATTGTATGGAAGCTCTGAGAACGCGCGTTCTGCCTCTAGCCAGACGTCGTATTGCTGCGCGAGATTCGCGACACAGCGGGCCTGCTCATCCGTAAAAGGCCGAACCAGAACCGGCATGATTTATCCAGCAAATCATCGATTTTGCCAATTTGCTGGATAACTGGCTAAAATTCAACACTTCTTTTCGAGGGATGAAAAGCTCTCAGAGGCAGGTCGATCGTCAACCCGGTTCTGAACGGCCGTCAGTTTCACCGGCGGTGAGCCGGCGATCACAAGCGTGAGCTATTGCTCAGCGCCAGCAACCGCTCCACTTTCTCTCGCACTTTGTGCCATTCGAGCGGTTGCGTGACGGAGACCCATTTACGCCAAATTCGCGAGACCAACGAGATCATGCAGGGGCACATTCCGACGCCATAAGCGACCAAGTCGAGCTTATTCCAACCAGCGGGGGTTGGCGTCGTCTATCCGGTCGGCATGAGCCGAGGCATGATGGGTCTTCGGGAGCGGAGCCTCCTGGTGTGAACGGCGAGAGTGCGAAGGACTGGCGCAAGGATGACATGCTGCTATCGCAGGCGGCATGAAGAAGGACCCTGTCGAAAGCTGGATTGCCTTTCTTGCATCGTCTGCTGCGCCAGCGACGGCAATGCGCCCGCTCGAACTCCAAGGCTTCTTTACCGGTTTGACCGTCAGTTCCGATCTGATCCCGCCAAGCCTGTGGCTCGATCTATTATGGGGGGATGACGAGCCGATGTTCGACAGTTCCGAACAGCTCGAGAGTGTGCTCGGCCATGTCATGGACTTCTATAATGCGACGGTCGAGAAGATCGACAACGAAGGGGCGCTGTGGCGGCCGATGTTCATGGACGCGAATGGCACAGCGGATCTGGACAAGGCGGAGCATTGGGTGCGCGGCTTCTGGCTCGCGATCGCGCTCGCACCCGAGGCATGGGAGTCGCTCGCCCGGGATGAGCGAACCCAAATCCTCGTCGAGCCTTTCGTCACACTGATCGACATTGGCGAATTCGACGATGAACCCGCAATCGGCATCACCGATGAGATCCGTCGCGAGAGC
Organism: Sphingomicrobium sp.; assembly: GCA_036392155.1. GTDB lineage: Bacteria > Pseudomonadota > Alphaproteobacteria > Sphingomonadales > Sphingomonadaceae > Sphingomicrobium. The sequence continues at coordinate 22,462 of DASVYN010000082.1, forward strand.
GCCGAGCTGATTCCACAAGTGCTGCCTGCATTGCGTAAACTCGCTCAAGTCCGCGCCAGCGACACGTTTGGTACAGTCCGACGAGCCTATAAGATCGGTCGCAACGAACCGTGCCCCTGCGGCTCAGGCAAAAAGTACAAGCGCTGCTGCGGCGCCGACTAACCGGCGGCTGCGGTCAGAAGGCAAATTGCCCGAACAAGCCGAGCTCGTCGTAGGTCCCCTCACGTGGACCGCCGACGGTGCCGTTGGACGTGGAGATCAGCCCATTGTCAGCCCGGTCGCGCTTGTAGACCAAGGCGAAGTCGAGCGGCGGCAGCGGCTTATAATCGAGCCCGAAATTGAAATAGTGCTCCTTCAGCGCCGGGGTGAGGTCCCTGCTCGGCTTCACCCAGTCGTAGCGGCCGAAGACGGCGATCGCCGGTGTAAAGGCGAAGGAGCCGAAGGCGGACCAGCCGTCGGATTTGTCGTTCACGGCGGTGGTGACGGTGTTCCAGTTCTTCGCCGCGAAATATTCCACGCCGAGGCGGATGCGCTTGTCGGTGTACGCAGCCGCCGCGTTGAAGCGCTGCGCATTATGCGGGGTTGCCGAGCTCGGCAGATTGGCGGCGCTCTTGCCGAGCTTGCCCGCATAGCCGCCGACACCCAGGGTGACGTTCTTCACCGGATTGACGCTGACGCGGCCCTCGAGGTCGATGGTGTCGGAGCTTCGCGACAGCGTCTTGAACCCGGCTCCGTTAATGGCGGAGGCGGCGTAGTTGACGACGCCGTTCGCCAGCGACCCGCCGATATGAACGCCCCAATCGGTGGTCGTCCCGAACTTCGTGCGGTCGATCAGCGTGTTCTCGACGAAGCGGTAGCCGTAGAGGCCCTCGACGAACGGAGCCCAGGCGAGCGGTGCTTCTCCGACGCGCACGAAGAAGGCGGGATCAAGCTTCGCCTGGATGTAGGCGTTCTTCACGAACACCGCGGTGTCCCTGGTCGTCCCGTTCGCATTGTAGCGGAAGTCGGTCGTGAGGTTCGCCGAGAAGACATTGTCGAACTTGTGATCGACGATGAGGTAGAAGCGCTTGAGCTCGGTCTGGGTGCCGTTCTGGGCGCTTTCGGTCCTGTTGCCCAACAAATCGGTCGACGTCTGGTGGATGTTGCTGACATTGAAGAAGGCTTTGCCGCCGATGGTCGTGTTCGCGAACCAGCCGGTCTTCACCGCTTTCTCGATCGGCGGCACCTGGTTCTCGATCTTGGAGACCTGGACCTGAGCAGCCTGGGTCTGGGTCAGCGCCGTGGCGGCCTGGTCCTGTGCGGCAGTCGCGGCCGCCTGCGCCGACTGCGCACGCTGTGCGGTCGCCTGCTGCGCTGCCTCGGCGCGGTCGAGCCGTTCGGTCAGCGCCTCAACCTTCGCCTCGAGCGCCTTGATCTCGGCGTCGCGCGGATCGGGGCGATGCGCGCGAGCTGCAGCATGCCGGTGGGAATGGCTGCTGGCGCCGAACGCGGGCGCGGCAAGAGCGAGCATTGACGCGCCGGCGGTAAGCAGAATTCGCATATTCATTCTTCCCCTTTTGGAGCACCGGATCAGCGCTTTTGCGGCCTCTTGATCCTGGTCGAACAGGCCGCCTTGTTGCGCGCCGACCCTAGAGCCCGAGTTCCTTCAAGATTGCTTCGCGCAATGCTTGCGCGTTCGAGTTCGAGAGCTTGCGCGGGTGCGGCAGGTCAACCTGAAACACCGTCTGGATCGTCGCCGGACGAGGCGACAAGACCAGGATGCGATCGGCAAGAAAGATCGCTTCCTCGACATCGTGCGTGATCAACAGAACCGTGTGGCGCTCCTCATCGAGGATGCGCCGCAACTCGGTCTGCATCTTAAGGCTCATCAAGGCGTCGAGCGCTGAGAAGGGTTCGTCCATGTAGAGAATCTCGGGCTTCACGACCAGCGCGCGGGCGAGCTCGACGCGCTTCAGCATGCCGCCCGAGAGCTCGTGCGGGTAGGCCTTCTCGAAGCCCGCCAGCCCGACCAGATCGATGTAGCGATGGGCGAGATCGGCCTGATCGCGGTGACGGGTGGCGCTGAGCGCGAACATGAGATTTTCATGGACGGTCAGCCACGGGAACACCGATCCGTGCTGCGAAATCATGATGCCGTTGCGGGATGGATGGCTGCGCACGGTCCCGTTGATGCTTACCGTCCCCGCGCTCGGACGATCGAAGCCGGCGATAATGTTCAACAGCGTCGACTTGCCGCAGCCGGACGGGCCGACGATCGCGACGAACTCGCCATCGCTGACATCGAAGCTGACGTCGCGGACAACCGCCAGCGAGCCGAACTGCTTGCCGATGCCGTCGACGATGATCTTCTTGCCGGGATTCCTAGCGGACATAGCGCCACTTCACTGTCTTCATCCGCTCCAGCAGCCGGGTCACGCCGTCGAGGAGCAGGCCGATGACGCCGATGATGATCATGCTGGCAATGACCAGATCGTAGCGGTTGCCGGCATTGCGCGAGTCCATGATCAAATAGCCAAGGCCGGAGCTCAGGGCGACCATCTCCGCCGCAACGACGACGAGCCAAGCGACCCCGAGGCCGATCCGCATGCCGATGATGATCTCGGGCAGGACGGCGGGGATCACGACCTTGCGGAACAGCACCGGACCGGACACGCCGAAATTCGCAGCGGCCCGCAGGTAGCGCCGGTCGATCGTGCGCACGCCCATCGTGGTCTGCACCATCATCGGGAACACCGAGGAAATGAAGATGAGGAAGATGGGCGACATGTTGCCAACGC
>DASVYN010000083.1:0-3242 GCA_036392155.1 Sphingomicrobium sp.
TCCTCGAACTCCTCGAACAGGATTTGCACGACGCGCTCGAGCTCGCGCTGCTTGGCTGCGGGGAGATGATCGAGGTCGGTACGCATCTGCACTAAACCTTAAGCGTTAAGACGCTTGCTGCAAGGCGAGTACCGCCGGCAAAACCGACCGGCGACGGTAACCCACTTAGAACCATCGCTCGCGCAAGCTTAGCTTATCGCCGTTCATCTGCTTGATGAGCTTATGGATGGCTTTGGCCATCTGCCGCTCGATATAGGCCTCGCTCAATCCCATCAGGCAGCCGATCTCGGCGTAGGTGAGGCCATGAAGCCGGTGGAGGATGAAGACTTCGCGCTGGATCCACGGGAGCTTTCCGAAGGCGGCCTTGAACCTCAGCTGTTCTTCGGCATCGATATGGTTCGACATGGTCGAAAGCTCCTTTTTCTTCGAACACCGCACCGGCCGAAAGCGGCGGGGTAGCGGCAAGGAGCGGATCGGCAGGCCCGCCGGACGAGGCGGCCAGCACCCCAAAGGGCCGAAACTTGCGTGGAGGAGCTGCAAGCAAAGAGCTTGCAGCTTGCGGGCCGCCACGGCGGGCTCAAAGAGAAGCTACTGCTAACCCGCCGTGCTGCGCTCGCCGCCTCGCGGCCTGCTCAAGCTTGTGCCTTCGATGTCGCGCTGCTCGACGGATGAAGTGCCGGCCAACCGATTGACGCCGTAACGTGCTTTTCCGACGCAAGCGTACGCTCGGCTAGGGCGATCGACCGTACCGATCTCGCACCGGAGAAATCATGACGAAGCCTTCATTTGTGATGTTTCACAAATAATCGCATTGAAATTCCGAGTGAAAGCGGTCAGTCCTTCATTGCTCGGATAAAGGAAGGCTATTCGTGAAAGTAGTGCGACCCAGCGCGCGAAATAATGGCTCTTCCCTGCGCCGATGATATTCGTCCGTGTTTGAAGGCATGCTGGGAGCTTCGCTCCTCCTCGCGCTCCGCGAAATACGCCGCCATCTCCTCCGATCGATCCTGACCGTGCTGGGGATCGTCATCGGCGTTGCTGCCGTGGTCACCATGGTGACGGTCGGCAATGGAGTTACCGCCTCCGTACGCACCCAAATTGCCTCGCTCGGCGCGAATACGCTTATTCTCGTGCCGAATTCTTCAGGTCGCCAGGCGGGCAGCGGAACTCCGCGCCCGTTCACTAACGAAGATGTCGATGCCATTCGGCAGCAAATTGGCGGCATCGCTGGCGCAGCAGGCCAGGTGAACTCTACTCAGACCGCAGCTGCGAACGGCATCAGCTGGCAGACCAATGTCAACGGAACGAGCGACGAGGGCCTCCACATCCAGGCGATGAGCGTCACATCCGGACGCATCTTCACGCCGGAAGAGGAGGTCGCCGGCAGAAGCGTGTGCATCATCGGCGAAACCGTTCGGAAAAATCTGTTTCCCCACCTCGATCCGGTCGGCAGCGAACTGCGCATCGGCAAACTCGCCTGCCCGGTGATCGGCGTGCTCAAGGAACGCGGCCAGGGCGGCATGGGCAACGACCAGGACGATACCGTCCTTATGCCGCTGAAGACAGTACAGCGGCAGATCGTCGGCACTACCGACATTTACTGGGCAGTGCTGGGCGTAAACCCTGCTTACGACAATAGTGCCGTCAGTGCCGATCTCAGCCGGCTCCTTCGCGAAAGGCGCCACCTTGCGCCAGGTGAAGCCGACGATTTCCGGCTGATCGACATGAAGCAGATTTCGGACACGGTTTCGAGCACGCTCAGGATCATGACTGCCCTTGTCGCTGCGATCGCCTCGATTTCGCTGGTGGTCGGAGGCATCGGCATCGTCAACATCATGCTTGTCTCGGTCACCGAGCGGACCCGGGAGATCGGGATCCGCCTCGCCATCGGCGCCCTCGCGAGCGAGGTTCGTCTGCAGTTTCTCACCGAGGCCGTCGTGCTCTGCTCGCTTGGCGGGGCCATCGGAATCGCCCTTTCATTCGGCCTTTCGCTGGAGCTCACCCGGATCATGGACGTCCAATTCCTGTTCGATCCGCTGGTCAATGTCGGAAGCCTGCTCTTCTCCTCCTTCTTGGGGATCCTCTTCGGCTATGTTCCAGCGCAGCGCGCCGCGGCGCTCAACCCAATCGATGCGTTGCGCCATGAATAACCGGTTCGGCGCTTGTCTGGCGGCACTTCTTCTTGGAGGCTGTACCCTCGGACCCAATTATCACGCGCCCGATTCAGCCAGTCTCGGCGTCCCGAGCAGTTATGCGCCGCCAGTTACTCAGCCGTCCGGCGCCGGCAATTCGTCGGCCGCGGCGGCGGATCTTGTGACCTGGTGGCAGCAGTTCGAAGATCCATTGCTCACCGAACTCATCGGTCGCGCGACCGCCGGAAACCTCCAGATCGCGCAATCGCTCGCACGCCTTGCCGAAGCGCGGGAGGCGCGGGTGCAGGCAGGCGCTGGCCTTCTGCCAACGCTCAACGGTTCCGCAGGCGCCAATCGCAACTTCACCAATGGCGGCGCTGGCCGATCGACAGCAACAACCGACCTCTCGCTCGGCGCGGATGCATCATGGCAGGCCGACATCTTCGGGGGCCTCAAGCGAAGCCTCGAAGGAGCGCGCGCAGAAGAGGCCGCCGCACAGTTCGACGCCGCCGGCGTGCGCACATCCGTCGCCTCCGAAGTCGCGACCAACTACATCAATGCGCGCCTCGCGCAGGCAAGGCTGCAGATTGCCCGAAACACGCTCAGCACCCAGGACGACAATGTTCAAATCGCGGGCTGGCGCGCACAAGCGGGGCTGGTCTCCTCACTCGATGTCGAACAAGCGCGCGCGCAGCGGGCGCAGATCGCCGCGACCATTCCGCTGCTCGAGACGTCCTACCTCAAGGCGGTGGCGCGCCTCGGAACCCTGACCGGGCAGGCGCCGGGCGCGCTCAGAGCGGAAATGGAAACTGTCGAACCGATACCGCGGGGACCTGACAGAATAGCGATCGGCATACCCGCGGACACGCTGCGGCGACGCCCGGACGTACGCAGCGCCGAGCGTCAGCTCGCTGCGGCGACGGCACGAATCGGCGTGGCGCAGGCATCACTGTTCCCCGCGCTCTCGATCGGCGGGAACCTCAATACCGACGCGGCGACGATCGGCAAACTCGGCAGCCTTGTCACCGGCGGGCTTTTCGCCCAGGTCACGCAGGCGATCTTCGATGCCGGAAAGCGCAAGTCCGAAGTTCGTTCGTCACGCGCGGCAGC
>DASVYN010000084.1:0-12491 GCA_036392155.1 Sphingomicrobium sp.
GCGACCGGCGCCGGTGCCTCGAGGTCGATCGGCAGCGTGTCGATGCCGTTCTGCTCGCCGAGAACCTTCAACTGCTCCATGGCCGCCGGACGACGGGTGTCCAGCGACGCCATCAGCACCTTCTTGCGCTCGCGCTCGGCAAGCCGCTTGGCGAGCTTGGCGGTCGTGGTCGTCTTGCCCGAGCCCTGCAGACCGACCATCATGATCACCGCCGGCGGATTGACGGCAAGATTGAGCTCGGCGGTCTCGGCGCCCAACGTCTCAACCAGAGCCTCGTGGACGATCTTGACGACCATCTGGCCCGGCGTGACCGAACGCAGCACTTCCTGGCCCACCGCTTTTTCGGTGACCTGTTCGACGAAATCTCGCGCGACCGGGAGCGCGACATCGGCCTCGAGCAAAGCGACTCGGACCTCACGCATCGCCGCGCGCACGTCGGCCTCGCCGAGCGCGCCGCGCCCGCGTAGCCGGTCAAATACGCTGCCGAGCCGATCGCTCAACGTGTCGAACATTCAAATCTCCTCAACGATGCTTGAGAGCCCATATGGGTAGCTCAAACGCAAATTGCGCCGGCGGACGAAACCTCGTCGGCCGGCGTAAACACGCCCGTGCCCCCTGGGGCACCCAAGCATCGATGTATGTCCTTAGGACGCCGGCGCCTTAGCGGCTTGAGGTCGCAAGTTCAACCTAGCCGCGGCTTACCCTTCGACTTGCGCGGTCGACCGCCTCCGCCTGGACCGCCCGGCCGGTCGTCGGGACCTCCGCCCTTCGGCGGACGGCCGTCGCGGCGATGCCCTTGCGATGGCCCGCGAGGAGGCCCGCGACGGTCGCGCTCCGGCACGCGATCCATCGGCCTGGTCGGCTGCATCTGCTGACGCGGGCCGACCGCATAGCCGTCCTTCAGAAGCTGCGTGAAGGCCGCCCGGGTGCTCTCCGCGATGGCATCCTGAAGCTCCTTTGGAAGATCGGCGAAGGTGACATTGGGATGGATCGCCTGAATGTCGCGCAAGAGCTGGTTCGGCAATCCACCCGACGCGCGCTTCAGCGCCGCAATGCCGTCGAGCACCGCCGAAAAAATGATCGATTGCATAACCTCGGTCGCGGCTCTTGCCATCTCTTGTTCACCCTCGCTTGTGGACTTGCGCCCGGCCGCTCCCTAAGTGCCCGCGCGCAGATGAGCGTTCCGAACCCCCACGCTACGCAGCTTGCCGTCCTCTACGAGCACCCGCAGTGGTTTCAACCCCTGTTCGCGGCGCTCGAGCGGCGCGGAATGCCTTACGTCCCCATTCAACTGAACGGCCACTGTTTCGATCCGGCGAGTAACGACATGCCGGCTCCGCTGATTCTCAGCCGGGTCGCCCAGTCAAGCTTCCTTCGCGAGTCCGAGCACCCGATCTTTTACGCGGCTGCCCTTCTCGACCACTGGGCGCGATCGGGTGCGAGAGTGCTCAATGGTGCGGACGTTCTCTCAATCGACTCATCAAAGGCGCGGCAGCTCTCGCTGATCAACTCGCTTGGATATGCGATTCCTCAAACGCGCATCGTGCACCGTGTCCGAGACCTTGTCGCTGCAACCGATGGCATGCGCTGGCCGCTGCTGGTGAAGGCCAATGTCGGGGGCTCCGGCGCGGGAATTGTCAGCTATTCCTCGCCCGACGAGCTGCGCGCCTCGATCGCGGACCTTACGATCCCCCGGTCGGTCGATCAGGTTTTGCTGGTCCAGGACTATGTTCCGGCCGAGAGCGGCACGATCATCCGCATCGAAACACTCGGCGGTCACTATCTTTATGCCATTGAGGTCGAAAGTGGCGGCGACACGTTCGACCTCTGCCCGGCCGATGCCTGCATCGCGCAGTCCGGCCGCGCAGCTCGCAAAATGACTGCGGTCACTCCGCCGCCGCAAATCGTCGAGGCGGCCGAACGCATCGCACTCGCTGCCGGGCTCGATCTGGGCGGAATTGAGGTCGTAATTGACGAGCGTGACGCAAGTCCTCGCTTTTACGACATCAATGCCATGTCCAATTTCGTTGCCGATCCGTTGAACGTCCTCGGCTGGGACCCCCACGAGCGTCTCATCGATCATCTCGAACAGCTCCTTAAGGGCAAGGAGGCAGCATGAAGTTCGGATATTGGATGCCCGTATTTGGCGGCTGGTTGAGGAACATTGCGGACGAAGGGATGGAGGCGAGCTGGGATTATGTGAAGCGCCTCACCCAGCGCAGCGAGCAGACCGGCTGGGACCTGACGCTGATCGCCGAACTGAACCTCAACGATATCAAGGGGGTTGACCAGCCGGCACTCGACGCCTGGTCGACTGCAGCGGCGCTTGCCGCAGTGACGTCATTGATCGAACTTATGGTTGCAGTGCGGCCGAACTTCCATCAGCCCGCTCTGTTCGCGAAGGAAGCTGCGAACATTGACAACATATCAGGCGGGCGTCTGGCGCTTAACGTCGTCTCCTCCTGGTGGGCGGACGAAGCGACCCAATATGGGCTTCAGTTCGACCAGCATGACGATCGTTACTCGCGCACGACGGAGTGGCTGCAGGTCGTCGACGGCCTTTGGACCAACGAGCGCTTCAGCTTCGATGGAGAGCGCTACAGGCTGAGCAATGCGATCTGCGCGCCCAAGCCGGCCAGAAAGCCGCGGCCGACCATTTATGCCGGAGGCGAGAGCGAAGCCGCAAAGGCAATGATTGCGGCGCTGTGCGACGCTTATGTCATGCACGGCGATCCGGTGGACGCGATCAAACCCAAAATCGCCGACATGGAAGCGCGTCGCGCCGGTGCAGGAAAGGGGCGCATGGAATATGGCATGGCGGCCTTTGCCATCGTTCGCGACAGCGAGGCCGAGGCGAAGCGCGAGCTCGGTCGGATCACTCAGCTTCCCCCGACGCCGCCAAAAGGCTTCGCGAATTTCGAGCAATGGCTGTCCGGAACCCAGCTCGAACGCGAGCTCAAGCTGCAGGAATATTCGGTCTCGAACAGGGGGCTGCGACCCAATTTTGTCGGTACGCCCGAGCAGATCCGCGAGCGCATTGAAGAATATCAAGCCGCCGGGGTCGACCTCCTGCTCCTTCAAATGAGTCCGCAGGCCGAGGAAATGGACCGCTTCGCCGCCCAGGTGATCGAACCGATGCGCGCCAAGTCGCGGGAGCTCGCCTGAACCCATGAAGCTGCGGTTCGACAAAATGCATGGCCTTGGCAATGATTTCGTGATCGTCGACGCCCGCGAGAAACCGGTCGACGTCACGCCCTCGCTCGCCCGGGCTATCGCCGACCGGCGCACCGGCATCGGCTGCGATCAGCTGATCGTGCTCGAGCCCAGCCCCGAGGCGGACCTGCGGATGCGGATCTGGAACAGCGACGGCGGCGAGGTGGAAAGCTGCGGCAATGCGACCCGGTGCGTCGTACAACTGACCGGCGCCCGGCTCATCGATACGGCCGGCGGCTTGCTCCGTGGCGAGAAGCTCGGTGTCGAGGTCGAGGTCGAGATGGGCGAACCCCGTTTCGGCTGGGGCGAGATCCCCCTCGCCTATCCGCTCGATACGAACCCGTTGCCGATGGGCTGGGATGACTTGATCCGGCCGGTCGCTGTCAACGTCGGCAATCCGCATCTGGTTTTCTTCACCGAAGACGTCGATTGCATTTCACTTGAAGAGCTTGGTCCGAGGATCGAGCACGACGCGACATTTCCCGAGCGCATCAACGTCAACGTCGCTCAGTCTGACGATGACCAGATCCGCCTTTTGACCTGGGAGCGCGGCGCTGGTCTGACCCTTGCCTGCGGCACGGGCGCCTGCGCGACTGCGGTCGCTGCGATTCGGACCAAGCGCGCGCACTCACCCGTCAGGGTGACGATGCCGGGCGGGGCGCTGACCATCAGCTGGGCGCCGGGTGAGCCGATCCGGATGCGCGGTGCTGCGACGCATGTGTTCGGCGGTGAGTTGGATCTGGGGGCTCTCCAATGAGCATCGAGACCATCACGCTCGGCTGTCGGCTCAATTTTGCGGAAAGCGACACCATCGCGCGCTCGGCTGCGCCGCATGAAGATTGGATCGTCGTCAACAGCTGTGCAGTGACCAACGAAGCGGTACGCCAGACTCGCCAGGCCGTTCGCCGGGCGCATCGGCGGCGGCCGGGCGCCAGGATCCTGGTCACCGGCTGCGCCGCCCAACTCGAACCCGCCAGCTTCACGAGGATGCCGGGTGTGTCCCGCGTCGTCGGAAATTCAGCCAAACTCAACAGCTTTGCAGAAACTGGCGTCATGCCGCCGGCGCCAGCCGGATTCATGGGTCATGTGCGCAGCTTCGTCGCGGTACAGACCGGCTGCGACCATCGCTGCACCTTTTGTTCGATATGGCAGGCGCGCGGCCCGAGCCTGTCCTTGCCCTTCGAAACCATTCGCGACGCGATCGCCCGCGAGATCGACCGCGGAGCCAAGGAAATCGTGCTCACCGGGGTCGACATCACCGACTATCAGGGCGGTCTGGGATCGCTTTGCCAGCGTCTGCTTGCCGCCGAACCGCGCCTCCGGCGCCTGCGTCTTTCGTCGCTCGACAGCATCGAAATCGACCAGGCTTTGTTCGAGCTGATCTCCGGCGAATCGCGGCTGATGCCCCATTTTCACCTATCGCTCCAGGCGGGCGACGATCTGATCCTGAAGCGGATGAAGCGCCGCCATAGCCGTTCCGAGGCAATTCGTACGGTCGAGCGGATCAAGGCGGCACGCCCGGATGCGACCATCGGCGCCGACCTCATCGCCGGATTTCCAACCGAAACCGAAGAAATGGCACTCAACAGCCTAAGATTGCTTGAAGATTGCGATATCATCGCCCCCCATATCTTCCCCTTTTCGGCACGTCCGAACACGCCTGCTGCACGCATGCCTCAGTTGCCGCACAATGTGGTCAAGGAGCGTGCCGCACGCCTGCGTGAAACTGCGGCAGAGCGGCGGATCCGGTGGCTCGACGGGTTGATCGGAAGCCAAAAGCCTGTGCTGATCGAGAATTGCGACAAGGGTCACACAGACAGTTTCGCTCCGGTGGTGATTGAGGGCACGGAGCGCGGCGAGATCGTCAATGCGCGAATTACCGGCCGAAATGATGCCCGGCTCATTGGTGTTCGCGCATGAGCTGGCTCGACCGCCTGCGGGGCGGATTTGCAAAGACTGCCGAGCGGGTCGCCGACAATCTTACCGGCCTTACCAGCCGCGCTGCACTCGATGCATCGACGCTCGACGATATCGAGGAAGCACTGATTGCCTCGGATCTCGGACCTGAGGCGTCGCATCGGATTCGCGATGCGATCGCTCGCCAGAAGTTCGAACGCCTTGACGAGCGCGGCCTTCGCTCAATCCTTGCCGAGGAGATAGAGAAGATCTTGGCTCCAGTCGCCAAGCCTCTGGAAGTCTGGGGCTTTCCTCGACCTCATGTGATTCTCGTGATCGGCGTCAACGGGTCCGGCAAGACGACCACGATCGGCAAGCTCGCTCATTGGCTGAAGGAGCAGGATTATGGCGTTCTCCTGGCTGCCGGTGACACGTTCCGGGCTGCCGCAATCGAGCAGCTCCAGATCTGGGGACAACGGATCGGGACGCCGGTGATCGCCGGCAAGGAAGGGGGAGACGCGGCGGGGATCGTCTTCGACGGAGTGAAGCAGGCGACGGCTACCGGCGAGGACGTGCTCATCGTCGACACTGCAGGGCGTCTCCAGAACAAGGCGCATCTTATGGACGAATTGGCAAAGATCCGCCGAGTCCTCGGCCGCCTGAACCCCGAGGCACCTCATGATGTCCTCCTGGTTTTGGATGCAACGACCGGGCAAAACGCGCTTGCCCAAGTCGAAGTGTTCCGCGACACGGCCGGCGTGACCGGCCTCATCATGACCAAGCTCGACGGAACTGCGCGCGGCGGGATCCTCGTCGCTGCCGCCGAGAAGTTCGGCCTGCCGATCCACGCGATCGGCGTCGGCGAAACTGCAGACGATCTGCGTCCGTTCGACCCGCGGGCAGTCGCGCGGGCGATTGCCGGGCTTCCGCCCGAATGAGTACGAAACAAGAGCCGCAAGGCGGCGCCAAGCTGCTGATCGACCTTGGACCGCTGCTGGTCTTCTTCCTGGTCAATTTCCTCGCGCCGGTCCCATCGGTGATGAAGATCTTCGTCGCGACCGGCGCCTTTATGATCGCGATGGTTGCGGCAATGATTTTTTCGGCGCTGCGTTACGGCCGGATCTCGCCGCTGCTGTGGTTTTCGGGGATCATGGTGGTAGTCCTCGGCGGCCTCACGATTTGGCTCCACAAGGACTGGATCATCAAGATGAAGCCGACTTTCTATTATGGGTTGGTTTCGGGACTCCTGTTCTTCGGTCTCGCGACCCGGCGACCGCTGCTCCAGCAGGTTTTGGGAAGCACCTATCCGGGGCTGAGTGAGCTCGGTTGGACCAAGCTGACCCGCAACTGGGCGATCTTCTTCGCCTTGATGGCGGCGCTCAACGAAGCCGTATGGCGCAGCAGCTCGACCGATTTTTGGGTAGGATTCAAATTGTGGGGCGCGCTGCCCCTTACCTTCCTGTTTGCCGCCGCCAATATTCCGATGCTGCTGAGGCACGGTCTGATGAAGGAAGATGCAGTGGTTGCAGAGCCGGGGCCGGTTGAATGAGCGATCCAATCCTTTCCATCCGCAAGTTGCGCAAGACCTACGGCACCGGCGTGGATGCGCTGAAATCGGTCGATCTCGACATCCGTCGCGGGGAAATTTTCGCGCTTCTCGGGCCGAACGGCGCGGGCAAGACGACGCTGATCAACATCGTCTGCGGCATTGTCACTCCGACGAGCGGCGATGTGCTTGTCGACGGGAAGAACTGGCAGACTGACTATCGCCACGCCCGTAGCCGCATCGGGCTGGTGCCCCAGGAGCTGACCACCGAAGCATTCGAGCCGGTCCAGAATACGGTGACCTTCTCGCGGGGGCTCTACGGCAAGCCGCGCAACGATGGCTTCACGGAAGAATTGCTCAAGCGCCTGTCGCTTTGGGACAAGCGCAAGACGATCATGATGCACCTCTCGGGCGGAATGAAGCGGCGAGTGATGATCGCCAAAGCCCTCAGCCACGAGCCCGGAATTCTGTTCCTCGACGAGCCGACTGCAGGCGTCGATGTCGAGCTTAGACGCGACATGTGGGAGCTTGTGCGAAAGCTCCGCGCCGACGGCACGACGATCATCCTGACCACCCACTATATCGAGGAGGCCGAGGAGATGGCCGACCGCGTCGGCGTGATCAGCCGCGGCGAGCTGATTGCGGTCGACGAGAAGAAGGCGCTGATGGCCAAGATGGGGCGCAAGCGGCTTGATGTCGTCCTTGCCGACCCGCTGAGCGCACTTCCTCCCGAGCTTTCCGACTGGAAGCTGGAGCTCAACGACGAGGGACATATGCTGCGCTACGAGTTCGACAGCCACGCCGAACGAACGGGCATCGCCTCGCTGATGCGGCGCCTGGGCGACCTCGGCATCGCCTACAAGGACCTTTCTACCCGCCAGTCGAGCCTTGAAGACATCTTCGTCGAGCTCGTCCACAAGCCGAGGGAGCAGGCATGAACGGCCACGGCATCGCCGCAATTTACCGCTTCGAGATGGCGCGCTGGAAACGCACGCTGTGGCAGAGTCTGATCACCCCGGTGATCACAACCGCATTATATTTTGTCGTGTTCGGTTCGGCGCTGGGCAGTCGAATGACATCCATGGACGGGATCAGCTTCGGCGCCTTCATCGTCCCTGGACTAACGCTTCTGTCGGTGTTCATGCAGTCGATCTTCAATGCCAGCTTCGGCATTTATTTTCCGAAGTTTACAGGAACAATCTACGAACTGCTGTCAGCGCCGATTTCGAGCTTTGAAGCAGTGCTCGCCTATGTCGGAGCGGCTGTTACCAAATCGGTCATCCTGGCGCTCGTAACGCTTGCAACCGCGACCTTGTTCGTGCCGGTTCGGGTCGACCATCCGCTGGCGATGATCCTCTTTCTGATCGGCATCGCCAGCGGCTTTTGCCTGTTCGGCTTCGCGATCGGCGTCTGGGCGCAGAATTTCGAGCAGCTGCAGATCATCCCGATGCTGGTGATCACGCCGCTGACCTTCCTGGGCGGGGCCTTCTACTCAGTCAAAGCGCTGCACGAGCCGTTCCGGACGGTCACCCTGTTCAATCCGATCGTCCACGTGATCAGCGGCTTCCGCTGGAGCTTCTACTCGATCGCCGACGTTCCCGTCTGGTCGAGCGTTGCAGTCACAGTGGCGATCATCGCCGTCTGCATGGGGGTGATCACCTGGATGTTCCGGACGGGGTATCGGCTGAAGCAGTAGCGCCGCGGAGCTTGGCTGCCGATGAACTAGCCGCTTGTCCGTCAGAAGCTGGAAACGCAACCAGGCAATCCTGGCAAGCCAAGGGCTGGATTGCCTGGTTACGTCTCGCTTTGATTCTTACGCCGTCAGCTCCGGCGACCTTGCGCCTTCGCCCTGATTGGCTCGCTCGAAGCCCTGGCCGTCGAGGTTCTGGGCAACGAAATCCCAGTTGACGATGTTCGAGAGCACGCTCGAGGCGAAGCGCGGCCGCTCGTTGCGATAATCGATATAATAAGCATGCTCCCACACATCGAGCGTGAACAGCGGAACGAAACCTTCATGGACGATCGGCGTGTCGGCGTCGTGGAGCGAGGTCACGCGCAACGAGCCGCGGTCGAGCACGAGCCACGCCCAGCCGTTGGAGAAATGGTTGACCGCTTCCTCGTGCAGCTTTTGGATCAGCGCCTCGGCATTGCCGAAGCCGTCCTCGATCAGTTTGGCGAGCTTGCCGTCCGGCTGCTGCCCCTGCGCCGGCGCGAGGCATTGCCAAAAGAAGCTGTGATTCCATAGCTGTGCGCTATTGTTGAACAGCTTGTTATTGCCGGATTCCTTGGCCTTCTTGATCAGCTGAACGAGCGAGGCGCCGGAAAGACCCTGCTCGCCTTCGATCAGTTCGTTGGTCTTCGTGACATAGGCTCTGTGGTGCTTGCCGTGATGGAATTCGAGAGTCTCGGCCGACATGACCGGAGCGAGCGCGTCTTTGGCGAAGGGCAGATCGGGTAGCTGGAAGGACATTTCGAGACAACTCCTTGAACTGATGGAGAAACGCCGCAAAGGCAGCAATTTCTCCTTGACTGACCCCCTCCGTCACATCGCGAGATGCTTGCATAGCGGAAAAATTCAACCCAGAAACGGCAACGAAACGAACTTTTGCGCCGAAGCGCCGCCAATCAGGGGGATTGGCTTTTTTGGAGGGGGAAACAGATGGCCAAGTTCTTCGCGAACCTGTGGTTGGTACTCACTGTCGGTTTGGCGGTCGCAGTGCTGATCATCCTTGTGCCCGGCTCCGGCTACAGGCCTCCGACCGGCGATCTGGTGAACGGCCTGCTCCAGTGGCTCCACGTCTTCTTCGGGATCACCTGGATCGGCCTGCTTTACTATTTCAACTTCGTGCAGACGCCGACCATGCCGGCGATCCCCGCCGAGCTGAAGCCCGGGATCTCGAAATATATAGCACCCAAAGCCCTGTTCTATTTTCGCTGGGGCGCGGCCTTCACGGTGCTTACCGGGCTGCTGCTTGCCTGGTCCTATGGCGAGCTCAAGGAAGCCCTGACGCTCGAATCCTCGGCGCGCCTGATCGGTATCGGCATGTATCTGGCGCTCATCATGGCCTTCAACGTCTGGGTGATCATCTGGCCGAACCAGAAAAAGGTCCTCGGAATCGTTGCTGCCGATGATGCTGCAAAGGCCAAAGCAGCAGCAGTTGCCGGTATCGCCTCAAGGCTCAATACCTTGCTGTCGATCCCGATGCTGCTGGCGATGACCAACGCGCACTAGGGCTTGCCAACTCCGGCTCGCGGCATCGCAGCTCAAGCGGCGCTATCCTGGAGCTTGTGCCGCTTCAGTGCGTGGCGCAGCTGGTCGTAACTGAGGTTGAGCGCGGCTGCGGTGGCACGCTGGTTGAAGCGGTTGCGGCGAAGCGCCTCCTCCAGGATCTGCCGCTCGTAATCGGCAACTGCCGAGCGAAAATCGCTTGTCGCGACGGATGGCGCGGCGCCTGCGCCGGCCGGCGGCGACTCCTCGGCTTCAATCGCAGCAACCGAAAACAAAGCCGACTGCGAAGGCTCGCCCGTGGTCGGCGCCCAGGGCGAATGAAAGGGATTGAACTGGATCTCATCGATCGGCCGCTCGGGATCTTCGTGGCGGTACACCGCCCGTTCGACGACGTTCCTCAGTTCACGGACATTGCCCGGCCAGGGATAGGCTTCGAACTCGGCAAGCGCCCGCGGGGTGAAGCCCGGCCAATTGGTCCAGTCGAGCTCGACCGCCATGCGCCGCCCGAAATGTTCGGCGAGCAGCGGAACGTCGCCCTGCCGGGCGCGCAGCGGCGGAAGGGTGATGACTTCGAACGAAAGGCGATCGAGAAGGTCCGCGCGGAAGTTTCCCTTTTCGACCTGCATCGGAAGATTCTCGTTGGTCGCGGCGACGATCCGGACGTCGACGGAGATCGGCTTCGATGCACCGATGCGGGTGATTTCTCCATATTCCACCGCCCGCAGCAGCCTGTCCTGCGCCGGCTTCGAAAGCGTCCCCAGTTCGTCGAGAAACAGGGTTCCGGCATCGGCTTCCTCGAAGCGGCCATGGCGGGTCTTGGCGGCGCCGGTAAAGCTCCCTGCCTCGTGGCCGAACAACTCTGCCTCGATCAGATTCTCGGGCAGCGCCGCGCAGTTCATGATAATTAACGGACCGGCCCAGCGCGACGACAAGTGATGAAGACGTTCTGCGATCAGTTCCTTGCCCGTTCCGCGTTCGCCGATGACGAGCACCGGTCGATTGAGCGGCGCCGCACGGCTCGCGCGCTCGACCGCGTCGAGGAAAGCCAGACTCTGGCCGATGAACTGTTCCGCCCGCTCCATAATTTCTCATTCAAAAATATGACCGACTGTTGGTGGCGAATCCCACCATTTGGCAAGGATTTTCACCTCACTTTTGGCCGCAAATCAACGCTTTTAGCGATTGTCTGCGCTTTTCTGAAATATGGCACGAACCTTGTATGGTTAGAGGCAGGTTTTGGGCCCTAATGTTGGAATTCGGAGTGTTTGAATGAGTATTTTTTCCCGGACTCGGGACATCTTCGCGGCGAACATCACCGAGATGCTCGATCGCTCGGAGGATCCGGCGAAGATGATCCGCATGGTGATCCTCGAAATGGAAGAGACCTTGGTCGAGGTTCGTGCATCGGCCGCTCGCTGCATCGCTGACGGCAAGGAGATGCGCCGCGCTCACTCGCGCCTCGACGAGCTCCAGAAGAGCTGGACCGAAAAGGCCGAGCTTGCGCTGTCCAAGGACCGCGAGGACCTTGCCAAGGCCGCGCTGATCGAACGCCAGAAGGCCGCCGACATGGCGGAAGGTCTGCGTGACGAGATCAAGGTCATCGACGATACGCTGAAGGGCTATGAGGCGGACATCGCCAAGCTTCAGAACAAGCTGCGCGAGGCCCGCGCCCGCCAGAATGCAATTGCCGCGCGCTTTGAGAGCGCAGTGACCCGCGCCCGCGCCCGCGAACTCCTCAACGGCAACCGGACCGAAGATGCATTCTCGAAGTTCGAGTTGCTCGAGCGCCGTGCCGATTTCGCCGAAGGGCGCGCCGATGCGCTAGGAATGACCGGGCCCAAGAGCCTGGAAGAAGAAATTGCCGAACTGAAGGCCGCCGAAGCGGTCGACGCTGAGCTTGCCGCCATGAAGGCCGCGCTCAAGGCCAAGGGGAAGTAACGAATGGATGACGTTCTAATTCCGGTTCTCGTCGTTGGAATCTTGTTTCTGGGCCTGCCCTGGCTGGTGTTTCATTACATCACCAAATGGAAGACGGCCGCGACCCTGACCTCGGGCGACGAGAAGCTGCTCGACGAGCTGCACGATGCTGCTCGCCGCCTCGACGACCGGCTGTGCACGATCGAGCGAATCATGACGGCAGAAAATCCCAACTGGCGTCAGCAATGCGTGCCCGGCCGCGAGGACCGGCGCCTGCCGGCGGACGGTGAGTGACATGGTCTATGATCGTTATCCCGCGCCCGAGGAGCGGTCGAACCGCCCGCAAGAACGCTCAAGCCAGCCGCAATATGTGACCGAGCATCCGGTCTATTCGCAGCAGCCGGCGAGCCGCACCCGCTTCTACCGGGATAAGCGCAACGGCAAACTGTGCGGCGTCTGCGCTGGAATTGCCGACTATACGGGTTTCGATGTCGCGCTCGTTCGGATCTGCTTCCTCGCTGCCATGTTCATGAGCGGAGGCGGCGTCCTGCCCTTCTACTTCATCGCGGCCGTGGTGGCTCCGACCAAGCCTGAGGTCTTCGAGCGCGTCGATCGCGAAGAGCAGCAGTTCTGGCAGGGAGTGCGCGCCTCACCGGCCCGCGCGACTCGGGACATCCGTTCGCGCCTGAA
>DASVYN010000085.1:0-5113 GCA_036392155.1 Sphingomicrobium sp.
AAAACCAAATGGGTGTGATACTGATTGAAATTATGCGCCGGTTCGGTTCAAGGCAGGAACAACGGGGGAGACTGCTCAGCTCCGGCCTACTCGCGGCGAGGAGATGGAGGAGATCACCAAGACTGGCCGATCGATCGATCACTGCGCGGGCAGTCGACAAGGAAGGCTACAGTCCTTCCGGCAAATCCCCTCCTCCAGCAAAGGGCTCGAGAAAGCGGTCGAGCCGCGGGGGCATCCATCCCGAGGTCGCTACGAATCCACGATTGATGAACGCCGGCTTGCCGTAGGTGAGCGACCTTCCGTCGGGTCCATCGACCAGTCCACCCGCAGCGAGCAGGATTGCATGCCCCGCTGCCGTGTCCCATTCGCTGGTCGGCGAAGCACGCGGGTAAATATCTGCCCGGCCTTCGGCCACGATGCAGAATTTTAGAGACGAACCGACAGCGATATAGCCGCAGGAGCCTACCGCCTCCTGCAGATAGTCGACCGTCGCCTGATTGAGATGCGACCTGGAGGCTACCGCAGTCAGTTTTTCTCCGCGCGGGCGCGTTCGGATTTCGCTGCGGCCCCGACCGTCGACGAGCCAAGCGCCGCTGTCGACATGACCGCCGTACAGCCGATCCGTCGCCGGTGCGAAGACTATGCCCAGCCTGGGTACTCCATGCTCGATCAGGCCGATGTTGACCGTGTAATCGTCGCCGCCGCGAACGAACTCCTTGGTTCCGTCGAGCGGATCAACCAGGAAGAAGGTTTCGTCATGCGCCGGGATCCGACCCGCGGCGACCTCCTCTTCGGCGATTACTGGAATATCCGGCGCGGCGCGAGCCAGCGCCGCAAGGATGATCAGCTCCGCGGCCCGGTCAGCCTTCGTTACCGGCGATGCGTCGCTCTTCTTTTCGACTTCGAAGCCACGCCGCACAACTTCCAGAATGGCTTCACCCGCTTCGCGCGCCGCCTCGGCGATCTCGTCGAGGAGACGGCAATAATCGGTCATCAGCGCGGCGCCATCCGAATTGCGCCGTCAAGCCGTACTGCTGCAGCATTCATATAGGGGTTCTCAATCATGAAGCAGGCGAGCTGTGCATATTCCTCGGCATGGCCGAGCCGCTTTGGGAAAGGTACCTGCGCGCCGAGCGCATCCTGAACATTGGCGGGCATCATCGCCACCATCGGAGTCTTGAAAACGCCCGGCAGGATCGTGTTCACTCGAATCCCGTCGTTCATCAGGTCGCGCGCGATCGGGAGCGCCATGGCCAACACTCCGCCCTTCGATGCTGAATAAGCGGCCTGGCCGATCTGCCCATCTTCGGCGGCGACCGATGCGGTGTTGATGATCACGCCCCTCTCGCCATCCGTCCCGAGCGGCTCGAGATCGACCATTGCGAAGGCCGCATTGGCGATGCAGCGAAACGTCCCCATCAGATTGATCTGAATGGCCAGTTCGAACTGCTGCATCGGGTAGAATTTGGCGGCCTTGGTCTCCTTGTCCCGAGCCACGGTCTTGGCCGCATTGGCGACCCCGGCGCAATTGACCAGGATCCGTTCCTGCCCGTGCGCAGCTCGCGCTTTTTCGAACGCCGCTTTGACCTTTTCGTCGGAAGTCACGTCGACCGCGCAGAAGGTTCCATCGATCTCGCTCGCGACCTTCTCGCCGCGCTCGGCATCTCGGTCGAAGACCGCAACCTTGGCCCCGCGACGGGCAAGCTCGCGTGCGGTCGCTTCACCAAGTCCCGATGCTGCGCCGGTCACGATCGCGGCCACTTTGTTGATGTCCATGGACCATCCCCTGCTTCAAAATGCGACGTTCGCCTATCCGCTCGGCTGCCAGCATGACAAGACCGGCTCGGGTTCATCGCCAATGCATGTTGGATCGCGCACAAAAGATTCATAAATCTTCGCAACAAGGATTGAGCTCAGGGGGTCTTGATGCGGCTGAAGCTGCAAGGAATCGGACTGATCGGCACTGCATTGGTCGGGTTCGCCGCCGCGTCTGTCACTTCGGCGCAGGTTGGCGCGCCGCCGTCGCCGGCGGTAATCGAGAAGTCGGTTCCAGACGATGTGGCGGCCTTTTACAAGGCGTATACGGTTCCGCGCATATGGTTTCGCGGCGGCGTTGACAGCCCTGCCGTCAGCCAGCTGATTGCAATCCTTCAGCGGGCGCCGTTCGACGGCTTTGCCGACGGACCTCAGCTCGCAGCCCGGGTCCAGGCAGCCCAGTCG
Source organism: Sphingomicrobium sp. (assembly GCA_036392155.1). Lineage (GTDB taxonomy): Bacteria > Pseudomonadota > Alphaproteobacteria > Sphingomonadales > Sphingomonadaceae > Sphingomicrobium. The sequence goes on from DASVYN010000085.1 coordinate 2,221, forward strand.
GAGGCGCGAAGCGGCGATCCCGCTGCCGTTGCCGCTGCCGAGCAGACGCTGTCGGGTGCTTGGGTCCGCTACGTTCAGGCGCTGAAACGGCCGACACCGGGAATGATCTACGCCTACCCGGTACTCAAGCCGCAAGGAACGCAAGCCGAGACGATCTTGCTCGCGGCGGCCTCGGCTTCATCGCTCGAGACCTATCTCACCAGCACGGCCAATGTGAATCCGATCTATTCGCAGCTGCGCGATACTGCCTGGGCCGAAGCCCAGGCGAATGCCAATCTCACGCCGGATCCGCGGCTGCTCGCCAACCTCGATCGCGTGCGCTCGATTCCTGCGACCGGACGCTTTCTGCTGGTCGATGCCGGATCGTCGATGCTCAGCCTCTATCAGAATGGTCAGCAAATCGACTCAATGAAGGTCATTACCGGTAGCAGCGAGCTGCCCACTCCGTTGATCGCCAGCGTGATGTACTACATCACATACAATCCTTATTGGCATGCCCCTGATCATCTGGTTCGCAAGACCATCGCTCCGAACGTTCTCAAGCTTGGTCTCAGCTATTTTCGATCGCACGGCTATGATGTGATCGACGAATGGAGCGAACACCCGCGGGTCATCGATCCGAAAACGATTGATTGGAAAGCCGCAGCTGCAGGCACGCTTCATCTCAAGATTCGCCAGGAGCCGGGACCTCTGAATTCAATGGGCATTCTCAAATTCCCATTCCCCAATACAGAGGACATCTACCTCCACGACACGCCCGATCATGCGAAGTTCGCCTTGTCGAACCGTAACTTGAGTAATGGCTGCGTGCGCGTGGAAGATGCCAAGCGCCTTGGTCGATGGCTGCTCGGAAGCAACCCGGTGTCCCCGGGGACCGACGCGGAAATTCGGGTCCAACTTCCGCAAGGCACACCGATCTACCTTACGTACATCACGGCTGAGGTGCGTGATGGAAAGCTGAGCTATCTGCCGGACGCCTATGGCTGGGATAAATCACCGCCAACGCAGATCGCTTCGAGCAACTGACCAATTTCGCCGATCCCTCTGGGTTCGATAGGCGATCGCACAAAAGAAAACCGGCCCGGACAGTTTGTCCGGACCGGTATTTCTTTGCCGTTGCAGTCGCTTATCCGCGCTCGGGCGCCGGAGGCGGCGGAGGAGGCGGAGGCGGCGGAGCCGGGCAGGTTGCCGTCGCCGGAATCACCGAGCCATCCGGGCAGGTCTGCGTCGCCGGAGGCGGCGGCGGAGGTGGCGGAGGCGGCGGTGGGGGTGGCGGCGGCGGAGGCGGCGGCGAATAGAAGTTGTAGATTACGCTCGCCAGAAGGCTGTTCGTGCGCAGCGGCCCGGTGAAAGTGAACGGAGCGCCGTTGAACGAGCCGGAGAACCTGAGCGCGCGAGCCTCGAAATGGCGATATTTCAGGCCAACATCGATGTTCGGGCTAACCGCATAGCGCACACCGGCGATCGCCTGCATCGCGAAATGCGAGTTTCGATCACTGAACGAGTGAGCTCCGGGAGTACCCGTCGCAGCACTCAGCTTGATATCTGCAATGCCGACGCCGCCGCCGATGTAGCCGCTCAATCCGTCGTCATTACCGAAGTCGAGCAAGCCATTGACCATACCCGATAGGACGTTCAGCCGCCCGCCGGTGAGGATCCCGGCGGAGGTCGGCGATATTGCTGCGGCCGTCGCGGGAACATTGACGCTGTCAACGCTGGCATGCTTGTAGCCAAGCTCGCCCTCGAGCCGGAAGAAGCCGAAGTCGTAGCCGGCGATCGCATCGACATCCAAGCCCGTGCCGAAGTTGATCCGATAGGCATCGGCTATTGTCGTCGTGGCGTCGGTGTAGCGGAGGTGCATATCCTCCACGAACATGCCGCCGCCCTCGAGGCCCGCATAAAATGAATGATCCCGAGCGACGGCCGGAGTTGCCATGGCCGTCGAAGCGAGCGCCACCGCAATGGCCAGCTTGCGCATAAGAGTCCCCTTTCAACGTGCGTTCTAAAGTTTGAACCGCGGGAACACATTATGAGAGCGCCGGTTGCCGCGCAAGTTTGCGTTTCCCCTACGCTGTTGCCGAAAAGCCTCAGTTGAACCGTATTGGCTAAGAAAAAATGGCGGCAATCCGCCCTTCTTATGTGTCCATCAGCCGATACTCGCGAAGCACTGTAAGGATTTGGCTGACCCTCGCCGCGCCCCGGGTGTCGACCGATGCGCCTCCCGCTGCGGACGGGAAATGATTTCGTTTTCGCTCGCCGCCCTTCGCCCGACCAGGACCGAGCGGCGGGCTATGGGGCAGTTCGCGGACATCCGAACAGCCGCTTCCGGATCTTGAGCGGGTTGCCGGCTCGCTGCTAGCGTGGCACGGACAGCAGCGCAGCTGATGTACTCAGGATCGGGCGGTTAGCTCAGCTGGTAGAGCATCTCGTTTACACCGAGAGGGTCGGCGGTTCGAGCCCGTCACCGCCCACCAGAATCTGATCCAACAACATCCCCAAATGTCTTTACAAATGGCGTGAAACTGCCATATTCTTGGTTATGGCTGTCCCGCTTGGTTCCACCAGTTCCCGCTACATCCCGCGAAATTGGGGGCCTTTTTTGGGGGCCTTTCGAATCGGCTCAAAAAAAGGCCCCCAGATATGGCTTTGACCGCCACCGCTGTCCGGAACGCGAAGCCTCGCGACAGATCTTACAAGATGGGCGATGCCATGGGCTTGTTCCTCTTGGTCGAGCCTTCAGGCGGTAAGCTTTGGCGAGTGAAGTACCGGGTGGACGGGCGCGAAAAGAAGCTTGCCATCGGTCGCTATCCCGAGATCAGCTTGGCTGAGGCTCGCAAGCGTCGAGACGAGGCGCGCGAGCAACTCGCCGCAGGCACGGATCCCTCCCGCGAAA
>DASVYN010000086.1:0-9317 GCA_036392155.1 Sphingomicrobium sp.
GATAGCCCGGCGTTGGTGATCCGAACGAACCTTGCCCGCTTCTGAAGCTCGGCGATCGTCTTGGACCCAGTATAGCCCATAGCCGCTTTCACGCCGCCGACGAGCTGGTGGATGATATCGCGGACCGGACCTTTGTAGGGCACCTGCCCCTCGATCCCTTCGGGCACCAGTTTCAGATGATCCTTGATGTCCTGCTGGAAATATCGGTCGGCCGAGCCGCGTGCCATCGCGCCCACCGAACCCATGCCGCGATAGGATTTGTAACTGCGGCCCTGGTACAGGAAGATTTCGCCAGGCGCCTCTTCGGTGCCGGCGAGCAGCGATCCAACCATGACCGTCGATGCGCCCGCCGCAAGAGCCTTGGCAATGTCACCGCTGGTACGGATCCCGCCGTCGGCGATGACCGGTATGCCGTTCGCAGCGCGCGAGGCATCCATGATCGCGGTCAGCTGAGGAACGCCAATGCCCGCCACGATTCGAGTGGTGCAGATCGATCCGGGACCAATGCCGACCTTGATCGCGTCGGCGCCCGCGTCGGCCAGTGCTCTGGCAGCATCGGCGGTCGCGACATTGCCGGCGACGACCTGGACGGAATTGGAAAGGCCCTTCACCCGCTCGACTGCGGCGGCGACCTCGCTGTTATGCCCGTGAGCGGTGTCGATGACCACGCAGTCGCAGCCGGCGTCGATCAGTGCCGCGGAGCGAGCGAAGCCTGCATCTCCCACGGTCGAGGCCGCTGCGACGCGCAGCCGGCCTTCCGAATCCTTGGTCGCGAACGGAGCTGCGACCGACTTCTCGATGTCCTTGACCGTAATCAGTCCGACGCAATGGTCGTCCTGGTCGACCACAAGAAGCTTCTCGATCCGTCGCTGGTGCAAAATTCTGCGCGCTTCCTCCTGACTGGTACCGACGGGTACTTTCGCCAGATTGTCACTGGTCATCAGCTCGCTGACCGACTGACGCGGATTCTCGGCGAAACGGACATCGCGATTGGTCAGGATTCCGCACAGCTTGCCCGAGGTTTCGACGATCGGAATACCGCTGATGTGGTGCGATTCCATCAGTTCGAGCGCATCGGCGAGCGTCTGGTCGGGCGTCATTGTGATCGGATTGACCACCATCCCGCTCTCGAACCGCTTGACCTGGCGAACCGCCGCCGCCTGCTCCTCGATGCTGAGATTGCGGTGGAGCACGCCGATGCCGCCGAGCTGAGCAAGCGCAATTGCCATATCGGTTTCGGTGACCGTGTCCATGGCCGACGACAGGATCGGAATGTTGAGCGGGATCTCGCGGGTGAGAAACGTCCGCGTATCGGCCTGGCTCGGAAGCACGGATGATTCGAGCGGCTGCAGAAGAACGTCGTCGAACGTCAGTCCGAGCGGAATTTCAGGGGAGTCAGTGAGTTGGGCCATATCGGCCCATGACAGGCAAAGCGCGATTCGCCAAGCCTTTGGCTAGTTCCCCCGGTCCAGAAGCCGCTGCGCTGCTTCGACGTGCATGCGCTCGATCATCTCATTGCCGAAGCGCTCTGCGCCTCCCTCGAAGGCTTCGATCAGCGCCTTTGCGCGGGCGATCTCGGCGGCGCTTGGCGCAAAGGCGTGGTGGCAGGGCTCGATCTGGCTCGGATGGATCAGGCTCTTCCCGTCGAAGCCCAATCGCCGGCCCGCTCTTGCCTCCTCGAGAAAAGCATCAGCGTCTTCGAGGCGGTTGAACACGCCATCATAAGCGGCAATCCCCGCCGCCCTGGCGGCGAGCACGATGATCTGAAGCGAAGCCGAGATCGGCTCGCGGTTCGCGTCGAGCGGCAGACGAAGGTCGGCGCGAAGATCGTTGGTTCCGGCGATCAGGCCGGCACTGCTCTTGGCTATCTCCGGTGCGGCAAGCACTCCGGCTGCTGTCTCGATCATCGCCAGCACGGGCTTGTTCACGACTTCGGCAATTTCGTGAATGAGATGGCCGGAGATCGCCCGCGGCACGACCACCAGATCGGCTTTCGACCGAGCAGCTGCGTCAAGATCGAGCGAATGCCACCTCGTGCCCGTCCCATTGATGCGAATCGCGACCGGCGCGGACCATTTGGTGGCCACCGCTTCGACTGCGGCATTGCGCGCTGCGACTTTGTCATCGGCCTTCACCGCATCTTCAAGATCGAGCACGACCATGTCCGATCCAGCCTCGCGCGCCTTGGCGATGGCCCGCGGGTTCGATGCTGGAAGGAACAGCAACGACCGCACTGCGAACAGGTCAAGGCTCGTGTCGTTTTTCGCTTCCGCTCGTCTCATGTCCGTCGCATCATGCCCCGAAAACGGGAGGCCGGGAAAGAGCTATGCTGACAACATTCATGACTGCACTTGCGGTGCTTATCGTCCTGGTCGTGATGACCGGCGTGAAGATCGTCCGCCAGGGCTATCGCTACACCATCGAACATTTCGGCCGGTTCGTGCGCGTCGCCGAGCCTGGATTCAATTATGTGACGCCCTTCTTCTATCGCGTCGGCCGGAGAATCAACATGATGGAGCAGGTCCTCGAGATCCCGGGTCAGGAGATCATCACCAAGGACAATGCCATGGTCGCGGTCGATGGCGTGGTCTTCTTCCAGGTGCTCGACCCGGCAAAGGCGGCTTATGAAGTCGCCGATCTTTATGCGGCTATCACCGCCCTCTCGACGACCAATCTCAGAACCGTCATGGGCTCCCTGGATCTCGACGAGACTTTGTCGCGGCGCGATGAAATCAACACCAAATTGCTTGCGGTCGTGGATCAGGCGACCGAATCCTGGGGCGTCAAGATCACGCGCGTCGAGCTGCGCGACATTCGCCCACCGCAGGACATTGTGAACGCGATGACCCGACAGATGAAGGCCGAACGGGAGAAGCGCGCAGTCATCCTCGAAGCCGAAGGCATGCGGCAGTCGGCAATTCTCAAGGCCGAAGGCGAGAAGCAGTCGGCGATCCTCCAGGCTGAAGGTTCCCGCGAAGCCGCGTTCCGCGAAGCCGAGGCGCGTGAGCGAGCAGCCCAGGCCGAAGCCACTGCGACCAAAGCCGTGAGCGATGCGATCGAACAGGGCAGCGGGCAGGCGATCAACTATTTCATCGCGCAGAAATATGTCGATGCAGTGGCCGAATTCGCGCGTTCGCCCAATGCGAAGACGATCCTTTTCCCGGTCGAAGCGACGCAGCTGATCGGTACACTCGGCGGGATCGCCGAGCTGGCCAAGGAGGCCGTCGGACGTCCGGCGATTGCGCCGACTGCACCAAAGGCCAAACCGATTCCTAGCGTTCCAAAGGCTGGCGAATGAGCCCGATTGATCTCGATCCGGCGTGGCTATGGCTGATCGGCGGAGTTGTGCTGCTGATCGCCGAAGTCATTGCGCCAGGATTCTTCCTGATCTTCATCGGGTTCGCTGGAATCACGACCGGCCTCTTGTCACTTCTCCTCAACCTTCCTCTCGCATTGCAGCTCGCGGCATTTGCGGCGGCCACGTTTCTCGCGGTGCGCTTCGGCGGCCGCCGTTTCTACGCCTCGCGCTACGACTATAGCGCTGATCCACTGCTCAACGACCGCGCGGGGAGATTGCTTGGCAAAGTCGTCGTTGCGGTAAAGCCGATCGATGCAAATGGCGGACGCGTCCGGGTCGGCGACAGCGAATGGTCGGCGCGCGGCGGTCCAGCGGAGGTCGGCGACCGGGTCCGGATCGTCGATGTCGAGGGCAATTGTCTAAAAGTCGAGCCGGAGCACGTGCTGCCGCCGGCCTAGGGCGCATCATTCAAGCCGTACGTTCGGTGGCGGTCCGCTGTATCTTGTCGAATTTCCCTGACCGAAGGCTGACGGATTGATAGGTCTTCAGACATCATTTTCACCGGCGTGATCGTCCGCGCCGAACAACGGAGCATGCCTTGTTCGAGTTCACCCGCCGCGAAACCCTGGCCGCACTTGCAGCCGGCGCCGCAGTGCCGCTCGTCGCTAAAGCGGCAGCGGCCGTTGCTGCCCCGACAAGCGAAGCCCAGGCCAATGCTCTGCTTGCTTCATTCGCCGACAATCTGCTCCGCCTCCAACCGACGCAGGCGACCTCGCTCGGAATCGATAAAGGCGCGCGTGCTTCCTATCGCTACCGGCTCGAGAACCGCTCAGCGGCTGGCCAGGCTCAAATCGCAGCGACGCTGAAGGCGGATCTCGCCCGCGCCGAAGCGATCGAAACGAGCCGTCTAACCTTCCCTGTCCGCACCAGCATCGAGGTCGTGAAGAGCGCATACCGAACCGCGCTTCAGGGCTTTGCCTTGCCCTATGGCGACGTTGCGGTCGGAGGGTGGCGCAACACCCCATATGTCGTGATCCAGAACGTAGGCGCCTATATCGATACGCCGCAGTTTCTCGATACCGACCATCCGATCGAAAATCGCTCGGACGCCGAAGCCTATCTCAGCCGGCTCGCCCAATATCCGGATCAGCTCGATGGCGAACTTGCACGAATGCGTGCAGCGCGCGGCAAAGGCCTCGTCCCGCCCAATTTTCTGATCGACAAGGCGCTGAACCAGCTCGGCATCGCACTAAAGAACAGCGAGCGGGGCGGAACGATCGTCGACTCGCTGGTCCGGCGCACGAAGGAAAAAGGCATCGCCGGGAATTGGGAGGCCCGCGCCGCCAGAATCGCCACGGTCGAGGTCGTTCCCGCACTGCAGCGGCAGATCGGCGAGCTCGAGGCGGAGCGCGCAGTCGCGAGCGATATTGCGGGCATGTGGTCGCGCCCGCACGGTGATGAATATTACCGCTGGGCACTCAAGGCATCGACGACGACCAACCTCAGCCCCGATGAAGTTCACCAGATGGGGCTCGAGCAGCTGGCCGAACTTCAAGGCCGCATGGATCCGATCCTCAAGTCGCTGGGCTACACACAAGGCACGGTCGGGGAGCGCATGCAGGCGCTCGCGAAAGACCCTCGTTACAAATTCAGCGAAGGCGACAAGGGGCGAGAAGAGATCAAAGCCTATATTCAGGAGCGACTGGCGAAGATCCGTGCAGTGCTGCCGCGGGCCTTCAACACGCTCGTCCCGGGTCATCTCGAAGTGAGGCGCATGTCGCCCGAGCAGGAGCCGGGCGCTCCAGCGGCATATGGAGGCGCGGGTTCGATCGATGGCAAGATTCCGGGAAAATTCTGGATCAACCTGAGGACCACCGACCTCCACAGCAAATACAGCCTCCCCGATCTTGCAGCGCACGAGGCGATTCCCGGCCATGTCTGGCAAGGCGAATATGCAAACAAGCTGCCGCTGATCCGCACGCTGCTCGCGTTCAATGCCTATTCCGAAGGCTGGGCGCTTTATGCCGAACAGCTGGTCGACGAGCTCGGAGTCTATGACGATTTCCCGGTCGGCCGGTTAGGCTATTTGCAGTCGATCGCCTTTCGCTGCTGCCGGCTGGTGGTCGATAGCGGGATGCACGCCAAGCGATGGACGCGGCAGCAGGGGGTCGATTTCTTCGTCCGGCGCAACGGTTCGAACCCGCTCGAAGTGGCTAGCGAAGTCGATCGCTATTGCAGCTGGCCCGGGCAGGCCTGCGGTTACAAGGTCGGCCACTCGACCATCAATCGCCTGCGCGATCGCGCGAAGGCTGAGCTTGGACGGAGATACGACCTCAAGGCGTTCGACGATGCAGTAGTGCTCGGCGGCAATGTCCCAATGGACGTGCTCGCCAGCAACATCGATGACTATATCGCCCGGACCAAAAGGAGCGCGTAAAACGGCCGACATGACCGACAATCTCGACGTCATCCTGCGCCGGTTCGACGATCCGGACGAAGTACGCACCTTTGAAAAGGGCCGGTTCGAGCTGGTCCGTATTCACGGTATGACGATCGGTCGCGCCACTTACATGCCCGGTTGGCGCTGGTCAGAGCACGTCGGCGCACCGACTGGGCGGCGGAGCTGTCAGGTCGAACATGTCGGAATGGTAGTCTCCGGCCGCGCGACTGCCGCGATGGACGACGGGCGAGTCTTCGAAATGGGTCCAGGAGAAATCTTCTATATCGCGCCGGGGCATGACAGCTGGGTTGTCGGCGACGAACCTTATGTGTCGCTGCATTTTCTCGGGGCCGACGATTACGCAAGTCACGACTAAGCCCTTTCGCGAGCGGTTTATCGCTCGCTGCAAGTCCAGCCGGCATTTCCGTGACGATCGCCGCAACGCCGACGGCGGGCAGCACGATGCCGGCAGGCTAGGGCAGCGCGGCAATATCCGGACGCACGAACGCCCGCCGCGCCGCAACCGAGAGAAGGTGCTCGCTGGAATAGAAGCGTAACGGCCAGTCGCGCCTGCCCATCGGCGCGAGAAGCAGCGCATTGACCAGCCGGTGCAGCGGCGAACTCAAGTCGGCCTCTCTGAGGAAAAGGCGAATGCCGTGCAGGAAGGTGCGCGTGATCGTGTCGTGATAGCCCTGCGTGTCGTCGTTCACCCCGCCGACGCTCTCGTTGTAGCGGCGGATCAGCTTTGGAAGCTCTGAATCGAGGTCGAGTTCGGGGTGTCGCAACAGCAGGTAGATTGTCGCTGCGAGATGGGCCTCGTGAGTCCATTCCTCGCGCGCAAGCGAGCAAGCGAGGAAGCCCTCGCCGACACGGACCACGTCCGCATCGGAATCGAAGAATCTGGGTCGAAAGTCGGTCATTGATCGGGTCCTTGTGTGGCCCGATCAGCGACCGGGCCGTCAGGCTGGAGTGGCTTGGGTTGAGGTCACTTGCGCTTGTTGTCGCTCAGCAGCCCTGGGCGCCGCCTGGCGCACCGCCTCGTCGACCTGAGTTTCGAACTGGGCGAAATTCTCGACGAACAAATCGACGAGCTTTGCCGCCATGCGATCATAATCGGCAGAATCGGTCCAAGTGCCGCGCGGATCGAGGATCGACGTATCGACTCCCGGAACCGCAACCGGGACTTCGAAGCCGAAGTTCGGATCCTTGCGGAACTGGGCATGCTTCAACGAGCCGTCGAGCGCGGCATTGAGCAGCGCACGGGTTTCCTTGATCGGCATGCGTTTGCCGACACCATATTTTCCGCCGGTCCAGCCGGTATTGACCAGCCAGCAGTCGACGCCGCTCTTGGCGATCCGCTCCTTCAAGAGATTTCCATAGACCGAGGGATGGCGCGGCATGAAGGGAGCCCCGAAGCAGGTCGAGAAGGTCGCTTCGGGATCGGTAACTCCGATCTCGGTTCCCGCAACCTTGGCCGTGTACCCCGACAGGAAGTGGTACATCGCCTGATCCGGCGTCAGCCTGGCGATCGGCGGAAGCACGCCGAACGCATCGGCAGTCAGCATCACCACATTCTTGGGCAGCGGCCCCATATTCTCTTCCGAAGAATTGGGAATGAAGTCGATCGGATATGCGCCGCGGCTGTTCTCGGCGAGGCTCGCGTCATCAAGGTCGAGCGCGCGGGTGACCTCGTCGATCACGACATTCTCGAGCACCGTGCCGAAGCGCCTGGTCGTCGCATAGATTTCCGGCTCGGCCTCGGCCGACAGGCGGATCATCTTGGCGTAGCAGCCACCCTCGAAATTGAACACATTGGTATCCGACCAGCCATGCTCGTCGTCGCCGATGAGCGTGCGGTTCGGGTCCGCCGAGAGCGTCGTCTTGCCGGTGCCGGATAGGCCGAAGAAGATCGCGGTGTCGCCTTTGGGCCCGATATTGGCCGAACAGTGCATCGGCATGATGCCCTTGGGCGGAAGGATGAAGTTCAAGAGGCCGAACACGCCCTTCTTCATCTCGCCGGCATAAGCCGTTCCGCCGATGAGGATGATCTTCTTTTCGAAATTGACCGCAATGACGGTCTGGCTGCGGCAGCCGTGCCGCTCGGGATCGGCGCGAAAGCTCGGCAGGTCGATGATCGTATATTCCGGTTCAAAGCCGGCGAGCTCGTCGACTTCGGGCCGCACCAGCAAAGTGCGGATGAAGAGATTGTGCCATGCAAGCTCGTTGATCACGCGCACGTTGACGCGATGCTCGGGCTGCGAACCGCCGTAGAGATCGGCGACGAACAGCATGTCCTTGTCGGACAGAGCAAGCAGGAAGTCGTCGTACAGCCGTTCGAACGCGTCTGCGTCCATCGCCTTGTTGGTGTTGCCCCACCACACCGCATTTTCGCTGACGGCATCCTTGACGATGAACTTATCCTGCGCGCTTCGACCGGTGTACTTGCCGGTGCGCACGACCAACGGGCCATCCTTCGCGAGCAGACCCTCGCCGCGGCGAACCGCATGCTCGATCAGCGGCGCGGTCTGGAGATTCCAGAAAATTTCCGCTCCAGTCGCGATACCCTGCGCATCCAGCCTCTTATGCGGAACCCGGTCCTTCACTGGCAAGCTTTCCTTCCCTTTAGATGCGTTAAGCGGCGGCGACCGGTAGGGCCTGCCGCCGCATACGTATGCATTACGAGCGACCCTATAACCCCGAAAAAGTTGCGCGGTCAAAACAGGATAGCGCTACCGACGACCGTCGCGCCGGAAGGTAGCGCTAACAGGATTTTGAAGCCGCATGCGCGCCGCCTTGTCTCCATTCGTCCCTCTGGCTATCCCGCTGCCCTTCAACGGCTGAGGCCATGGCAAGAGGCGGAATGAGCCAAGTGATCGCCCTGGTCGACGACGACCGCAACATCCTGACGTCGGTGTCGATCGCTCTGCAAACCGAGGGATTCGTCACAAGGGTCTACTCCGACCCGGCAGTCGCGCTGAAAGCGATCAGCGACAATGTGCCGGATCTGGGGGTGTTCGATATAAAGATGCCGGGCATCGACGGGATGGAGCTGCTGCGCAGGGTGCGCGAGTTCAGCTCGATTCCGGTGATTTTTCTGACCTCGAAGGATGACGAGCTCGACGAGGCGCTCGGACTCGCGATGGGCGCGGATGATTATATCTCAAAGCCGTTTTCCCAGCGCTTGCTGATCGCTCGCATCCGCGCGATTCTCAGGCGGCAGGAATTGGAGCGTGGCGAGGCAAACGCCACCAATGCGGAAGCCGAGCTGCCGAGGCTCGAACGAGGCCGCCTGGTCATGGATCCGGCGCGGCACAAGGTGCATTGGGATGGTCGCGACGTCAGCCTGACGGTCACCGAGTTCTTGATCCTCGAAGCACTCGCGCAGCGCCCTGGGGTCGTCAAGTCACGCAACCAGCTGTTAGATGTTGCTTACAGCGACGATGTCTATGTCGACGACCGCACCATTGACAGCCACATCAAGCGGATCCGGCGCAAGTTCCGGGCATCCGACACCGAGTTCGATTCAATCGAGACCCTCTATGGCGTCGGTTATCGATTCGACGAGTAGGGAGGAAGCCG
>DASVYN010000087.1:0-11948 GCA_036392155.1 Sphingomicrobium sp.
AGCATAGTCGCCGGCATCCCACTTGCTGGTCGAGACCGCGGACCGGCTCAAAGCGTCTTCACCCATTCGCGATAGGAGGTTTCATCCATCAGCCCGTCGAGCTCGGACGGATTGTCCAATTTCAGCTTGAAGAACCAGCCCTCGCCTTCCGGGTCGCTGTTCACCAGTGCGGGGTCATTCGCAACCGCAGAATTGCCTTCGATCACTTCGCCGGAGATCGGCGCGTAAACGTCCGATGCCGCTTTGACGGATTCAACCACCGCCGCCTCCTGGCCCTTGCTGACGCGGCGGCCGACCTCAGGCACTTCGGCAAAGACGATGTCGCCGAGCTGTTCCTGCGCATGATTCGAAATTCCGACGGTCGCGGTGTCACCATCGACCCGAATCCATTCGTGTTCGCGAGTGAAATAAAGAGGCATCAGGCGGCTCCCTTGCGGTGGTAACGGTGTGGAACGAAGGGCATTGCGGTCACGCGCGCATCGAACAATTTGGCGCGCTGCTCGAGTTTCAGCGCAGTGCCTGGCTCAGCAAGATGGCTTGCGACATAACCCATTGCGATTGGACGTTGCAGCGAGGGCGAGAAGCCGCCGCTGGTAATCTTGCCGACCTCATTGCCCTCGCCATCAAGAACCAGCGCACCCTCGCGAACCGGCTGGCGTCCGTCGATTTCGAACCCGACGCGCTTCTCGACCGGGCCGTTGTCGAGCTCGGCGATGATTCGCATATCGCCGGGAAAACCGCCTTCGGCGCGGCGGCGCTTGTGGATGGCGAAGGTGAGGCCGGCCATGACCGGAGTCGTGTCGAGATCGAGGTCGTGGCCATAGAGCGGCAGACCGGCTTCGAGGCGCAGCGAATCGCGGGCGCCGAGACCGATCGGTTTCGCAAGCTCGTCAGCGGTGATCGCGTCGGCGAGCTCCGCAGCAGCGACTGACGGAACCGAAATCTCGAACCCATCCTCGCCCGTATAGCCCGAGCGACTGATCCACAGGTTCCGTCCTTGCCAGTGAAACGGGCCGCCCTGCATGAACCCGAGCTCGCTGATAGCCGGAATGATCGTCTCCAGCACCTCGGCCGCGCGGGGACCCTGGAGCGCGAGCAGCGCCTGCTCCTTCATATGGTCGACCACCACATCTCGCGGCAGGCGACGCTCCATAAACGCAAGATCGCCATGCTTGGTCGCACCGTTGACGACGATGTAGAAGTCCTCGCCGCGGCGCGTGGCCATCAGATCGTCAATGATGCCCCCATCGTCTTGGAGCAGCAGCGAATATTTGGGCTTCATATCGGCTGCGTTGAGGAAGTCGGCCGGCATCAGTCGCTCGAGCGCCGAATCGACGTTGCGACCGTGGATCAAAAGCTGACCCATATGGCTGACGTCGAACAGCCCGGCTTTCTCGCGGGTCCAGAGGTGCTCGGCGATGATCCCTTCATATTGAACGGGCATTTCATAGCCCGCGAATGGAACCATCCGGGCGCCGCGCGCTCGATGCCAGGCATCGAGCGGGAGTTTGTCCAGCTCACGCCCATCGGTCTGACCTTGGATTTGGATACTCATGCATGCGCTCCGGCAAAGGGTGCGACAGACAAGGCTCGACCGTCGAGCTTTGCCCGCCGCCCCCGTCTGTCCTTAGCGCCTGAGAGCTTTGCCCCTTCGGCGGCCCCGGATCGGATCCGGGACACTTTCCAGACTGTCAGGCGCGCGCGGTCCTGGTTGCCTGAGAGATTCCGGGGGCGGTTGCTCCTTCGGCGGTGGGACCGAGGTTTCCCTTGGCGCCACACTCTCCCGCGCGGCCATTCCGGAAGCGAGCCTCCGGCGACGCGGCACGCCTTGGCCGCGCCCGGAACGGGAGTCAACGCAGGTTGCGGCGAGAATTTGGCGAGTCGCGCCCTGCTTCGGCCGATCCGGTCAGGCAGCCCTGCCCCGTTCGGGGTCAATAGGTCCTTCGATCATTCCGTCCCGCTCGGACGGCTGAAATTCAAGGCCTGCCGTGCCTTCAGGCAATTCGAGCAGCTTCATCTGAAGCTCCTTCGGACGGCGAAATCGCCACCTAGCTAGCGAGTCGCGTTATACTTCAGCTGGTCCTGGGTCAGCTGAAAGCCGATGAGATGCTCGAAAGTGGCATTGGCAACCGCTTCGCGCACTCCGGACTCTTCGAGCGGATCGATTGCGGCTTCAGCTTCACCCGCCTTGCGCGGTCGTGTCAGGATCTCGCGAACGTTGGCCGGAAGGGTCGCGGCATATCGGCTGACACGGATGCTCGCCTGAGCGCGCGTGAAGGCATGCTGACTTCCGGCAGGAAAGTTCAGGGCCACGGCGCCGACCTGCTTGGCGGCCACGGTCGCGCCGCCGCGAAGCGCGACATCGAAATAAGGAAGGATCACCTGCCGCGCCGGCCCGGCATCGCGCCTTAGGGCAGTCACCGAGAAGGTCACCGTCGAAACAACCTCATTGCCAGTGTCCTGACATGTCGCGCGAAGCTGGGTGATCGCAGCAGTCACGTCAATCGCCCGCGAATCGGTGCTGTCTTGCGGGTTGAACAGGGTAATATCGCCAGTCCCCGTAGGGATGCCCGCGATCGGGCACACGCTGCGGACGGAATAGATACCGCCGCCATTATCGGCGGTGATATCTCCGGCGTGGCGGCACGCGCCGAGCAGCGTCAGGGATAATAGAGCGGCGAGGCGGAGCTTCACTAGCGGTTAGTCCTTACGAGGGCGGAACAGGATCAGGCGCGTTCATAGGAAGGCCCTTCTATGCCTGCAAGCGAAGCCTTATGTGCCTGTCTGCATGCTGAACCGACCCGTCTTGCGCGTACTCATCGCAGCGCCCCGCGGCTTCTGCGCCGGAGTCGACCGCGCCATCCAGATCGTCGAACTTGCGCTCGAGCGATTTGGGGCACCGGTCTATGTCCGCCATGAGATCGTGCACAACCGGTTCGTCGTGGATCGCCTCCGCGGCCTCGGGGCAGTGTTCGTTGATGAGCTCGACGAAGTTCCCGACGATCGGCCGGTGGTTTTCTCAGCGCATGGCGTGCCCAAGTCGGTACCTGCAGCAGCGCAGGATCGTGGGCTCAGCTACGTCGATGCAACTTGCCCATTGGTGTCAAAGGTTCATCGCCAGGCGCAAAGGCTGATCGAGGAAGGTCGCCATATCCTGTTCATCGGCCACGCCGGCCATCCTGAAGTGATCGGAACATTCGGGCAGGTTCCGCAAGGGTCGATGACGCTGGTGGAAAAGGTTTCCGATGTCGCAGACCTCAGCTTGCCCGACGAAACGAACCTTGCATTTCTCAGCCAGACGACCCTGTCGGTCGATGACACTGCTGCAATCGTCGACGCACTCAAGACCCGCTTTCCTTCGATCCGGGCGCCGCGCAGCGAAGATATTTGTTATGCGACCTCGAATCGGCAGGCGGCGGTCAAGGCAATTGCGGCCGACTGCGATCGGATGCTTGTCATCGGCGCTCCGAACAGCAGCAATTCGCTGCGCCTCTCCGAAGTTGCCGAGCGGCTGGGCGTGTCGGCCCGGCTGATCGAACGCGCCGCCGACATCGATTGGGACTGGCTGGGGCAGCCGAGCACTGTTGGAATCACTGCCGGCGCCTCGGCGCCCGAAGTGCTCGTGCGCGAAGTCGTCGATGCCCTCCGCTCCCGTTTTGATGTCCGCGAAGAAGAGGCCGATCATTCCCCCGAGCGCATGATCTTCAAGCTGCCGCGCGAGCTGATGGCATAATTCGTCATCCCAACATGGAGCAACTACGCCTTTGCCGGATTGCTTCGTCCGGCAGCACCTCGCAATGACGCATGGATGAGCGACCTGCCCCAAGTCGAGATGTTCACCGACGGTGCGTGCCGCGGCAATCCGGGTCCGGGCGGTTGGGGCGTCCTCCTGCGCATGGGCGATAAGGAGAGGGAGCTTTCCGGCGGCGAACCGCTGACCACCAACAATCGCATGGAATTGATTGCAACCATCAAGGGGCTCGAGGCCCTGAAACGGCCATGTCGAATCCGGCTGCACACGGACAGCATCTATGTCCGCGACGGAATCACCCGCTGGATCCACAATTGGCGGCGTAATGGCTGGCGCACGGCAGACAAGAAGCCGGTCAAGAATGCCGACCTGTGGCAGGAACTGACGGCGGCGGCTGCGCCGCACCGAATCGAATGGCATTGGGTCAGGGGCCACAGCGGTCATCCCGAGAACGATCGGGTCGATGCATTGGCGTGCGCCGCGGCCGACGCGCAGCGGCGAAGCTGACCGATGTCGCCTTTGATCTGGGCACTGATCTCGGATCATCCCGGCGACAATGCACAGGTCCTGGCGCTCGCCGAGGAGATCGGACTGGAATTCAAAACGAAAGCCATCCGTTACACGGTGCGCAAGCGCTTGCCGGGCAATAACCGGCGAGTCTCGCTGCTGTCGCTCGACCAAGAGTCGCGCAAGAAGATCGAACCTCCCTGGCCTGACCTGCTCATCATGGTCGGGCCGCGTTCGCAACCCATCGGCCGCTACGTGAAAAAAGAGAGCGGCGGGCGCACAAGGCTCGTGCTGATCGGCCGCCCGCGCGCTCCGGCGAGCGCGTTCGACCTCATCTTCGATACGCGCCAATATCGGCTGCCCGATGCTCCGAACCTGCAGCTCCTGCCGGTGGTGATGAGCCGGTATCGAAAACCGTTGAGCCCGACAAAGGAGGAGATTGGCTGGCTCGATTCGCTCCCGCGCCCGCACCTCCTGCTGATGATCGGCGGACCGATTCGCTATTGGAACATTTCGCAGCGGCGTGTTGCCGAAGTGGTGCGACGGCTGCTCGCCAGGGCGACCAAGCTCGGCGGTTCGCTGATTGTCACGGCCAGCCCCCGGACTCCCGGCCCGCTCATCCGCCGCGCTCGACACGAACTCGCGGCCGCAGCCAACGGTCGGCTGGCAGAAGGGATGCCACGATTTCAAATTCTGATCGACGATGCCGACGAACTGTTTCCGACCGGGGACAGCGTATCGATGATCTCGGAATCCGTAATCACTGGCAAACCGGTCGGAATCGTTTCGCCCGAGCAGACATATTGGGGGAGGATCATGCTCGGTCCGGAACGGTCCATTGGACGCACTCGCTTTCGCGATCTTCGCCGTTTCTGGAGCTATTTGCGCGACCAGCGCCTCGCCGGAACGATCGATCAGCCAGTTGGCGGGAGGATCGACAATCCTGTCGTTACGGCGGCAGAGTTAGTCCGCGAGTTGCTCGATTTTCGCGATCGACTGAATGCGAGTTCACTTTTGGAGCGTCGGACGCACCACTAAATAGCCGGCGGTCACCGACTCTCTCGTTCCCCTGTTGGATAGTTGGTGAGGGGAGGCGTGACCCGCGCCTCCCCACTCGTTTCTGCCTCCCTACAACTGCGCGAACGGTTAGACTGCGGCCAGTCAAACAGGAGGGTGAAAATGCCTCACGATCTGCAAATGCTTGTCTGGTCCGCCGCCTTGGCACTCGTCCAGATGTTGATTGCAGTGCTGACCGCGATCGTCGCTGTGGGCCTGCCGACACTGGCCGGCAATCGCGAAGGTTTGCCGCCGTTCGGCGGTTTGGCCGGGCGGGCGCAACGCGCCCATCTCAACATGCTCGAGAGCCTGGCGATCTTCGCAATCTTCGTAATAGCGGTGCAGCTGACGGGGCGGGCGAATGCAACGACCGCGCTCGGAGCGACGCTCTTCTTCTCGGCCCGGCTTCTGTATATTCCCGTTTATCTCATCGGCATTCCGTGGATGCGCACCGCGATCTGGCTGGTTTCGTTCGCCGGAATCCTGATGGTCGCAACGCCGCTGATCTAGCCGAAGCGCGAGGCAAGGAACGGCGCCGGATTGACGCTCTCGACCATCGGATCCGGCGCTTCGTCGAGCAGCAGTGCAGCGGCGATCTTCGCCGCTGCCGGCGAGGACTGGATCCCGAACCCGCCCTGCCCGGCGCACCAGAAGAAGCCGGGTACCAGCGGGTCGAAGCCATATATTGGCAGCCGGTCAGGTGCGAAGCTCCTCAAGCCCGCCCAGCTGCGTTCGATTCGCTCGACCGGCCAGTCGACCACGCCTTCGAAGCGGTCGATTGCAGTCGCAATGTCGATTTCTTCCGGAGCTGCATCGCACGGATCCGTCGGGATCTCGTCGTGCGGGCTCAGCCAGAGGGTCCGGTCCCCTTCGCCTTTGAAGTAGAAGCTGCCGTTCGCATCGTCGATCAACGGCAGATCGCGCAAGCCCGATCGGCCGACACGCAGTTGAACCATCGTCCTTCGTTTGGGAGCGATCCCAAGCGCGCGAACAGCGCAGGATTCTGCAACGCGGTCGGCCCAGGCGCCTGCGGCGTTGACGAGAATTGCCGCGTTCAGCGTTGAGCCGTCGACGAATCGCAGTGTCCATTTGCCCTCCCGCCGGACGGCCGATTGGAGCTGCGCATTGGTGCTGAGCTGTCCACCGGAACGCTTGAACCGGCGCAGGAAGGCGGAATGCAGGCCGCCGACATCGATGTCCGCGCAGCCCGGTTCCAGCAACGCGCGCCGCCACTCGGGCTTGATTCCGGGCACCAGCTGTTCAAGCTCCGCCCGTTCCACGGCCCGACTCGCGACTCCAGCCGGCAGCTCCGGAAGCTCATCGCGCGTGATGTGCAGATCGCCGCGCGCTCGAAGAAAACCACCCTCCGAGAAGTCAGGCGGCGGCCGGTAGAGAAAGTTGAAGGAGGCGCGGGTCAGTTTCGCGACCTCCGGGCCGCCATAACTCTCGAGGTAGAAGGCCGCCGACCTGCCGGTCGAATGATAGCCGAACGTTTGCTCAGCCTCGACGATCAACGTCCTTCGCTTGCCGGCAATTTCAGCCCCAAGACTTGCCCCGGCGATGCCGCCGCCGACGATAATGACGTCAAAATCGCTCATTTCTGCCGCTAGTTACGAATTGGAAAGCCGCACCGTCTAGGGGTGGCGACCATGTTCAACGGTGTGTTTACCCAACTGCTGCTTCTGTGGCTTGCCGCAATGCTGGTCGTTGCTGCAGTGATCGACGTTCGCACCTTCACAATCTCCAATCGGCTCAACCTGGCGGTAGCGCTTGGCGCACCGCTCTATTGGCTGTCGATTGCTTTGGCTCCGTGGCCGGGCATGGCGATCCAGCTCGCTGCAGGAGGGGCCGTGTTCGTGCTGCTCGCGGGCGCCTTTTACGCTGGAATGATGGGCGGCGGAGACGTCAAGCTCGCTACAGCGCTTGCATTATGGTTCTCGCCCGCGGGAACGATGCGGTTTCTGGTGCTGATGTCGCTGGCCGGCGGCGCGCTCACCCTGGGCATTCTCATCTGGCACCGCACCCGTCGGCGCGAGGGGCGCCCACAGATTCCGTATGGTGTCGCGATCGCCTTTGGCGGCCTCGCGATTCTCACCCAACGCTTTCTTAACCAATTTGTCTGATTTCTGAGGCTGTTCAAGGGGCCCGGAAGGGGGAGGCGATTTCGCCATGGATGTGAAGAAGCTCGCACTGCTCGTTGGAGCGCTGGTCATCGCAGTGATTACTGCGGTCATGGCCAAGAATATGTTCGCCGGTGCCGGCGCGCAGCAGGCTGTTGCTGCTACCTCCGTTCCGCTCGGACCGAAGGTGCTGGTCGCCAAGAAGGCGCTTCCGGTCGGCACGATCATCGATGCCGACAGCTTCACCTTCCAGCCCTGGCCGAAGGAGCTCATGCAAAGCGCCTATTACGTCGAGGGCCAGGCCGACGGCGATCCGAAGAAGCTGCTCGGCACCGTCGTTCGCTATGCGATCACGGCCGGCCAGCCGGTCACTCGCGGCTCGCTCGTCGGACCGCAGGACCGCGGCTTCCTCGCTGCGGCGCTCGGGCCGGGCATGCGCGCAATCACCGTGCCCGTGAACATTTCGGCCGGAGTCGCAGGTTTCGTCTTCCCGGGCGATCATGTCGACCTGATGCTGACCCAGCAGGTCCAGGGTGGCGGCGAAGGGCCGGCACTCAAGGTCTCGGAGACGATCATCCGCAACCTGCGCGTGCTCGCTACCGACCAGCGCGTCACAAGCACCGACGATGAAGGCAAGACCAAGGTCCAGACCTTCTCGAACGTTACGCTGGAGGTCACTCCGAAGATCGCCGAAAAGATCCAGGTTGCACAAAGCCTTGGTGCTCTGTCGCTGTCGCTTCGCTCGATTGCCGACAATGGTTCCGAGCTCGAGCGTGCAGTCGCTGCCGGCGATATCAAGGTTCCGGCCGGCACCAACCCGGATCAGGAAAAGCAGATGTTGCTGGCGATGGCCAATCGTCCGGTCGACAGCAATACGACCTTCACGACCGGCGGCGAAGTGTCGCGTTTCCAGCGCCGCACGGTTCCCGCGAAGCCAGCCAGCGCAGCCCCGGCTGCTCCGGCAGGCGCCGGTCTGCCGTCGATGCCGGCCGGTCCAGTCGTCCGTATTGCACGCGGCAATGATGTCACCGTTGTTCCGGTGGGAGCTCGCTAAGATGAAAACTGTAAGCAACATTCGCCGAGCGCGCCTCGGCACCGCATTTGCCGCATTGGCCATGGGCCTGGTGGCAGCTGCGGCCCCGTCCGCAGCCCAGGCGCAGCCTAGGGCCTATATGACGGGCGTCTATCGGCCGAGTGCGCAGGTTCAGCTGTCGCTGGGCGAAGGCCAGATGATCAACCTGCCCCGCAGTGTTGCAAACGTCTGGACCTCGAATCCCAAGGTTGCCGACGTCTATGTCAGCAGTCCGCGCCAGATTAACCTCTTCGGCAAGGACCAGGGCGAAGCGACGGTGATCGCAACCGCCGCCGACGGCTCTGTGGTCTATGGCGCACATGTCCGCGTCAATCAGAATATCAGCTCGATCAACGAGATCGTGCACCAGGCGATTCCGGACTCGGATATCCGCGTGCAGACGGTCGGCCAGGTCGCTGTGATCAACGGCACCGTCGCCTCGCCGGAGGATGCCGCTCAGGCGGAAATGCTGGTCAAGGCCGCGCTCAATCCCGGCATCGACGTGACGAAGACCGATGCGGCGCTTAACATCGTACCGGTCAGCCGGTTGAAGGTCGCAACGCCGTTGCAGGTCCTGCTGAAGGTGCGCATCGCCGAAGTCAATCGCTCGGCCCTGAAGAGCGTCGGCATCAACCTCGCCAACTTCATGAAGGGCAATACCCTCTTCGGCATTGGCCAGGGCAATCCCGGCAAGATCAACATCGCGAAGGGTACGGTGGACCCCACGACCGGCCTGGCGAACGAAAATGTGCAGGACGTGACCTTCAACAACATTGCCGGCGGTACGACGCTCGGCCTGTTCGGTCATATCTTCGGCATGGATTTGCTCGGGACCATCGATCTGCTGCAGAACGACGGCTTCATCACGACGCTGGCCGAGCCGAACCTGACGGCTCTGTCCGGCGAGACCGCAAGCTTCCTCGCCGGCGGTGAGTTTCCGATCCCGGTGTCGCAGGCGCTGGGTGCCGTGAGCATCGAGTACAAACAATATGGTGTCGGCCTTGCGTTCACGCCGGTCGTGCTTGCCGATGGCCGCATCTCGATGCGCGTCCGCCCGGAGGTGAGCGAGATCAGCGACGCGGGTTCGGTCAAGCTCAACGGTTTCAGCGTCCCTGCACTGACAACGCGCCGCGCGGAAACAACCGTCGAGCTCGGCTCAGGTCAATCGTTCATGATCGCCGGGCTGTTGCAGAATCACGCGACGAACAGCATCGACAAGGCGCCGTTCCTCGGTGATCTGCCGATCCTCGGCGCGCTGTTCCGCTCGACGCAGTATCAGCGCAACGAAACCGAGCTGGTCATCATCGTCACGCCCTATCTGGTTCGTCCAGTGTCGAGTCAGCTTGCCTTGCCGACCAAGGGCTATCGCATGCCTACGGACCCGGAGACGGTGATCGAAGGTCAGAACTTCAAGGGCGTTAGCGGCCCAGCGCCGCTCCTCCCGGCTCCGGCCCCGGGCCTGGCCACCGGCGCTGCCGCGACCGCTGCCCCCGGGTTCAAGCTGTGAACCGCCGCTCGCTTAGGAAGGATGCTGCCATGCGTTCGAAATTCCGTTTCTTGCTGATCGCGTCGGCGGCTCTCGCCGGTTGCAGCTACACCCCGCACGACCTGCCCGACCGCGGCGTCGAAGCGGTGAACGTCCCGGTGGTCAGCCGCGCCGATTATGTGTTCGACGCTGCCGCGCCCGGTGGAACGCTTGCGCCGGGCGAGAAGGCTCGCCTCGATGCCTGGTTCCGCGGTCTGGATCTTGGCTATGGCGATTCGATCCATGTCGATGCGCCCGCGGCCCAGGGCGCGCGCTATGACGTCGCTCAGGTTGCCGCAAATTACGGCATGACCGTTCAGGCAGGTGCTCCAGTGACGGCCGGCGGCGTTCCTGCTGGCATGGCGCGGGTGATCGTTACTCGCACGCGCGCTCAAGTCCCTGGCTGCCCCAACTGGAGCGTTCCTTCGCAGCCGAATTTCAACAACCGCACGATGTCAAACTTCGGATGCGGAGTGAATTCCAACATTGCTGCGATGGTCGCAAACCCGGAGGATCTGATCCACGGGCGTGAAAGCACCGACCTTGGCAGCACGGTTGCGGGCACAAAGGCAGTCATCCTCTACCGCACGACCCCGCCGAGCGGATCCAAGGGTCTGCAGGCAACTTCCACCAAGGGGGGCAACTAATGAACGCTCCGTTTCAGGCGCGCGCGGGACTCCGCGATCCGTTCACCGCCTTCGTCTGCGACGATTCCACGGCCGATATGCTGCGGCCGGTCGCTGTCGAGCACGGATGGTCACCGGAGAAGGTCAACAAGGGCGGGCTACGCAATGCCGTCCAGTCCCTTTCGGTATCGGCCAGCCCGAACATATTGTTCGTCGATCTCTCCGAGTCTGCGGACCCGCTCAACGACATCAACGCGCTCGCGGAGGTTTGCGAGCCGGGAACGATCGTCATTGCGGCCGGCACCGTCAACGATGTCCGGCTTTACCGCGACCTGGTCGCGAGCGGCATCCACGACTATCTGCTGAAGCCGTTCACGGTCGACCAGCTGCGCGATACGTTCGCGCATGCACAGATGATCCTGTCGGGTCCGCGCGGCGAAACCCAGGCTGACAAGCCGCACGTGATGGCAGCGGTCATCGGTGTTCGCGGCGGCGTTGGTGCTTCGACCATTGCGACCTCGCTCGCTTGGCTGTTCGGCGAGAAAGCGCGGCGGTCAACGGCGCTCCTCGACCTCGACGTGCACTTCGGCACCGGGGCTTTGGCGCTCGACCTCGAGCCTGGCCGGGGTCTCACCGACGCGATCGAGAATCCGAGCCGTATCGACGGTCTGTTCATCGAGCGCGCGATGGTTCGCGCCAACGAGCGCCTGTCGGTGCTCTCTGCGGAAGCGCCGATCCACCAGCCGCTGGTGACTGACGGCACGGCCTTCTTCCAGCTTCAGGAAGAGATGCGCAACGCATTCGAATCGACGGTCCTCGACCTGCCGCGGCACATGCTGATCCAATATCCGCATCTGGTGCACGATGCGCATGTTGCAGTGGTCGTGGCCGAACTGACGCTCGCTGGAACGCGCGACACGATCCGCGTTCTCGCCTGGCTCAAGTCGAACGCTCCCCAAACCAAGGTCATTGTGGTTGCGAACAAGGTGCCGTCAGGCGGTGCACTCGAGATCAGCAAGAAGGATTTCGAGCAGTCGATTGAGCGCAACGTCGACATCGTCTTCAACTATGATGCGAAGGTTGCAGCCCAATCGGCGAAGCTCGGCAAACCGATGGCCGAAGTCGCGTCGGGCAAGCTTGCAGCACCGTTCAACACCTTGTCGGGCATGGTGCTCAACCATGCCAGCGAGGAGGCCAGTGCGGCCGAGCCGCAGGGTTCCGGCGGAAGCAAGTCGCTCGTCAACAATCTGAAGTCGATGCTTTCGAAGCCCAAAGACAAGGCTGCTTAAGC
>DASVYN010000088.1:0-21516 GCA_036392155.1 Sphingomicrobium sp.
TCAGGATTTGTTGCGCTTTCCTACGCCGCATCGTGGCTGCATTTGTAAACGAGGCCGTTCGTCGGACTGGCGGCACGCTTCATCGACCGTTCACGGCAGTTAGTGGTATGTGTAACTCATCTTCCTCCTCGTGCTCGTTCGAAGGAAAGTAATCATGCGTCTCCGCCAATTTGCAGCAGCAATTGCGCTCGGTGCGGCTGCCGTCGCGCTTTCTGCCTGCGCCGAACAGATCAACACGACGGTTTCCCGTTATCAGGCGATGCCAGCACCGCAGGGTCAGACATTCTTCGTCGTCCCCGGCGGCGGCATGGCCAACAACGGCGGACTTGAGTTTCAGCGCTATGCCGGAATCGTTGCCCAGCAGCTGCAGGCCCGCGGCTACACGCCGGCCAGCGATCCCAAGAGCGCCAACATGATCGTCCAGTTCGGCTATGGAATGGACAAGGGCCAGGTCCGCTATGTGGAGGATCCGTTCTACGGTCGCCGTTACGGCTTTTACGGGCCAGGCTGGGGCTTTTACCGCCCGCGCTTCGGCTGGGGCTGGGGCAGCGGCTATTATTTGGGCTGGGACGATCCGTTCTGGTACGGAGACGGCATCGACAGCTATGTCGAGTATCACAGCCAGATCGACCTGCACATCCGGCAAGCCGGAACCAACGCTCCGTTGTTCGACGGCCGCGCGCAGGCGCGCTCACAATCGGACCGTCTCGATATCGTCGTCCCGAGCCTGGTCGACGCAATGTTCACCGGCTTTCCCGGGCGGAGCGGCGAGGTTGTGAAGATCACCATCCCGACGCGCCAGCCTGCCCGGTCGTAAGCTGTACGAGGCGGGAAAGACTCGCCGGAAATAATCCGGCGAGCGCTTTCAATGCGGCGATCCGGCTATCAGCCCTCGAGCTGTCTCGTCAGCAGCCGGATGTCGGCATCGAGCTCGGCATCGCTCGCCCGCAGCTTCTCGATCTGTCGCACGGCGTGGATCACGGTCGTATGATCGCGTCCCCCGAAGCGACGTCCGATGTCGGGCAGCGACTTGGGAGTTAGCTGTTTCGACAAGTACATGGCGACTTGGCGCGGGCGGGCGACTTCGCGCGCGCGCCGCGCCGAGGTCATCTCGGCCTTGCGGATCCGATAATGCTCGGCGACCTGGGTTTGGATCTCGTCAATCGAGATACGGCGCTGGTTCGCACGCAGCACGTTCGCGAGTACTTCCTCGACGAATGCGACGTCGATCTCGCGCCCGGTCATCATCGCATAGGCGCCGATGCGGTTGAGCGCACCCTCGAGCTCACGAATCGAGCTGGTCACGCGGCGAGCAAGAAAGTCGATCACCGGCCGCGGCATCTCGACGCCGGGAAGCGCCTCGAGCTTCGAGACGATGATGTTGAACCGCAGCTCGTAATCGGCGGAATTGATGTCTGCGACGAGCCCCCAAGATAGACGCGACAGGATGCGCGGAGCGATCCCGTCGAGGTCTTGCGGCGCGCGGTCCGAAGTGATCACCAGCCGCCGCCCTGCGGTGATGATCTCGTTCATCGTGTGAAAAAATTCTTCCTGCGTCGAATCCTTGCCGGCGATGAACTGCACGTCGTCGATCAACAGCAGGTCAGCATTGCGCAGGCGCTGTTTGAAGCCGATCGTGTCATTCTCTTTCAGCGCGCGGATGAATTCCACCATGAACTTCTCCGCCGACATTGAAACAACGCGCGCGGCGCGGTTTCGGGCGAGGAATGAATGGCCGATCGCGTGCAGCAAATGCGTCTTGCCGCGGCCCGTGCCGCCGTGAATGAACAAGGGATTGAAGCTGACGGTGGGTGAGGTCGCGAGCGTCCGCGCGGCTGTAGCGGCCACTTCATTGGCCTTGCCGACGACGAACGTTTCGAAGCGATAACGCGGATCGAAATTGGGCGCGTCAGAAGGCCGCTCGACACGCGCTGGACTCTCTTCGAGAATCAGCAGCGGCGCCGGTCGCGGCGCGTCGGCGGCAGCCACCACGCGCACGTTGCGCACGACAGGCAGGATCGTCTTCCATGCAAGGGTCAGCCTCTCGCCAAAATGCGACCGGACCCAGTCAGCCATGAACTGGCTCGGCATCACGATGTCGAGCGTACCGCTGTCCGGCTCGAACGCCCCTAGCTCGGCCGGCTTGAGCCAGCCGTCGAACGTGCGTGCGCCAAGATCGCGGCGGAGTCCGGTGCGAATCGTATCCCAGGCCGCTTCGATCGGCGCTGCTACGGGCGCCCCGGCCAGTTCAGCTGACGAATTCGCCCCAACTGAATGCACTGGTCCGCGCCTCCCTCGTCTGGCCCCCAAACAAGAGGCAAAGTGGTCCCGCTGCCCGCGATCCGAGTCGCGCGCCCTGGGCCTCTTTTCTCTCTTGCCCCCGGCGCGGATTCGCGCCCGGAAAGGCCTTTCTGTTACTGTCTGAGGCTGCTTGCAAGTGCCGTTTTTTCACAGAAGTGAAATAATGAGACTTGACAGAGGATTCAGGCCGAAAGTTCAGGAAAATGGCGAAAATCAGCCATTTTTAAGATTATCTCGGCGTTAACAGTCGCGCGAATCGCCGGAATTGCTGCATTTTTTTGACATTCCAAAAACGGGACGAGCCGCCGGTTGCCCGACGGCTCGATCAAATGCCGTTTTGGATGCTTTTTCAGCCGAGCAGCGCAACCCGTTTAGACAGCCGGGAAAATTTCCTGGCAGCGGTGTTCTTGTGGATAACGCCGCGGGCGACGCCGCGCGCAATCTCCGGCTGAACCAGCTTCAGCGCCTCGGCGGCTTCGGCCTTCTTGCCCGACTCGATCGCCGACTCGACCTGTTTGATGTAGGTCCGGATGCGGCTTACCCGCGAGTGGTTGATCGTCTGGCGCGTCGCGTTCCGGCGGATGCGCTTCTTGGCTTGCGGCGTGTTCGCCATTTTATTCCTCTAGCTCAATGAAAAACGGCGCGGCCCACAGGCTCGCACCGAAGCGGCGCGTGCCCTACCCCGAAGAGCGCCGAAGGTCAACGCTGGCAGCGAGGGCAATAGAAGGTCGAGCGGCCGCCTTGCACGATGCGCTTGACCGTCCCGCCGCAAGCGCAGCTCTGACCCTCGCGGTCGTAGACTGCAAAGCGTTTGGAAAAATAGCCAAGTTCGCCATCGGGAGACGCGAAGTCGCGCAGCGTCGATCCGCCTGCCGCTATGGCTTCCGCGAGCACGTCGTGGATGGCGGTCACCAGACGCCTCAGCCGGCCAAGTGAAATCGAGCTTCCTGCCCGCGCCGGATGAATTCCGGCGCGATACAGCGCCTCGCAAACATAGATATTGCCGAGCCCGGCGACGATGCGCTGGTCGAGCAGAAGCAGCTTGATCGCGGCGCTGCGGCCGGTGAGGCGGCGTTTCAGCTCTGCGGCGGTGATCTCGAAGGGCTCGGGCCCAAGCGCTTCAAACGGCGGCCATTCGCTCAACTCGTTTGTGGCTATGAGATCTACCGATCCGAACCGCCGCGGATCATTGAGGGTCAGCCGGTTTCCGCCATCGGTCTCAAGCAGCAAATGATCGTGCTTTTCGAGTTTGGAATGATTGATCCGCCAGCTGCCTGACATCCCCAGATGGAAAATCATCGTGTCGTCGCGGTCCGTGTGGATCAGCCCATATTTCGCTCGGCGGCCGAGACCGGTCACTCTTGCGCCGGTTAGCCGCTGCCCCAAATCCTTTGGAAACGAGCGTCGCAAGTCGGCCCGCCGCGCTTCCACACGCGTAATCCGTCGCCCCTGAAGGACGCGCTCCAGGCCACGTACGGTTGTCTCGACTTCGGGAAGCTCGGGCATCCGATTGCCATTGCGAGGAACGAAGCGTCGAGGCAATCCGCCTTGCGAGCCCGGCTCAGGGCCGGGGTCGCAATGACGACGAGAGCTGGCTAGAGGCAGCGCCATGTCCGACGAAGTGAATTTCGGCGACGAGCTCGTCAGCCCTGAGGAAAAGACCCGGCGCGTCGGTCAGGTCTTCAGCTCGGTCGCTCGCCGCTACGACCTGATGAATGACCTGATGTCGGGCGGAATGCACCGGTTGTGGAAGGACCGCTTCGTTGCGCGCGTGAAGCCGCGCCCCGGCGAAGAGATACTCGACATGGCCGGCGGGACCGGCGATGTCGCGTTCCGAATGGCTCGCCGCGGGGCCCGAGTGACCGTCGCCGATATCAATCGGGACATGCTCGAAGTCGGAACGGAGCGCGGCGAGCGCAGGAATCTCTCGGGCCTTAGCTGGAAGGTCCAAAATGCCGAGAAGCTGAGCTTCAAGGACGCGAGTTTCGATGCCTATACGATCGTGTTCGGCATTCGCAATGTGACCGATATACCCGCGGCGCTGCGTGAGGCGCACCGGGTCTTGAAGCGCGGCGGGCGCTTCTACTGCATGGAATTCTCTTCGAGCGACTGGCCGGGCTTTTCGACCGCCTACGACCTTTATGCCTCGAACGTGATCCCGAAGATCGGCAAGGTCATCACGCACGACGAGGACAGCTATCGCTATCTGGTCGAAAGCATTCGTCGCTTTCCGAAGCCGAACCAATTCAAGGCGATGGTCACCGAGGCCGGCTTTGTTCGTGCTGCGGCCGAGCCGATCCTGGGAGGTCTCGTCACCATTCACAGCGGCTGGAAGATTTGACCACGAGCGTCACCCATTTGTGGCGTTTGCTGAAGTGGGGCCGGACGCTGGCTCGCCACGGCGCGCTGCGCGGCATCGAGGAAGACCCGCTGACCCCGCCGCCAGTGCGCCGCCTGGCGCGCATTGCCCGCTTCGGCGCCCGCATCCCGCCGACGCCCGACTATGCGGCCGCGCTGGTCGCGATCGGCCCAGCGGCGATCAAGCTTGGTCAGGCGCTGTCGACGCGTCCCGATCTCGTTGGCGACAAAGCCGCCGAGAATCTTTCGCAACTGCAGGACGATTTGCCGCCGGCGCCGTTCGCGGCCATCAGACGGACGATCGAGCAATCCTTCGGCGCGCCCCTCGAGAGCCTTTATTCCCGGTTCGACGAAGTCCCGATCGGCGCCGCTTCGATCGCGCAGGTGCACCGCGCCGTCACCGCCGATGGGCGCGAGGTTGCGGTCAAGGTGCTGCGACCCGGAATTGAGGAGGAATTCGCCCGGGCCATCGAGACCTACGAGTGGGCTGCGGCGCATGCCGAGCGCTATGGCGAGGAGCTGGAGCGACTGCGCCCTCGCCTCGTGGTCGCACAATTTCGGCAATGGACTGCCCGCGAGCTCGACCTCCAGCGGGAGGCGGCGTCCGCCTCGGAACTGCGCGAGAATATGATCGCCGAGCCCGGCTATTACGTGCCCGAGATCGACTGGCGTCGCACCGCTCGGCGCGTACTGACGCTTGAATGGATGGACGGGATCAAACTCAACGATCGCGAAGCGTTGATCGACTCGGGTCACGACTGCCGCGCACTCGCCGCCATTCTGGTTCGGGCCTTTCTGCGTCAGGCGGTCGTCGACGGATTTTTTCATGCCGATCTTCACCATGGCAACCTGTTTGCGCTTCCCGACGGGCGCATCGCCGCGATCGATTTCGGGATCATGGGCCGGGTCGACCGACGCGCCCGGATGTGGCTTGCAGAGATTCTATACGGCCTGATTACCGGCAATTACCGCCGCGTCGCCGAGATCCATTTCGAAGCGCAATATGTGCCGCCGCACCACAATGTGCAGGAATTTGCAACTGCACTTCGCGCCGCCGGCGAGCCGATCCGCGGTCTTCCGGTGAAGGAGATATCGGTCGGCAGGATGCTCGAGAGCCTCTTTTCGATCACGCGCGACTTCGACATGCCAACTCAGCCGCATCTCCTGCTGCTTCAAAAGACGATGGTCATGAACGAAGGGGTCGCGACGGCGCTCGATCCCGACATCAACATGTGGGAGACCGCCGAGCCATTCCTCAGGGACTGGATGCGCTCGGAACTCGGTCCAGAGGCCTATTTTGCCGACCGAATCATCGATCTTGTCCGAGCCTTCAAGAAGATCCCTCAGCTGATCGATCGGCTCGACGAATATTATCCACCGCAAGGGGCCGCCCCACCCCCGCCCCCGCTGCCCGATATCGCTCTGATCGAGCAGAAGAACTGGTGGGCCTTTGCGGCAGTTGCAGTCGCGGGTGCGGCGGCTGGAGCCGCCGCTGTCGTCCTTTTGTTCTGACAAGCGTTTGCCTGCGTTCAAGCGCTCGCTTCGGGCACTTCACCGATATACCCTAGTCATTGACTAGAGATTATGCTTTCCGGGCCTTCTCCCCGGAATGCGAGGTGAAGCAATGACCTTTCAGAAGCTTCGGAAAACCCATGTACTGATCGTTCCGGGGCTGGACGGTTCCGGCCCCGATCATTGGCAGACCTGCTGGGAAAGGCGCCTTGCCCGTTGCGAACGGGTCCAGATGGGGGACTGGGCCTATCCCGAGCGGCCGCAATGGATCCGACGCCTCGACCAGGAAATCCGCAGATCGCCGACGGCCGCCTTGATCGTAGCCCATAGCCTCGGGGCCCTGACTGTGGCGTGGTGGGCCAAGGAACGATGGTCGCTCGCCTATCGGGAACTGGTGATTGGCGCGCTGCTGGTAGCTCCGCCGGATGTTGAGCGGGGCCGCGGCGGGGAACGAATGGAAGGCTTTGCTCCGGTACCGCGCGTGCCCCTGCCGTTCCCGACGCTCCTCGTCGCCAGCCGCAATGACCCTTATGCGAGCTTTGAGGCGAGCAATCGGCTCGCTGCCATGTGGGGCAGCACGTTCGTGGATGCCGGTGAACTCGGTCACATCAACGCCGACTCGGGGATCGGGGAATGGACGGACGGCATCCGGCTGTTGGCGAGCCTGGTTGCTCAGGAGGATCCCGAGGCGCCCCTGTGGGGCTGGCAGACCGATCCCGAAAGGCCGCACGCCGGGCCGCTACGGGACCAGCCATGACCGCCGTTCTCAGCGATCGCTGAACCGGTAGATTGTCGTTGCGCGATAGGTCCGGCCGGGTTTCAGCAAGGTTGTCGGAAATTCGCCGTGGTGCGGCGTATCCTGGAAGTGCTGTGCCTCGAGCGCCACCGCGTCGAAAGCGCGGTAGGGCACGCCCTGTGCGCCTTTGTCCTTCCCGCTCATGTAGCCGGCTGTGTAGACGTGGATCGACGGCTCGGTGGTCAGCACTTGCATGTCGCGGCCCGATTTCGGGTCGCGAACCTGCGCAGCGAGGTGAAGCTTGCCGTCGAACGGCAGCACCCAGCTGTGGTTGCAGCCTTTCTCTGCGACTTTCAGACATGTTCGGAGCGGCCTGGGCGTGCGGAAATCGAGTGGAGTTCCCCCGACCGGCACAAAGCGTCCGGTCGGAATGCCGCTGTCGCTTGCCTCGGCGTAGCGGCTCGATGGCAGTCGGAGAGTATGATCAAGCACCGCTCCGGAGCCGGCGCCGGCCAGGTTGAAGTAGCTATGATTGGTGAAGTTGATCTGTGTCGGCTTGTTCGTAGTCGCCGAATAATCGATTCTAAGCGAATTGTCCTCGAGCAGCCGATACGTGACAGCAACCTTCAGCGTTCCCGGAAATCCCTGCTCGCCGTCGGGGCTGGTGTAACGCAGCACCGCCCCGGGCGTGCGACCACGCAGCGGCTCAACGGTCCAGACCTTGCTGTCGAAGCCCGGTATGCCTCCGCCGTGAAGCGCGTTTGGCCCATCGTTGGGAACGAGCTTCACCTCCTTGCCGTCGACGGCGAAACTCGACCCGGCGATCCGTCCGGCGTAGCGGCCGATGATCGCTCCGAAGCGATAGTCCTGGTTGTGCGCTTCATAATCGGCGAGCCTTCCGAACCCGAGCGCGACATTGGCCTTTCGGCCGCGACGGTCCGGAACATCGATTTGCGTGATGATGCCGCCGTAATTGATGAAATGAATCTCTGCGCCGTGAGCATTGCGCAGGACATATTCGCTGACCTGACGCCCGTCCTTCGTCACGCCATAGGGCCGAGCGTCGAATGCTGCGACAGCAGGCGCGAACGAAACAGCAGCCGATGCCAGCCCAAGCAAGATCCACATCCCGCGCCCTCCTCTTTCGCCCAAGACTTCAAGGCCGAGAGCGCAGCCGTCAAGCAGCCAAGTCTCGACTTCGCACAAGAAGCACGGCAATGCGGCGGTCATGGCCCGCGTCCTGCTGATCGTCGGCGGTGGCATTGCCGCATACAAGAGCCTCGAGCTCGTTCGTCTGCTCAAGAAGGCAGGTCACGAAGTGGCTCCGGTGCTGACCAAGGGCGGGGAGCATTTCGTGACGGCCATGAGCCTCGGCACGCTCGCCGAGAGTCGGGTTCACAGCTCGCTCTTTGAACTCAAAGACGAAGTGGAGATCGGCCATATCCAGCTGAGCCGCGCAGCGGACTTCGTGCTGGTCTGTCCTGCGACCGCCGACCTGATGGCGAAAATGGCCGCCGGAGTTGCCGACGACCTTGCAACCACGCTCCTCCTCGCGACTGACAAGCCGGTGATTGTCGCTCCGGCGATGAATGTGCGCATGTGGCTCCATCCGGCGACCGAACGAAACGTGCAGCAGCTCAAGGCCGATGGCGTCCGCGTGATCGAACCTGCGGAAGGCGAGATGGCGTGCGGCGAGTTCGGCCCGGGACGACTGCCCGAACCGCAACAGATCATCGACTGGCTGAGCCAAGACGGCCTTCTTGCTGCCCAGTGACACTCGCCGGCAAGCACATCCTTGTCACTGCCGGCCCGACGCATGAGCCGATCGATCCGGTGCGGGTCATCGCCAACCGCTCGTCAGGAAAGCAGGGTTTCGCGATTGCCGCAGCTGCCGCCGAAGCGGGCGCTGAAGTCACGCTGATAGCGGGGCCGGTCGCGCTCGACGCACCCCCCGGTGTCCATCGCATCGACGTTGAAACCGCTGAGGAGATGGCCGACGCGGTCTTTGCCGCGCTTCCAGCCGACGCGGCGATCCTGGTCGCCGCCGTTGCCGACTGGAGGGTCGAGCCTTCGCCGATCAAGCTCAAGAAGGGTGCAGGCCCGCCGCGGCTCGATTTCGTGCCTACGCGCGACATTCTCGCCGAGCTTGCAGCGAGCGATCAACGCCCGAGGCTACTCGTCGGCTTCGCCGCCGAGACCGAAAATGTCATCGAGCAAGCGATCGCAAAACGGCGGGCGAAGGACGCGGACTGGATCATCGCCAATGACGTATCGGGCAATGTAATGGGCGGCGAGCGCAATCATGTGCATCTGATATCGGTCGACGGCGTGGATGACTGGCCCGAAGCTGCCAAAGACGAAGTCGCTCGCCGCCTGGTGGCGCGCATCGCCGACGCTCTAGCCTGAGCCGCAGGCTTTGCAGCGGGGATCCGCTGGAATGCGGATCGTCCGCCACTCGAGCTTCTCGCCATCGAACAGATGCAGCCTGCCGGCCTGATCCTCCCCAACGCCGACGATTCTGTTGATCGCCAGCAGTGCAGCGAAGCTGCCAACGGTGCCGGTCAGGGCACCGAGCACTCCCAGCTCGGCGCAGGAGTCGCAATCATCGGCGTCAAACGCATCGCCGACGAAACAGCGGTAGCAGGGCATGGAACGGAACAGCCCGACCTGCCCCTGGAATTGCACTGCAGCCGCGGACACGAGGGGGATGCCGAGCGCGACGCAGGCATCGCTGACTGCGAGGCGGGTCGCGAAATTGTCGCTGCCGTCCATCACGACGTCGTGTCCGACGAGCAACGCGCCCGCATTCTCCTGGCCAATGCGTTCCTGCACCGGCTTGGCTGTCACAAAATGATTCATGCGGTGAACGAATTGAAGCGCCAGGTCGGCCTTCGAGTAACCGGCGTCCCGCTCGCGGAACAGCGGCTGCCGGTGCAGGTTCGTAAGTTCAACGACATCGTCGTCAATGATCGTGATTGAGCCGATTCCTGCACCCGCAAGCGCCGGAATCACCGCGCTGCCTATTCCACCCGCGCCAACCACGGCGACGTTCGCCGACCTGAGCTTACGCTGGCCGACCGCGCCGACCTGCGGCAGAACGATATGCCGCGCGTAACGATCGAGTTCTGCGTCGGTGATGTTCACCGCCCACCAGTCATCGACCGGTACTGCCGAAGCCGCCCGCGCCGCGACCGGTCTCGCTAAGAACCTCGACCTCGATGAAAGTTGCGTTCAGCACCGGCGCCGGTACGAGTTGCGCAATTCGCTCGCCGCGCCGGATCTCGAAGGGTTCGGAGCCGAGATTGGCGAGGATCACCTTCAATTCGCCGCGATAGTCGCTGTCGATCGTCCCCGGCGTATTGAGACAAGTGATGCCGTGTTTCAGCGCAAGCCCGGAGCGCGGGCGTACCTGCACCTCATAGCCGTGCGGAATTGCAAGGGCGAAGCCGGTTGCAACCGCATGGCGCTGGCCGGGCGCCAGAATGACGTCTTCGGCGGAGACTATATCAAGTCCGGCGGCATGCTCGCTTGCTCGAGCAGGAACCGGTATCCCTTCGCCGTGCGGCAGCCGCTGAAGGTGGATCTCGATCACTGCTCAGCTCCCGGGGTGAGGGTAAGGTCGACCATAATCTCTCCGGAAATGGCCTCGAGCGCGGACTGGACCTGTTCGAAGGAAAGCTCGGGCGGCACTCTGACCAGCACCTCGGCACGGAAGATCGGTTCGCCCGACCATGCGCTCTGTTGCGTGGCGCTGCTGAAGTCCTCGATGTTCGCGCCAAGCTTGGCGAGGACCGCGCTAACCTCGCGTACGATCCCGGGGCGGTCCTGACCGACGAGTTCAATCGACAAGGGATAGCCCGCGGAGCTGCTTTGCTTGCCTGCAGCCACCATCGAGACGTGAAGGCCGCTCGCATCGACTTCGCCGACTGCATCGGTGAGAGCCGGAAGGCGGTCCTCGTCAATTTCGACGAGCACCGACCCGACATATTTGCCGCCGAGATGACTGAGATGGCTTTCGAGCCAGTTGCCACCCGAACCGAGCACCGCTTCGGCCAGCGCCTGGGTGAGACCCGGACGATCACTGCCGACAGCGGAGAGGATTACCTTGGTCTTCACTTGCGCTTCACCGTCTTCCGTCTGCGGGCCGGCTTCTTCGCCGGACCTTTGGCAGCGCGCTCGTCGATCAGGCGCACCGCTTCGTCCAATGTCACGGCTTCGGGTTTCGAGCCCTTGGGCAATGTAGCATTGGTCGCGCCGTCGGTGACGTACGGTCCATAGCGGCCGGCCATGAGCTTGATTTCGCCGCCGCTTGCGGGATGCTTTCCGAGCACCGCAATGGGTTCGCGCGATCCGCCCTGCCGGCGCCCGGCGCCCGACGCTGCGTCAGCGAGCTTGGCGACCGCCGCATTCATCCCTGTCTCGAACACCTCGACCGTCGAGTTCAGCTTCGCATATTTGCCGTCATGGGCGAGATATGGCCCATAGCGCCCGATAGACGCGGTTATGAGCTTGCCGGTTTCCGGATGCGCGCCGATCTCGCGCGGCAGCGAGAGTAGCCGCTGCGCGACCTCCGCCGTGAGCTCCTCCGGCGCAATATCCTTCGGGATGGACGCACGCTTGTCGCTTTGCTCGACATAGGGCCCGAAGCGGCCGCTCTTGAGCAGGATTCCGTCGCCCAGGTCGGTCGGACCTTCGCTCGGTGCCTGCTCGCCGCCCTGGCCGAATTTCTGTGTGTAACGGCAGTCCGGATAATTGGAACAAGCCACAAACGCGCCGAAGCGCCCGCCACGAAGCGACAAACGCCCGTTGCCGCACTGGGGACAGACGCGGGGATCCGACCCGTCTGCCCGCGGCGGATAAAGCCAGGGCGCAAGGAACTCGTCCAGCGCCTGAGTGATCTCGGACGGCTTCTGATCCATGACCTCGCCGGCCTTAGGCTGGAAATCGCGCCAGAAATCGTTGAGCAGCTTCTGCCAGTCGAGCCGCCCGCCCGAGACATCGTCCAGCTCCTCTTCCAGTTCTGCGGTATAGTCATAGCTGACGTACCGTTCGAAGAAGCGTTCGAGGAAAGCCGTCACCAGGCGTCCGCTCTCCTCGGGCACGAAGCGTCCCTTTTCGACGCGGACATATTCGCGGTCTTTGAGCGTTTGCAGGGTCGCCGCATAGGTCGATGGTCGACCGATCCCAAGCTCTTCGAGCCGCTTGACCAGGCTAGCTTCGGAATAGCGGGGCGGCGGCTGCGTGAAGGACTGGGTGGCTTCGACGCCCGTCTTCGCCGGAGCGTCGCCCTGGCGCAAGGCCGGCATGCGCACGCCTTCCTCATCCTGCGGATCGTCGCGCCCCTCGTCATAGAGCGCCATGAAGCCCGGGAAGAGCACCACCTGGCCGGTTGCGCGGAGCACCACCCTGCCCGCGCCGTCAGTCAATTCGACCGTCGTCCGTTCCAGCCGAGCCGAGGCCATCTGGCTCGCCAGTGCGCGGTTGTAGACCAACTCGTACAGCCGCGCGTGATCGCCCGACGCCGCGCGAGAACGATCAAAATCGGTCGGTCGAATCGCCTCGTGCGCTTCCTGTGCATTCTTGATCTTGCTCTGGTACTGGCGCGGCCGGTCCGGAACGAAACCTGCGTCGTAGCGACTCGCGATTGCCCGGCGCGCAGCACTGATCGCCTCCGGCGCCATGTCGACGCCGTCGGTCCGCATGTAGGTGATCAGGCCGTCTTCATAGAGGCCCTGAGCGACGCGCATCGTGTGGCTCGCCGAAAAGCCGAGCTTGCGCGCCGCCTCCTGCTGCAGCGTCGAGGTGGTGAATGGCGGCGGCGGGTTCTTCGACACGGGCTTGGTCTCGACAGAGGAGACGCTAAAGCGTCCCGCTTCCACCGCCGCCTTTGCTGCATCGGCGTCCCCGCGATTGCCGATCGTCAGCCGCTCGATCTTCCTGCCGTCGAGCTGGACCAATCGCGCCGTGAAGTGCTGGCCGTCGGTTTCGAAGTTCGCGCTGACTTGCCAATATTCCTGGGGTTTGAAGAGCTCGATGTCGCGCTCTCGGTCGACGATCAGCCGCAGGGCGACCGACTGCACGCGGCCAGCGGATTTGGCGCCCGGAAGCTTCCGCCACAGGATCGGAGACAGGGTAAAACCGACGAGATAGTCAAGCGCCCTTCTGGCCCGGTACGCGTCGATCAGATCTTCATCGAGGCCGCGAGGCTTCCTCATCGCCTCCGTCACCGCAGAATTGGTGATCGCGTTGAACGTCACGCGCTGGACGGTGCCGGGAAGCGCCTTCTTCTGCCGAAGCACCTCCTGCACATGCCAGCTGATCGCCTCGCCCTCCCTGTCAGGGTCGGTTGCGAGGATCAACGTATCCGCCTTCCTGGCCTCGTCAGTAATGGCCTTCAGCTGTTTCGAGCGGTCGGGTGAGACCTGCCACTGCATGTCGAATCCATGCTCGGGATCGACCGACCCGTCCTTGGGCGGCAGGTCACGCACGTGCCCGAACGAAGCGAGCACGCGGTGCCCGCTTCCCAGATATTTCTCGATGGTCTTCGCCTTGGCCGGCGATTCGACGACGACCAGCTTCATGAACGCCCCTCACGCATACGCGTAAAGGTGGGGACTGCATTTGAGCCTCGTCAAGCGGTCAGCGGCGCCGCTCAACGGGCGAGATGCCGGCGAACAGTTCCTCAAGCCGTCGCGTCGGCGGACCGGATGCGAGGCACAGTGGAGCTTCGTGCATGCCAACCGACGACCAATCCCACGGCGGCGGCGGCGCTCGCGTTGATCAGCATGCCGCTGGTCACATCCGCTATTGAAGGGACGAGCGCTCCGACCAGGAAGAAGAACTGCAAGGCACCTGTTGTGGACAGCATCCTCAGGCGCTCGACTAAGTCTTCGATCGAGCTTTCCTGCTCCCGATGCGTGGCTCCGTACGTCGGCGGAGGCGGAGGATGTTTGCGCGGTGCTTCCACAGCACCAGCACCGCGAAGCCGAGCAGTATCGGGAAAAAGGATGAGTGCAGAACGAAGGCGGCGATCGGCGCACTGATTGCCGCGGTCATTCCCGCAACGGACGAGATTCGGATTGTTAGAAGCAGGATTAGCCAGATTGCGGCATAAACCGCCGCAGCCATCGGCAGCAGCGGGATGAGGATTCCAAGGAAGGTCGCGACACCCTTGCCGCCACGGAATTTGAGCCACACCGGGTAGACGTGGCCGATCAGCGCTCCGGCGGCCGCAAAGGCCCCCGTTTCTTCACCGAACAGGCGTTGGGCAAGCAGAATTGCAGCTGTCGCCTTCAGGCAGTCGAGCGCCATGGTTAGCGCAGCGAGCACCTTGCTTCCGGTCCGAAGCACATTGGTCGCGCCGATATTGCCGGAACCGATGGTGCGAATGTCGCCCCTGCCGGCGAGCCGCGTCAGGATGAGACCAAACGGGATCGATCCGAGCAGATAACCAAGCGCCAAAGCAGAGAGCATCTCGCGGGTCATGGCCAGGTGGTAGCAAACCGCAACGTCGGCGCAACTTGCGACTGGGCTCGCGCCGCGCCACAGGAGCCGCGGTGGACCCTCTTTCACCCATCCTGTTCTTCGATTCCGGCGTCGGCGGACTTTCCGTGCTTTCGCCGACGCTGAAGCTCCTGCCCAATGCGCCAATCGTCTATGCTGCCGACAACGCCGGCTTCCCCTATGGCAAGCGCAGCGATGCGGAGCTTGCCAGCCGCGTGCCCGCGTTGCTCGGCCGTCTGGTCGAGCGCTTTCATCCGCGCCTTGCGGTGATCGCCTGCAATACGGCTTCGACGATAGCGCTGGAGCATGTCCGCTCCGCGCTCGACCTGCCCGTCGTCGGCACCGTTCCGGCAATCAAGCCCGCCGCGGAAATGTCGAAGAGTCGAGTGATCGGCGTGCTCGGCACTCAGGCAACCGTGAGGCAATCCTACGTCGACGATCTCGCCGCCAGGTTCGCTGCGGATTGCATGATCATCCGCCATGGCTCGCCCGAGCTGGTCGAACTTGCCGAGCGCAAACTGGCCGGTGAGGAGGTCAGCCCCGCGCAGGTCCGCTCGGTCTTGCAGCCGATGTTCGACGCCTCCGGCGGGACCCTCATCGACACCGTCGTTCTCGCCTGCACGCACTTTCCGCTGCTTCAGGAGGAGTTGAGGCAGGCATTCCCTTATGTCTCATACGTCGACGGCGGGCCGGGGATTGCACGGCGCATTGCCCATCTGACGCTTGGGCAACCCTGGCCGGCCGAGCCGACGCCGGGTATTGCGCTGTTCACGGCTAGCGCTCGTGAACCGCTGCTTAGCTCCCTTGCCACATACGGCCTGTCCGAGGTGCAATTCATCTAGCTTTCTTGCGAGTCGTTCTCAATGGCCTTGCCGGAGAGGCGAAGCTAAAGGACCGGGCAAG
This sequence comes from Sphingomicrobium sp., assembly GCA_036392155.1. Classification (GTDB taxonomy): domain Bacteria; phylum Pseudomonadota; class Alphaproteobacteria; order Sphingomonadales; family Sphingomonadaceae; genus Sphingomicrobium. The sequence continues at coordinate 15,314 of DASVYN010000088.1, forward strand.
CGAGGTTGGCGTTGAATTACGACCGCATTTTCAAGTCCGCGATCGAGCGGCTCCGGGACGAAGGCCGTTATCGAGTCTTCATCGACATTCTGCGCACCAAGGGAAAATATCCAAATGCGCGCTGCTTTGGAGGCAATGGTCCCAAGCCGATCACCGTCTGGTGCTCGAACGATTATCTTGGAATGGGCCAGCACCCGGTCGTAATCGAGGCCATGGAGCAGGCCCTGCATGAGGTTGGCGCCGGGTCGGGCGGAACTCGCAATATCAGCGGCAACACCCACTATCACACCAAGCTCGAAGCGGAGCTCGCCAGTCTCCACGGCAAGGATGGGGCGCTGCTGTTTACCAGCGGCTATGTGTCGAACGAGGCGGCGCTATCGACGCTAGGCAAGCTGCTCCCGGGCTGCGTGATCTTCTCTGACGAATTGAACCACGCGTCGATGATCGCCGGGATCAAGAATTCGGGCTGTGACAAGCGCGTGTTCCGTCACAACGATCTCGACCATCTCGAAGAGCTGCTCGCTGCTGAGGATTCCGAAACGCCCAAGCTCATCGCTTTCGAGAGCGTCTATTCGATGGATGGCGATATCGCTCCGATCGCTGCGGTCTGTGACCTCGCCGACAAATATAACGCACTGACCTACCTCGACGAAGTTCATGCGGTCGGCATGTACGGCGAGAGCGGCGGCGGCGTTTCGGAGCGCGACGCGGTCGCGCACAGGCTGACGATCATCGAGGGTACGCTCGGCAAGGCGTTCGGCGTGATGGGCGGCTACATCGCGGCAGATCAGACGATCGTTGATTGCATTCGCAGCTATGCCCCCGGTTTCATCTTTACCACATCGCTTTCGCCGGTGCTCGTCGCCGGAGCGCTCGCGAGCGTGCGTCATCTGAAAGTGTCGGGCGAAGAGCGTCGCGCGCAGCAGGAAGCTGCCGCAATGCTCAAGGCCAAGTTCGCAGCTGCAGGCTTGCCGGGGATGCCGAGCGTCACGCACATCGTACCACTGCTCGTCGGCTGTCCGATCAAGGCGAAAAAGATCAGCGATATCCTGCTCGCCGAGTACGGACTCTATGTGCAGCCGATCAATTTTCCGACGGTGCCGCGTGGCACAGAGCGGCTGCGTTTCACGCCGGGACCGCAGCACACTGCGGAGATGATGGACGAGCTGACCGAGGCGCTGGTCGAAATATGGGGGCGGCTGGAGCTTCAGAAGGCCGCTTAAGCCATGAACAGTATAGCGACGGTTCGAAGCGGCTCTTTGAGGGCCAATTCATCCGTCGAACAACAGCTGGTTATCGGGGTCGAGCGGGCAGAGCTCCGAAACAAGCCGTTCGATCACATCTACATGGAAGAGGTGTTCGAGCCGGAGACCTACGCAGCCCTGCTGTCGGCGATGCCCGACCGGCGCTTCTACCACTATCTGAAGCACAGCGATGCCCTACGAAGAGACGGAACCAGCACTCGGCTGCGTATGTATCTGTACCCCGAACTGCTCGATCGACTGCCCGAACCACAGCGGCGCGTGTGGGTGCCGGTCGCCGAGACACTTTGCTCAGCCGAGCTCGAGCTTGCATTCAAGCGTAAGTTCAGGAGCGCTCTTGAAGAGCGTTTCAACAAGTCGGTTGAGGAGATCGGAATGTATCCGGTCCCGATCCTGCTGCGCGATCAGCCCGGCTATCGCATCGGCATTCACAGCGACGTTCCGACCAAGGCGATCACCGTCCAATATTATCTGCCGAGCGACGAATCGCAGCGGCATGTCGGGACCATCTTCCATGAGGGCAAGACCGGCAGAGAGGCCGAGCGTTTGACCCGAATGGCCTTCATGCCGGCGACTGGATACGCTTTCCCGGTTTCATTGGCCAAGAGCTGGCACAGCGCCGCAACCGTCAGCGAAGCGGATGGCGAGCGAGTGACAATGATGGTGACCTATTATGTCGCGGACGGCCCCTTCACCTGGCTGAAGTACCGGCTGCGCCGCGCGCTGCTGTCGTTTGGAATTCATCCGTCCCACTGACACTTTTGGCCAGACCGTAACCACGTGCCCGAAGATGGTGGGCGATCAGCTCGCCGAACCGGTGAGGTCCGCAAAAGCCGGTTTCCATGAAGCGCTGCATCAGGTCCATGTCCGGGCCCCGGTTGCCTTCGATGATCACCGGTCCGTCTTGTGTGATCGCAATATCCCAACCGATCATGATTCTGCCCGGGAATGCGTGATGCGCCCGAACCGCCAGCGCAGTGACTTCTCGCCAATATGGAAGCACGGTTCCTTCTATTCGGGCGTGGGTCGACGGATGATGTCGATGCCATCCGAGCCGCGCGTCGGAACCAAGATCGCTCGCCCAGCCAAGCCGACCGTCGTCGAGGGAAATCCTGCAGGCGAGCCCCCCGGCGTGAATATTGTCGACCGTCCGATTCTCGCCCATCGACATTCGGAACGACGCCCCGACCAGTTCCGGCTGCCCCCGTTCGTCGAGCACGGTCAGCGCCCGGACGGTCGGCACTGCGCCCGAGGTGAGCGGCTCGAGCGCGGCATGCGGCTGGATCCGACGCTGCACGAGAAGCGGATACCCCTTTGACCGCAGGCGTCGGTGCAATTGGCGATCGTCAAGAGTGAGCTCGGCGTTCGACCAGGTCCGCGGACCCACCAGATCCCAGCGCTCGGCGCCCCTCCCGCCGCAGCCCGTCAGCGGCTTCACAAACAGATCGCATTCGGGAAGGGCTGCGGAATCGAACTCGTCACCGTCGATCAACAACTCACTGGCGACGTAGCGAACTCCCGCCGCGGCGCAGCGGCCTGCGAACTCATTCTTGTCGGCCATTGGGGTCGAGGCAGTGTCGCGCAGCAAACCGTATATTCCACGCTTGGTCTCGCAGCGCTGAAGGAAAGTAGGCGCCCGCCGCATTCCGTTCCGATGGAGCGAGAAAATGTAGTACCAGGGTCCGACAATCCCGGCGCGCCCGTAGAGTCGGAGCTGCTCAACGAATTGCGCGGCCAGTCCCTTGCCCTCGCGTCGGCGAATGATCGGCCCATTGCGCGAGGTGAACCACAGTGCGGCCAGAGGAACCGCGACCGGAATAAGGATCAGACCGACAAGCAGCGCTCCGGCGTCTGCAGCGGACTCGGGACGCCAGTAGCGGCGTGCAAAGGCGCGCCTGATCAATTCGGCATGGGGCGTGGGAGCAACAGACGCGCCGCGGATTGCGATCGGCAGCCCGGCGATGACGTAGATCGTCCGCTCGAGCCACGCGCCTATGCCCAGTCGGCTGCGCATGCTTAGCTCCTCAGCCCCGTTGGATGGCCAACGCGCCCTCGCGTCGATTGTTCACCAAAGCGTGTACTCGAGCGGTGGCGCGTTGCGAAGTTGGAGGCTAGGGAAGCGCCCATGCGCATCGTTCTTGCCGCCGATCACGCAGGTTACCTGCTCAAAGACGAGCTCGTCCGGTGGCTTCGCGAGCATGGCCACGAGGTGAGCGACCTTGGCACCAATGGGCCCGAGAGCGTCGATTATCCTCAATATGGCGCGCGTCTCGCTGGTGTGGTGAGTTCAGGCGAGGCCGATCGCGGAATTGCGGTGTGCGGCTCGGGGATCGGCATTTCGATCGCAGTCAATCGCGAACCGAAATGCCGCTGCGCGCGAGTCGACGACCCGCTGTCAGCGGAACTCGCCCGCCAACATAATGACGCGAACGTGCTCGCCCTTGGCGCGCGACTTATCGGAAGCGACATGGCCAAGGCTTGCGTTGCCGCCTTTCTCGAAACCCCCTTCGCAGGCGGGCGCCACCAGCGCCGCGTCGACCAACTTTCTCATCTGCTACAGGATTCCGATTGATGGCTACCGCTGCCGAGCTCGACCAGGACCAGAATTACCATGTGCCGCATGGCTTCTTCACTCGCGGACTAAGCGAAATCGACCCTGCGGTCGAGGAAGCGGTCCGAGCAGAGCTACGACGCGAGCAAACGCAAATCGAGCTGATCGCGTCGGAGAATATCGTCAGCAAGGCGGTGCTCGAGGCCCAGGGCTCGGTCCTCACCAACAAATATGCCGAAGGCTACCCCGGCCGCCGTTATTATCAGGGCTGCGCACCATCGGATGCAGTCGAGACGCTGGCGATCGAGCGTGCCAAGAAGCTCTTCGGCTGCCAGTTCGCCAACGTCCAGCCGCATTCCGGCGCGCAAGCCAATGGCGCGGTGATGATGGCGCTGCTCAAACCCGGCGACACGATCATGGGTCTCAGCCTCGCAGCGGGCGGGCACCTCACTCACGGCGCTCCGCCGGCACAGTCGGGCAAATGGTTCAACGCCGTCCAATATGGGGTCCGGCAGGACGACCATCTCGTCGACTTCGATGCGCTCGAGCGGCTCGCCAAGGAGCATCGGCCCAAGCTCATCATTGCGGGCGGTTCGGCCTACCCGCGACACTTCGACTTCAAGCGCTTCCGCGAGATTTGCGATGAGGTCGAAGCGCTGCTGCTGGTCGACATGGCCCATTTTGCGGGTCTTGTCGCTGCTGGCGAGCATCCGACTCCGTTCGGCCATGCGCATGTGGTCACGACAACCACCCACAAGACGTTGCGTGGTCCGCGCGGCGGCATGGTGCTCACCAACGACGAAGCCATCGCCAAAAAAATCAATTCGGCGGTCTTTCCTGGGCTCCAGGGCGGTCCGCTAATGCACGTCATCGCCGCCAAGGCGGTCGCCTTCGGCGAAGCCCTGCAGCCCGAGTTCAAGGCTTATGCGAAAGCGGTAATCGCCAACGCCAAGACGCTCGCTAACCGCCTCAAGGACCGCGGCGCCGATCTCGTCGCCGGAGGCACCGACACCCATCTCGCTCTCGTCGACCTGCGCCCGCTCGGTCTCACCGGCAAGGACGCCGACGAGAGCCTCGAACGTGCCGGAATTACCTGCAACAAGAACGGCGTGCCTTTCGATCCGCTGCCGCCGGTGAAGACCAGCGGAATTCGCGTGGGCTCGCCGGCCGGCACCACCCGCGGGTTCGGCACGACTGAGTTTCGCGATATCGCCGACATGGTTGCCGATGTGCTCGACGGCCTTGCCGCGAACGGGCCCGAGAACAATGGCAGCGTCGAGCGCGGGGTGAATGAGCGCGTGCTTGAGCTCTGCTCTCGCTTCCCGATCTACCAGGGCTAGTCAGGGGATCTGATGCGCTGCCCGTTTTGCGCGCACGAAGACAGCCAGGTCAAGGACAGCCGCCCGAGCGAGGATGGCGCAGCAATCCGCCGCCGCCGCCAATGCGAAGCCTGCGGTGCGCGCTTCACCACTTTCGAGCGGGTACAGCTGCGTGACCTCACGGTCGTCAAGAAAGACGGAAAGCGCGAACCGTTCGACCGAGACAAGCTTGCCCGGGCGATCGGTCACGCCACGCGCAAACGCGACATCGACGCAACCAAGATCGACCGGCTGGTCAGCGGCGTGCAGCGACAGATGGAAACGCTCGGCGACGAGGTGAAATCGGCGCGGATCGGCGAGGCGGTTATGGCAGGACTGAAAGCCCTCGACCATGTCGCCTACATCCGCTTCGCAAGCATCTACAAGGACTTCAGCGAGCCGGGCGACTTCGCCGAAATCGCCGAACGCGTGGAGAAAGAAGCGACGCCGCCGGCCGGCCACGACAAATTGCTGTGAGCAACGCTCCAAAGCCGATCATCGTCCTCGTTCGTCCGCAGCTCGGCCAGAATATCGGCAAGGCGGCCCGGGCGATGCTCAATTTCGGTCTGAGTGAGATGCGGCTGGTCGCACCACGCGACGGCTGGCCCAACCCCGACGCGGGTCCGGCGGCGAGCGGGGCGGACATCGTGCTGGAGCAAGCGGCGGTTTTCGAAACGGTGCAGGATGCGATCGCCGATTGCAGTGGAGTCTTCGCGTCGACCGTTCGTCGCCGTGATCTCGTCATGCCGGTAGTCGGACCCGACGAAATGGCTGATCGCATCGCCGCTTCTCCGGAGCGGTCCGCGATCATCTTCGGGCCAGAACGCTCGGGGCTCGAGACCGAAGACGTAGCGCTGGCCAATGCGATCGTGACCGTCCCGATCAATCCTGCCTTCGCGTCGCTGAATCTCGCGCAAGCCGTCATTCTGCTTGCCTACGAATGGTCGAAACGGAGCGGACTAGCGCAGCCTACCGCCAAAGAATTGGAGCCCGCTGCTGCGCATGGCGAGCTCGAGGGGCTGATCAACCAGC
>DASVYN010000089.1:0-4234 GCA_036392155.1 Sphingomicrobium sp.
TGTTTGCGGCGCACCATCCGTGCCCGAGGCGCAGTCCGGACCTCAGCCGTCGGATAGCCCACCGGATGGGTGTAGATCGCTCCGACGGTCAGGCCGAACAGCGCGTGACCAAGCAGGATCCCGCCGAGCTTCGCTTGATCGAGGCCATGCAGGAACGAACGCCAGTCGAGCTGCACCATCTCCTGGTGCAGATGCATGAGCTCAAGCTGGGGTATGACGATGAAGACCGCGAGGACTGCGGGGAGAGCCGCAAAGACCAGACCTTGCAAAGGCGGCGGCCAGCGAAAGCGCGCCCAAAAGAAATAGGCGTAGAAAAGTGCCCAGGCGGCACCGACGACGGCATGGGCGCCGAGACCGGCGGGAAGCCAGGCGACCGGCCCGCTGTTGGGAAAAGGCAAGGTTCCGAGCTCACGGACCAGATCGAACACCGGAATGCCCGCCAGGGCGAGAAGTCCGACCGCGATTTCCCATGCGATCGCACCGGCCGCGCCCGCGAGGATCGCCTTGCGGAATGCGACGACCCTCAGCAAGCGTATCTATCCTTAATAGTCTGACGTGGGTCGAACGCCGACTCCGGAACGAAAGACCAGGTCTCCGCCCTTCCAGCCGCTATAGAGCAGGATCAGCACCACGAGTCCGGAAATGTAGACTCCGGTCGAAGCGATGAAGTCGGAATCTTTCAGCCTCAGGACCAGATTCACCACCTCCAGGACAACCGCGGTGACATTCGCGAGCATGTGCTTGAGCGCGTCGCTTGAAGACCTGAGCTTGGCGTCGCCGACATAATCGGTGAGACCCGCCACCGCTGCCAAAGCCGCCATGACGAGGCCGATTGCCAGCAGCCACCGGGAGCCGGTTGCCCAGAAGGCCACAGTGGTGCGCGAATATGCGACATCGGCGGCGAAGGTGAGGATGAAGCAGACGATCGGAAATGGGATCAACATCGGGTGTATGGGATGATCGCCGATCTTTGCTGTGCTGTGGGGATGCGGCTCATTGGTGTGTTGGGTGGCCATTTCTCTCTCCTCCTCGCAAACGTGCAGCAACCAACCCCGCTCCCACTGCCAATGCGGCTCCGGCTGCGATCCACCCGCGGTTTCCGCTCGCCCACGGAAGGGGCCAGCTGACTCGCGATTGATTATCGAAACGCCGGTGCGCACCTTGGTCCTCGCGACCGAATTTTTGAGCGACCCGGTCGGCGGCTTTCTCGACCGCCTCGGAATCGGCAACATCAGTCGGGATGACGAGCGCCCCGCCGCCGAGCTCCTCGACTTCGCGGCTGGCGGCTTCGAGGCCTGCACGGCCGATGCCGGCAGACGCGCTTCTAATGACTGCGATTTCCCTCACGGGCGGAATCTCCATCCGCTCCGACGCTTGGCATCGCCGCCGGGTTCCCGATTTTTCACGATCGACCTTTGGTCGACCCTGTTCGCTTCGATTGCCCTGCACCGCCCCGCTCACCACGGGGAATTTCGCTCGAAACTGATGCGCGAAGCCATTGGTCAGCTTGTCGCAGAACATCGGCTTGTGAAGGCGCGATTGCAGCATATGCGAGCGCACGTTCATTGCGCTTTCTCCGTCGGCCGACTGCCGACTGTGATGCGACAACGGGCGCGAAATTACCTCGCGCCCGTTGCTGGCGAGGCGAGCTGTCATTACCGGCAACACTGATGACCGCTTTCAAATCCGGCGATCCGCTCACGCTCAATCGCCTCTATGGCCGTTCGAGTGGTCACAAATTGCGCAAGGGTCAGCAGGAGCTGATCGAACGGCTGCTGCCGGCGCTCGAACTGCCAGCCGAGGGCGAGATCACGGCCAGGCGGCTGTTCGGCGAGGATCGCCCGCTCCATTTCGAGATCGGTTTCGGTTCGGGCGAGCATCTCGCCTCGCGCGCCGACATGCTTCCCGACCACGGCTTCATCGGCGCCGAGCCGTTCCTCAACGGTGTCGCCAGCGCCCTTGGCCACATCCGTGACAAGCATCTCGCCAATGTCCGGCTCTGGCGCGGCGATGCGCTCGAAGTGCTGACGCGTGTTCCGGACGGCGCCTTGAGCTTCCTCTACCTGCTCCACCCCGATCCCTGGCCGAAGGCACGGCACGCAAAGCGCCGGATGGTCAATGACCGCCCCGTCGATCTGTTCGCTGCGAAGCTCAAGCCTGGCGGCGAGTTTCGTCTGGCGACTGACGACCCGACCTATCTCACCTGGTCACTGATGATCATGCAGCGCCACGCACAGCAGTTCGAATGGCTGGCGGAACGCCCCAAGGACTTCCTCGAGCCGCCGGGCGGCTGGATCGAAACGCGCTACGGTGCCAAGTCGCGGCGGCAAGGCCGCAGGCCATATTATCTGCGCTACCGGCGGGTCGGGTGACCCGCGCCGACTTCCTTATGGTTCGGGCCAAGTTCGCCTCAACCTTTCTCGACGCTTGCCAATCACGCCCTTGCCCGTGAATTCATCTCCCCTCTTGCACCCGAAGAGAGCAGCCTCGTGAACCCGACGGTGCCGCAATCGCATATTTCTGCGCTACCGCCCCAACGGCCGAGACTGTAGAGGCACAGCTCATGAACGTCCGCTCAAGTACGCTCGATGCAATCGGCAACACGCCTTTGATCAAGCTCCGCCGCGCTTCCGAAATGACTGGCTGCACGATTCTCGGCAAGGCCGAATTCATGAATCCGGGACAGTCGGTGAAGGACCGCGCTGCGCTCGGCATCGTGATGGATGCGATCGATAAGGGACAGCTTCGGCCGGGCGGCCTCATCGTCGACGGGACAGCAGGGAACACCGGCATCGGCCTGTCGGTGGTCGGCAATGCGCTTGGCATGCGTACGGTGATTGTCATCCCGGAGACGCAGACCCAGGAGAAAAAAGATGCGTTACGAGCGCTTGGCGCAGCGCTCGTCGAAGTTCCTGCAGTGCCGTACCGCAATCCCAACAACTATGTGAAAATTGCGGGCCGGCTCGCGGAGAAGCTCGCGCGCGAGCATGAGCATGGCGCGATCTTCGCCAACCAGTTCGACAATGTCGCCAACCGCGACGTTCACGTCCGTACCACCGGGCCCGAAATCTGGGATCAAACGGGCGGCAGGGTGGACGCCTTCGTCAGCGCGGTCGGCACCGGGGGAACTCTGGCAGGCGTTGCGAGAGCTTTGCGTGAGCGCAAGAGGGATGTGGTGATCGCGCTCGCGGACGTCCCGGGAGCAGCGCTCTATTCCTACTTCACGACCGGCGAGCTCAAATCCGAGGGAAGCTCGATCACCGAAGGCATCGGCCAAGGGCGGATCACCGGCAATCTCGAGGGCCTTGAGGTTGACGAAGCGTTCCGGATTCCGGACGAGGAAACGGTCCGCACAATCTGGTCCCTGATCGAGCATGAAGGGCTGGCGCTTGGCACTTCGACGGGCGTGAACGTCGCCGGCGCGATCCGGCTGGCGAAGGAGCTCGGTCCCGGCAAAACGATCGTGACCATCCTGTGCGATCCTGCCACACGCTACCAATCGCGGCTGTTCAATGCCGAGTTCCTCAGATCGAAGAATCTTCCGCTGCCCGCCTGGCTCGAAAATCCTGCAATGATCGAGGCGCCGTTCGAAGCAGTGGAAGAAACGACCGCAGTCGCGTCACAGTAAGGTCAGCTTTGCGCATTCTTCGCGGTGCATCGCTCCTCAATGGGAGGAAATTCCAACCTGCAGCCAAAAATCGGAATTACCGTCTCGTGCGTCTTACTTTCGCATCTGCTAGCTCCACCGCTGATTACGACTCGCCATAAGGAGACCGACCATGACACTTTCCATCGGCAGCGTGGCCCCGGATTTCACCGCCGACTCCACTCAGGGTCCGATCCGCTTCCATGACTGGATCGGCGATCACTGGGCGATCCTCTTCTCGCATCCCAAGGATTATACACCGGTCTGCACGACCGAGCTTGGCTACATGGCCGGCCTCGACGATGAATTTGCCAAGCGAAACACGAAAATCATCGGCCTCTCGGTCGACCCTGTCGGAGCCCACTCGGGCTGGCTCCAGGACATCAAGGACGTCAGCGGCAACGAAGTTCGCTATCCGATCATCGCCGATCATGATCTCAATGTTGCCAAGCTCTACAACATGCTTCCGGCCGATTCCGGCGAGACGAGCGAGGGCCGCACTGCGGCTAACAACGCCACGGTCCGAACCGTTTATCTGATCGGCCCGGACAAGAAGATCCGCGCGATGCTCATCTATCCGATGAGCAC
>DASVYN010000090.1:0-4775 GCA_036392155.1 Sphingomicrobium sp.
ACACCGTGCCGGCGCGAACCGCCCGAGCGAGGCGATGTGCGGACTTGATGTCGTTGGTCCAAATTCCTGCCGAAAGACCATATTCGGAATCATTGGCCTGGCGTACGAGATCGGCCGTCTCCGTCCAGGAGAGCGCGCTCAGCACCGGGCCGAATATCTCCTCGCGAACCACGCGCATCGACGGTCCTGCGTTGGTCAGGATCGTTGGAGCGAAGAAGAAGCCCTTGTCGAGCGACCTATCCAATCCGGCCGGACGGCTTCCGCCGATCAGCACGCTGGCACCTTCCTCGCGTCCGATGTCGACGTAGCTGCTCACCCGCTCGAATTGTTCCTCGGACACGAGCGGGCCGAATGTGACGTCCGGATCGAGGCCATTGCCGATCTTCAGCTTGGCGGCCTCATCGGCGATCGCTGCCAGCAATTCTTCCTGGATCGACGCGTGGGCATAGAGACGCGAGCCGGCCGTGCAGGTCTGCCCCTGGTTGAAGAAGATGCCGCTGGCAATCGACGCCGCCGCCGTACGGATATCCGCATCGGGGAGCACGATTTGCGGGGATTTGCCGCCAAGCTCGAGACTGATCTTCTTGAGATTGCCAGCCGATGCGCGGACGATCGCCTTGCCCACCTCGGTCGAACCGGTGAAGGCAACCTTGTCGACGCCCGGATGGGCAACGAGTGCTGCGCCCGCTTCGCCATATCCCGTGACGACATTGATGATCCCCGGCGGAAATCCTGCCTCGAGAGCCAACTCGCCCAGTCTCAGCGCCGTCAAGGGGGTCTGTTCGGCGGGCTTCAGGATGACCGCACAGCCGGCCGCGACCGCCGGTGCGATCTTCCATGCAGCCATCGACATCGGGTAGTTCCACGGCACGATCAGCGCCGCCACTCCGATCGGTTCGCGGGTCGTGTAATTGAGGATTTGCGCGCCGCTGCGGGGGGAGACGGGCAAAGTCTCGCCGCCGAATTTCGTCGGCCAGCCGGCGAAGTAGCGGAAGGTCCGGATTGACCCCTCAATTTCCACCGCGCGGGTGAAGGACGCGGGCTTACCGTTGTCCAAACATTCGAGCACCGCCAGTTCCTCGGCATCGCGCTCGATCAATTCAGCCAGTCGATATAGCAGCGCCGAGCGCTGCACGGCGTTCATGTTCTGCCACGCGTCATCCTCGAACGCGCGCCGCGCGACCGCGACCGCGCGATCGACATCCTCCGCTTCCCCGAGAGCGACTTGGCAGATTTCTTCCCCCGTTGCCGGATTGAAGGTCGCGAAGGTGCGGCCCGAAGCTGCAGGGACGAAGCGATTGCCAATGAGCATTCCTTGCGGCGCATTGGCCCGCTCTTGCCTAATGCGCTCGGCAGTTGCGTGCAGCGTAGCCACCGAAAACCCCTCCTGCTCAGGCCTCAGAATCTTGCCTGTTCAAGCTCTTTAGAGCATAGTCTTTAGAGAAACAATAGCTAGCTTATGGCTTTGTCTGTTGCGTAGGTGAGACAATCAGGGCATTAGGAAGCCGAGGGAGAAAAAGCCAAAACATGGTTGTCGACGCGTCCCAATTGGCCGAGGCCCTCTTCATCGCCAAAGGGGACGGAGCTCGAATTCCACCGCCGTGCGACATGAGCATTGACCAGGGCTATGCGGTACAGGAGCGAAGCTTTCGGCTACGGCAGGTGCCGATCGCTGCATGGAAGCTGGCGCTCACGAGCAAAGCAGGCCAACAGGCGATGGGCGTCGACGATCCCGTCGTCGGCCGACTTGCCGCAACCGACGTCAAAACGGCCCCACATGAGGACAAAGCCACACCAGGCCCGCTCTATGTCGAGGCAGAGCTCGTCGTAACCGTCGCCCGCGATCTACCTCCTCGGACCCGATCCTATGATCCGAGCGAGGTAGCCGCGGCCATCGGCCCGACCTATGCCGCGATCGAACTATGCACGTCTCGCTTCGACAATGACGACGTGGGCGCGGGCTTGCTGGTTGCAGACAATGCGTTCGCCCATGTGTTGGTGCTCGGCGACAGGCTCGGCGCGGCCTGGGACGGGCGATTTGCAGCGGCCGCCGTGACTTTGCGCCGCGCGAGCACAGCGCGGGTTCAAGGTTCGACCTCGGCAGTCATGGGAAATCCGCTCCACGCACTGGCCTGGCTCGCAAATTGGCTGTCCAACAGAGGCCAGGGATTGGAGCGCGGACAAATTGTCGCGACCGGCAGTTGCACCGGCGTCATACAGATATGTCCGGGTGAAAAATTGCGAGCTTCGTTCGCGAACATGGGTGAGGCGACAGTAGCGATCGCTTCCCGAGAATAAGGAGATTTGAATGACCATCGAGCTTGGCCTCACTGGAAGAATTGCAATCGTCACCGGAGGCGCAGTCGGTATCGGCAAGGAGACCGCGCGCAAGCTCGCCCTCTCCGGCGCGAAGGTCGTCATTGCGGCTCGTACAATATCGAAGCTCGAGGCAGCAGCCGAGGAGCTGCGCAACAATAGCGGGGGCGAAGTCGTCGCAATCTCGGCGGATACGACATCGATGGAGTCGGTACAGGCGCTTGTCGATTCAACCGTCGAGCGGTTTGGGGGCGTGCACATTCTTGTCAATTGCGCCGCAGCTCCTGGAGGGCTCGTACGCAATGCAATCGAGGAGGCCGACGAAGACGCACTGATGCTGGACCTCAATACCAAATTGTTAGGCTATTTCCGTACCGCCAAGGCCTGCGTGCCGCACATGCGCGAGGCGCGATGGGGCCGGATCGTCAACGTTGGCGGCCTGACCGCGCGCTGCACCGAGGCGCTGAGCGGCATGCGCAACACTGCCCTGGTTCATTTCACCAAGACCCTGTCCGACGAGGTCGGGCGCGACGGCATTACGGTCAACATCATTCATCCCGGCGTGACCCGCACCGAGCATGTCGAGGAATGGTTCGCCAAAATGGCCGCGGACGAAGGGACGACATTCGATGCAATCGTTGAACGGGAAGCCGCGGCTCCCGCGGCGCTTGGCCGGATGCTGGAGGTCGAGGAGGTCGCGGATCCGATCGTGTTCCTGGCGTCACAAGCCGGCAGCGGCATCACGGGTGAGTCGATCGCCGTCGACGGCGGGCTGTCGCGCGCCGTGTTTCTCTGAAGTGCTATGCGCTGATCAGCAAATGGGTTGGCGTCGGATCGTGACGAGCACGATCACGACGCTGCCGAACAGCACAGCGGCAGAAGACCAGATCGCGATTGCAAACGAACCGCTGGAAAGCGTCGCTGCCGCGGCGGCCGGTCCCAGACCTGTGCCGAAGGTCTGGATCGATCCCATGGCGCACACGACGCGCCCCTGAGCGCAAGCTTCCGAGCAGATTCCCGACAGGAGCGGCTGAGAGAAGTTCCAACCGAATAGCAGCATGATGATCGAGGCAATGAACATGGTCGGCGGAACATGGCCGAGCAGCATGAGAAAACTCGCCACTGACACTACGCCGCTGAGCGCCAGCGGCAACGACCGTCCGAAGCGTTGCGGAACGAACCCGGCCAGAGCCGCTCCGAGCACTCCGGCGATGGTTCCAAGCGAAAGACCCTGCGCGATTGTGGTCGGGGCGAGACCGCTGGCGCTCCCGATCCGCTCGGCGTAGCTCCACATCGCGCCCATTGCGAGAAAGTAGAAGAAGACTCCAGCGAGCGCCCCGGCCGCAAAACGCAGGTCGAGCCGGCCGCCTTGCACGAACAGATCATCCTCTGTCTTTCGGCCTTCCGGGAAGGCCGGGATCGACAGGCCTGCCACGACGGTGACAATCGCATTGACGATGAACAAGGTTCGCGGCGACACCGCCAATTGTATCGCAGGTAGCGCATAGAGGAACGCCGAACTGAAGAGCGCGCCGACGACCAGGTAGATTGCAAAGGCTCGATCCGGGTTTGCGGCGCGACCAAGAGCGGCAAAAGCGAAGCCGATCGCTATTCCCTCCCCAGCACCGGCCAAGACGCGCGCGGCGGCGATCTGGTGGTATGTACCAGCGTAGGCCGTAGCAAGATTTCCGAGCGCAATCAGAGCAAGACCCGCTGTCACCGACCATCGCCAGCTCAGGCGCGACAAAGCGAACGTCGACAGCCCGACCGAGACCGCCATCGAGTTGATGTCCCAGGCAGCCACATAACCTAAGTGAGCATCGTCGAGACCCGACTTTTGAGCGACTATTGCAAGGAAGCCGGGCGTCAAGAAAATGACGAGCGCGCCGATCAATCCGATCAGGACCGCGCTTGCCAGGCCGGCACGGCTGAGCCGGGGGGCATGGGTGGCGGCAAGCGCCAATCCGTCCACGGGAGATGCAACTTCCATGACCCTCCTCCGCGGCTCCTGCGTTCTCAGCCGACGACGTCGTTGACCGCGGCGACGAATTTGTCGACCAGTTCGTCGAGTTCACCGCGCTCAATCACAAGAGGCGGCGCAAACACCATGATGTCGCCGAGCGCGCGCGTGATCAGGCCGCGTGCCGCGGCGGCCTTGACGACCTTTCGTCCGGTGCGGTCGGCCATTGGAAAGCCTTCCTTGGTGCCGCGATCCTTGACGAGCTCGATGCCAATCATGAGGCCCTGACCGCGGATGTCGCCAACGTGCGCATGTTGCCCGAGCTGGGCGTGCATTTGCTCGTGCAGGTAGGGAGCGACGCCGGCCACGTGATCGACGATTTCCAGCTCGTCGATCAGCCGAAGGGTCGCGAGTGCCGCTGCGGCCCCGACGGGGTGCGCAGAATATGTGTAGCCGTGGCCGAAAAGGCCCGCAGTGCTGGCATGGCTCTCGATCACAT
>DASVYN010000091.1:0-1934 GCA_036392155.1 Sphingomicrobium sp.
CGCAGCTTTGCGAGCGCCTTTCTCCGCGCAGCGAGCGGATCCGAAAGCGCTTCCGTCCTTCCAATGCACCAGGCCATTGCCCTTGAACTCCCGCAAAGAGAGAAAGGATATGCCTTTATCAGGAAGCGGGAAGCCGCCCCCGCCGCGCGATGAGAGCATTTCGGCGCTAACAGCGGGTGAACAGAGTTAAGTTGCCGATTGGATGGGCGCCGTTATCACTCTTTTGAGCGAAGCCGCAAAAGTGGTTCCGCACCGGCAGTCACAGTGGAGTAATCGAGCGGCGATAGGGCCGTATCGTTTTAATCGGAGATCTTTAAGCTTGCGCTCGCTTCTGTTGCGCCTTGTTTCGGCGCTTTGCTTCCTTGCAGCCTCGCCGCTCCCTGCAGCCTCGGCGCCCCGGCCAAAGCTGATCGTTGCGATATCCGTCGATCAGTTCGCAGCGTCGGTCTACGCCCGCTATCGGGGCGATTACAACGCCGGACTGAAGCGCCTCTCGAGCGGCATTGCATTCCCCGTAGCTTACCAGTCGCACGCCGCGACCGAGACCTGCCCTGGGCATTCGACGCTGCTGACCGGAGATCATCCCTCGCGCACCGGCATCGTTGCGAACAGCTGGTTCGACAGGAGCGCGGGAACCAGCGTCTATTGTGTCGCGGTGGCGGGCACCTCTGATCCATTCGCCAGGGGCCCGCAACGGCTGAAAGCGACGACTCTCGGCGACTGGCTCAAACAGAAATATCCAGGCTCACGAATCGTCTCGGTCTCCGGCAAGGACCGCGCGGCGATCATGATGGCTGGTCACCACCCGGACCTGGTTGCCTGGTGGATGGACGGCCTTGCGAATGGCAAGCCGGTCTTCGGATTTCAGACGTCGCACTTCGCCGGTCCGGCCGGCCCTCGGATCCAGTCGATCCTCAAGAAGGAAGATGACAGGATTCAAGCGTCGTGGCGAGCCGCTCCGCCCCAGCTGTGGCCGAGCGATGTTCCAGCCGATTGCCGGCCGCTCGAAAAGCCGCACCGCTTCGGCGAGCTTGAAATAAGTGGAGCGGTGCCGCCGGCTTTGGCAGTCAGTGAAACAGCCCAGCCCGGCTTCATCGAGAGCACTCAGTTCGATGACGCCCTTCATGCATCGCCGCTCTACGATTCGCTCACCCTCGACTTTGCCGCAGATCTCGCAAGGCGCTGGAGGCTCGGTACAAGGTCGAGCCCGGACCTCCTCGCAGTCAGCCTGTCGGCAACGGACTATATCGGTCATCGCTACGGCAACGGCGGTGCCGAGATGTGCGAACAGGTGCATGCACTCGACAAGTCTCTTGGCGAATTCCTCGAGCGCATCGACCGGCTCAAAGTGCCCTACCTGGTCGTCCTCACGGCAGATCATGGATCCGTTGACGCACCGGAACGGCTCGAGGAGCAAGGCATCGCTGGCCAGCGGGTCGATCCCTCCAAGTTCCTGGGCGACCTCAACGCCCATTTGAAACTCGCGCTCAATATCACCGCCGATCCGATCAAATCCTCCGACCCGCAACAGCTTTACATCGCGCCGGGCGGCGATCCGGCAGCTTTCGAGCGGGTCCGCTCCGAAGCGATAAGCTGGCTAAGGCAGCAGCCGGCAGTCGATTCCGTTCTGACGAGAGACGAGGTAGCGGTCGCGGTGCCGCCACCTGACAAATCGGTCGCCGACCTTACGATCCCAGAGCGCCTCAACGAGAGTTTCGATGCTGAGCGCAGCCCGGACATCTTCATCGTCTTCAAGAAATACACGACTCCTGGCTGGCCGCGCGCGCCAAGCGATTCTATCGCCGGGCACGGTTCGCCTTGGGATTATGATCGACAAGTGCCGATACTCTTCTGGTGGCCGGGCGCACCCAACCTCAGCTCGCCCGCGCCGGCGGAAACAATCGACATAGCTCCGACGCTCGCCGCGACCGTTG
>DASVYN010000092.1:0-11474 GCA_036392155.1 Sphingomicrobium sp.
TCACCGTCGGAGTTACGCCCAGCATCTCGACCGCCTTGGCGGCGGCTCGGCCGATCGGCCCGTTGGGATCGCTTCCGGCGGCGCGCATCCAGTAGCTGCGGGCTGCGCCGTCGTCGCCGTTGAAGTCGGCGACGTGACCGGCTTCGAACAAAATGGCCGGATCGGACGGCGCCAGCTTGAGCGCCTTCAATATCGCGTTCGTGGCGCTCGCGCCGTCGCTCTCGCGAAGCGACAGCGCGGCCGAGAAATACCAAAGGAACGGATCGCCCGAAATGGTCGCAGCCGCCTCGTCGAGCTTGGCCCGGGCAGTCTTCAGGTCATCCTGCGCCTCGGCGGCCCTTGCGCGATCGAGCAGAGCCTCACCGCGCTGTTCGCCTTCGAGGCCGGAAAGCTCGAGTGCCTTATCGAGATCAAGCACGGCCTTGCTCGGCTGGTTCGCAGCAATCCACAGATTGCCCGCCGCTGCATAGATGCGCGCGGTCTTGGGGTCCGTGTCCGAGGAGGCCTTGGCCGCTTCCTCGAACGTTTGGGCGGCCGATTGATTGTTTCCTGCCTTTTGCTCTTGAAGCGCCCTGCAGACCAGCGCGTCAGTGGTAACCAGATTGGGACAGGCATCCGCAGCGGATGCGGAAGTCGCCACGACAGCAGCAAACAGAAACTGGATCAAGGCGCAGGCTCCAACAGTCCGGCAACGGCTCGCAGGATCGCTTCGATCTCGTGCGGCTCCGACAGCCGATGACCTCCGCCCTTGATGATCTTCAGCTGGACATCGGCTGAACGGAGCGCCCGCATTGTTCGCAACGCGACGTCCGCCGGCACCTCGCGGTCGCATTCGCCATGAATCAGTCGGACTGGACAATCGATCGCGATTTGACCCTCCAGCAACAGCAGCCGCTGCCCCGATTCCCAGAAGCCACGCGTGGTTACGAACGGCAGTGGCCCATAAGGATTGGGCGCTTCGATCCGACCATCCGACAGCAGTTTTGCCCGCTTTTCCTTGCTGAAGCCCCAGTCGGTGAAGTCGGGTGCGGCTGCAATCCCGACCAAGCCGTGCATCCGTTCGGGACGAAGCATCGCCAGATGCAACCCAATCCAGCCGCCCATCGACGAACCGGCGACGATCAGCGGGCCCTGGGTCAGCCGATCGGTCACAGCGAGTGCTTCCTCCAGCCAAAGGGCGAGCGTACCGTCCTCAAAATGCCCGCCGCTTGAGCCGGTCCCCGAATAATCGAACCGCAGCATTGCGAGGCCCTTCCGCTGGACGAAACCGTCGAGCGCCAAGGCCTTCGCCCCTTCCATATCCGAGGCGTAGCCAGGTAGGAAAATGAGAGTCGGTCCCTTGCCGCTCCGCTGGCGATAGGCGATTCGCCGGTCTGCGACATCGAAATGGCGAAGCTCGGCGGTCATTGGTTCATCCTGAGTGCAGGTGCCAGTTCTGCACTTCGGACAAGGATTGAACGGTCCCGAAGGAGAAGCCGCGATCCGGCATCGAACAGGCCGAGCAGTGCAAGGCCGAGGAGTGTGCAAACGACCGGCCAAAGTGGGACGAGATAGCGGAAGAAACCGATCTCAACGATTGCCGTGATCGCCAAGACACCGTGAAAGGCGACGGCGAGCGCTGCTGTTACCGAAGTCACGGAACGCAACCCCGGTGCGAGCCGATGCCGGAACGGCAAGGCAATCAGCGAGCAGAGGCCGATGATCGCTGCACCGCCGAAGAGCAGTCGAAACGGCAGCAGTGCAAGAAATGGCACTTGAGCGACGACCTCCAGCCGTTGGCGAACCGGATTGAGACCCGAAACCTGATTTCCAACTTCGCCGGCCGCCTTAATCGCAAGTCGTTCGTCGCCGGGCAGGACCGGATGTTGAGGGACCTCTGGCGGCGGATGATTGGCCATGAAGGCGTTTGCCCGTCGTCCTTCCTCGGCACTCGGATCGGTCGCAAAGACAGCCATGCGAAGATATTCGGCTCCGACGCTGCTCGCGTAACAGGATGGATTGGCTCTCACCCTCTCGTCGGCGATCCGGGTCAAATAGGGGTCTAGCTCCGATCTCAGCTGGAGATGATGACGCTGCCCGAGCACCGGGATAATCGAGCCGAACCGCAGCGGCGTGCTGTAGGAGCGGCGAAGCTGTTCCCGAATGTCGAAAGGAGCAGTTCCGATATAGTGACGGACCGGCGCAGCCTCGCCTTCGACAAATAGCGAATCGGGTTCGCGTGGAGGGCTGCCGGGATCGCAATAGAGCGTGTGCTGGAGCACTCCGCGAGCAAATGGGCTCGTGGTGTCGGCCGAGCCATGAACCAAATATTGGGCAAAGGGTGTGGCGGCCCATGCCGCGGCGAGGCCCAAACCGGCTAGCGCAAGCGCCCTTACCAGCTCGCGCCTCGGCAGGGCGGTGATCATGAAAAGGGCGGTGCCGAAGAAGAGCGCGATCAGCGAAGGGCGAATCATCGTTGCGAGCGCTGAAAGTGCCACCAAGAACGTCGATCCGCGCAGCGAAGGACCCTTGAGCATTCTCACCAGCTGCGCGCACCAGAAGGCGATCAGCGCAGTGGACAGCGCTTCGGTCATCAGGAAAGCCGAGACAAACCACATCCCGGCCTGAAGCAGGAGGGTCGCCTGGAAGATGAGCGACCAGCCGGGACGGCCGACGAGTTGGTAGAAGCTCAAGGAGAGGAACAGCAACGAAGCTGCAAGCAGAACCATCTGTATCTGGACAGCGTAGGCGACGTGGCCGGTCGATATACGGACAAGCTCGAGGAATGCCGGATAGCCGACGCTTCTCGACCGGTCGAAGTAGAGATATTCGGCACTGTCGCCGCGAAGGGGATTGGTGGAGCGGGTTGCCCAAAGCGCAGCAACCAGAACGACGACGATAATGCTCGTCATGATCAGTTGTACCCGGCGCTGCCTTAGGCGATTTGGCTGGTCAGTTGCGCCCGCGCTGTCCAATGGGAGGCTCTCCGTCGGCTCGATGTCGATGTGATCGCACTTCGGCCAAAGCCTGTTTTGGAAGCGCGGTCTAGGGTCGGGACGGCGCAAGCAACAGTCAATTCGACCCTGGAGAGACGCTGAAAGAGCCCTCGGGTCCTGGCTCACCCATATATGGGCGTTGGGGCGGACCAGGCGAGCGCCTGGTCCGAGGAGGCCTTAGCAACTTCGCCTTTCGCGATTAATCGTTTCGCGGCCGGGATCAGGTGCGCGAGAATGCTTGTGCTCGGAATGTGATCGTGAATCCGCAGCTTATCCCATGCGCCAGACGATTATCGACCAAGCCCTCAGGTGGTAACGGACCCGATCAATTGAGGGCGGTTCGTCCCGATCGAGCGGCGCTTGGCCGTTAACCGATAAACATTAGTTCACCTCGTGGACCCCTGGCTCCGCCGAGCGTTCTAAGAATCTGCAGATTTTCCTCAACGGGCAGGAGGTTAGTGCGATGCTTCATAAAGTCATTTTGGGTGCGCTTGCATGCGCTGTGCTCATTCCGACAGCTGTCACCGGGCAGGGCCGCGGCGGCGGCGGCATGGGCAATGCTGGCGGATTGGGTGGCGGCTTCGGCAATGGCGGAATGGGAGGCGGCATGGGCAACGCCGGTGGCATGGGCAACGCTGGCGGATTGGGTGGCGGCTTTGGCATTGAGACGCGCGATGCGTCGCGCATCAACAGCCAGGGCCCGAGCAACGCCTCGGTCACTGGGATTGCGCACGCCAATCAGAACAGCGTCCTTTCCGGCTCGGGCACGACGGCGACGAGCAATCTCAACGCCATGTTCCCTGGAACCCGCACAACGACCACGGTGACCAGCGGCACGCTTAGCGGCCTGACGACCGGCATGACCCTTATGTCGAACGGCACTGCGGTCGGCACGGTCCAGCAGATCCGAACGACGGGCAACGGCTCGGTCGCGGTCGTCATCATTCGGGGAACCAACGGCGGCTTCTACGCGGTTCCTGCGGCCAAACTGAGCCTGAACGGCGGCACATTGTCCACGACCGCGCGCCTCAACGGCATCAATGGCTCGTCTCAGGCGCGGCTGAATAGCCGGGGTTGGCTGCATGCCTCGCCGACAGGCATCGCGCACGCGAACTTTCACAGCGTCCTTGCACGCGGCATGGTTGTGAGTGGTTCGCTTGCCGGACTGACCAAGGGTCTTACCGTCAATACGAAAACTGGAACGACCCTCGGGACCGTCAGCCAGATCGTCACCGACAGCAGCGGCGACATCCGGCTGGTTATCGTCACATCGCCGACGGGCCAGACGTTCCGCCTGTCGCCCTCTAGCCTCACCCTTTCGGGTGGCATGGTCACGACAACCCAGACGTTCGGCTAACAGTCCATTTGTTCCAAATTAGCCCCGCCCGCGGGTCCGCTGGCGGGGCTTCCTTTGCCTGTTCTCGTTTCGGCCGCGCTGGCGTATGATGTAGCTATACGGGGGTTGTATGCGCGGTGTTTGAAATGCCTCGTTCCCTGCCGAAGACGTCGAAAATCAGTAGCGGCCCCGGCTGGCCGCTGGATCGTCGCCCGCACCTTGCAGCCTGCATTGCCCGTATTGCCGTCCTTTGGTCGCGAGTCGAAGAGCGGCTCGGGCGCATCACCGTACGACTGCTCGGGGCCGAGCCGATCGCCGGACTGCGTATGTATGAAGCGCTGACCAGCTCGGCTGATCGGGTCGCAGTGCTTCGTGCGGTCGCGCGTGACCGTCTCGACGAGGAGATGCTGAAGAAGCTCGAGACGATGCTGGGCCGTTATGCCGAAGCCCGTTGGAAGCGGAACAAGGTAATCCGCGGACATTGGTATGTGAGCGACGAGCATCCCGACGAATTGGTTTGGGCGGACCCTGCGGACGAGGCGGTCGACGCTGGCGACTTCTGGGCCGGCTTCAAGTCTCATGACGACTTTCGTGGACAATTGGAATTTGCGCGAAACTACAAGAGGCGGCGGCCCGACTACCTCCTGTTCGACAAGAAAGAGTTCGAAGCGATCCTCGACGAGATTCGGGGAGTCGGTTTCGCGCTGACCGACTTCTGCGTCGATCTAGAAGACCACGAGCAGCGGCCCCAGGGCCGGGCCGTAGCCCAGCGCGAGGACAGCAGCGGGGCTGCGGAAACCGGTTAGATTGCCCGGGAGCTGCTGCGCGCCGGCGAAACGAAAATCTCTTCGCTCCGTGGTTGCGCCGCTTTCTGAGCAGCGAACCTACATTCCGCGTCAACCTGGTATCGGTTGAGGCGGCGGAGCCCGCTCGCTACATGCCGCCCCTGATGACCAAATTGTTCAAGATCGCGCTTCCCGACGGTTCGGTGAAGGAAATGCCCGAGGGCTCGACTCCTGCCGACGTCGCTGCAGCGATCGGACCGGGGCTCGCCAAGGCCGCACTGGCGGCGAAGATCAATGGCGAGATCCGCGACATCACGCGCCCGCTCGAGGGTGACTCCCAGCTCGCGCTCATCACCGCGCGCGACGAGGTCGATGCGCTCGAGCTCGTCCGTCACGACTTCGCCCATGTGCTCGCCGAGGCGGTGCAGAACCTCTTTCCGGGCACCCAGATCACCTTCGGCCCGGCGACCGAGGACGGCTTCTATTACGACTTCGCGCCGGCGCCGGGCCGCGGGCAATTCACCGAGGAGGACCTGCCGGCGATCGAGGAGGAGATGCGGCGCATCATCGCCGCGGACAAGCCGCTGGTCCGTGAAGTGTGGTCTCGCGATCAGGTGCGGGACTTCTTCGAGCGGCAGGGTGAGGCGTTCAAGGCAGAATGGGTGATGGAGCTGCCCGAGGGCGAAACCATCACGATGTATCGTACGGGTGAAGGCAAAGGGGCGTGGATCGATCTCTGCCGCGGTCCGCACCTCGCGTCGACCGGCAAGCTCGATCCGAATGCGTTCAAGCTGACCAGGGTGTCAGGCGCCTACTGGCGCGGCGATCCCAAAAATCCGATGCTCAGCCGCATCTACGGGACTGCCTGGCTCAGCAAAAAGCAGCTCGACGCCTATCTCGTCAGGCTCGAGGAAGCGGCCAAGCGCGACCATCGCAAGATCGGCCAGGAGATGGATCTGTTTCATCTCCAGGCCGAGGCGCATGGATCGGTCTTCTGGCATCCCAGGGGCTGGGTCATCTGGCGCGCGCTCGAAGCCTATATGCGTCGGCGGCTCGATGCCGCCGGGTACAATGAGATCAAGACTCCTCAGCTGATCGACTCGAGGCTGTGGGTTCGCTCGGGACACTGGGGAAAGTTCCGCGAGAACATGTTCGTGGTGCCGGACGAGGTGCCCGGTACCGAGGAGGGCAAGCCGGTCATCACCGGCGATGCCGAATTGATGGCGCTCAAACCCATGAACTGCCCGGCGCATATCCAGGTCTTCAAGCAGGGCATCACCAGCTACAAGGAACTGCCGCTACGGCTAGCGGAGTTCGGCTGCTGCCATCGCAATGAGCCGCACGGAGCCCTCCATGGGATCATGCGCGTCCGCCAGTTCACTCAGGACGATGCGCATATCTTCTGCACGCAGGCTCAGTTGGTCGACGAGACCAAACATTTTTGCGCATTGCTCGATTCGATCTACCGCGATCTTGGCTTTGCCGATTATCAGGTGAAGCTCGCGACGAGACCGGACCAGCGCATCGGGTCGGATGAGGAATGGGACCGCGCCGAAGCCGATCTTGAGACTGCCCTGAAGGAGACGGGACTTGATTATGAAGTCCTTCCCGGCGAGGGCGCCTTCTACGGGCCCAAGCTGGAGTTCCACCTGCAGGATGCGATCGGCCGTACCTGGCAATGCGGAACCCTGCAGCTCGACCCGCAAATGCCGCAGCGTCTGGAAGCCAGTTACATCGGCGCCGATGGCGAAAAACATACGCCACTCATGCTTCATCGGGCGATCCTCGGAACATTCGAGCGGTTCATCGGCATTCTGATCGAGCATCATTCGGGCAAATTCCCGCTGTGGCTTGCACCTTTGCAGGCGGTGGTCGCGACGATCGTTTCGGATGCCGACGAATATGCGCGGCAAGTCGCAGCAAGGCTTGCTGATGCCGGCATTCGCTTGGAGACGGACCTTCGCAACGAGAAGATCAACTACAAGGTTCGCGAGCACAGCCTCGCCAAGGTTCCGTTGCTACTGGTGGTCGGCAAGCGCGAAGCCGAGGAAGGCACGGTCGCGCTCCGCCGCCTGGGCAGCGATGAGCACCAGAAAATGATGAGTCTCGAAGAGGCGGTCCGAATGATCGCGAACGAGGCCGTGCCGCCCGATCTGATATAAGAGATCAGGGCGCAGGGCTCAGCCGATACGCCTCGTCACGCCTTCATATTTTGCCCGCCGAACGCACCAGCTCGATCCCGTCCGTTCCGGGCATCGCCAGGTTTATGCAGGTGAGGTCGGGGCGACCGTTCGACATGCCGCTTGAACGCCTGAGGATCCGATTTCCCAAAGGCTGATAGCCGCAGGGCCTGGCGATACGCTTGATGCGTGCGGTTATGGCCGGTGCATCGTCGATAGTGACGAGTGTTCCAACCCATGAAATATTCAACCAACTCGCGCTGGCGGCGGGACTCAACAGTTGAGCGGAGCGGTGCTAGGCCTGACGCGGCTCCGCCACAGGTCGCGGTAAAAATGACTCACATTTGTTCGCGCGGACTTTTCAGCGAGCGCAGGAGTGCTTAACTCCATCGTTCAGCAACAATTACAACGGAGACTTCGCTATACCGCCGCCCTATCCGCGCCGTCCGATGGCGCCCCCACCGCCGATGAGCGGCCCCCGCTACAACGAGTTCATCCAGTCGCCGCGCGTGCGGGTGATCGACGAGAACGGCGAGAATTTGGGCGTGATGTATACGCGCGAAGCTTTCGAGCAGGCACAGGAAGCCGGGCTCGATCTCGTCGAGATCTCGCCCAATGCCGATCCGCCGGTCGCCAAGTTCCTCGACATCGGCCGCTACAAATATGAAGCGCAGAAGAAGGCCGCCGAGCAGCGAAAGAAGCAGAAGACGCAGGAGATCAAAGAGATCAAAATGCGCCCGAACATCGACGACCACGACTATGACACCAAGATGAAGAAGGTCTTCGAGTTCCTCGAGGAAGGCGACAAGGTGAAGGTCACCATGCGCTTCCGCGGCCGCGAGATGGCGCACGGCGAACTCGGCATGGCGGTCCTGCGCCGAGTCCAGGAACAAACTGCCGAGATGGCCAAGGTCGAGGCCCATCCGCGGATGGAAGGCCGGCAGATGCTGATGGTGCTCGCGCCAAAATGAGCTGTGCTCAAGTCGTGGGACCGATCGGAAGTCCGGCTCAGGCCTGACGCTCGATTTCTTACTTACACTCCTGTTGCCAAATTGCTGCAGCTGCGCGCCTTTGTTGACGCGCGGCTGCTGCGGAGCTTCACTTTGATCACAATTCGGGGCTAGCCTCTCCGCCGACAGAGCGTCCGTCGCCTGAGGGGGAGAGACAAGAATGATCCGCAAGTCCGCCTTGCTGGCATCCACCGGCTTCTTTGTGCTGGCCACTCCGGCATTTGCCCAAACCACTCCGCCGCCAAGCAACGAGAGCGGCAAGCCGACGACAGCGCCGCCGACCGAAGGCTCGACTGCGCAGACGGCCGCAGTCCAGACCAAGGCGGTCGAGCAGCAGCCGATCAACACCGGTGACATTGTGATCACCGCGACCCGACGCAATCAGGCGCTGTCGGATGTTCCGATGGCGGTCAGCGCGGTCACTGCGCAAAATCTGCACAACACGGGCGCGACCGACATTCGCCAGCTCAACCAGATCGCTCCGTCGCTCCTGGTTTCCTCGACCTCTTCGGAAGGCGGAGCGGCGGTAGCGCGTATCCGTGGTGTCGGAACGGTCGGCGATAATCCAGGTCTCGAAGGCTCGGTCGGCATCTTCATCGACGGCGTCTATCGCTCGCGCGCCGGCGTTGGCCTCACCGAGCTTGGCCCGCTCGACCGAATCGAAGTGTTGCGCGGGCCGCAGGGCACTCTGTTCGGCCGCAATACGTCTGCGGGACTAATCTCGATCATCACTGCCAAACCGCGCTTCACACCCGAGGTCAGCGGCCAGGTCGATATCGGAAATTACAATCTGCGGCGTTTCGAGGCGAGCATCACCGGGCCGATCAGCGACACTGTCGCTGCCCGACTCGACGGGGTCTACGTCAAGCGCGACGGCTTCCTTAAGGACATTATTTCGGGCCGTCGTCTCAACAACCGCGACCGCTGGCTGCTGCGCGGTCAGATCCTGTTCCAGCCGAGCGACAATCTCTCGCTGAGGATCATTGGCGATTATTCGAAGCGCAACGAGGAGTGTTGCGGCGCGACATTCCTGCCAGCGATGGACGTGACTGCGGCCGGTCCTCAGCCCTCGACCATCGCAGCGATCGAGCGCGGCCTCGGCGGGCTCATCGAGGATGACACATTCGCTCGCAAGACGGCACTTACTCCGGGCCGCAGCTATCGTTCGGATGTCAAGGACTGGGGGCTTTCCGGCGAGCTGGTCTATGACCTGGGCGGCGCCGAGCTGACTTCCATCACCGCATATCGCTACAACAAATATGTTCGCGGCCAGGACGCCGACTTCAACAATCTCGACATCCTTTACCGTCCCGACGACGGCACTGCATTCAACCGCTTCAAGACCTTCACCCAGGAAGTGCGGCTGCAGGGGAAGGCCTTCGGCAACCTGCTCGATTGGCTGGTCGGCGGCTATTACGCCGACGAGAAGCTGACGCTCCTCGATAACCTTACGTACGGCGCGGATTATGCGCGTTATGGCAACTGCCTGGTCGCCGCGAATTTCGCCGCTGCAGCGCCGTCGATACTCGCGCCGGGCGCATCGCCGACCTGCTTCAATACGCCGGTCGCCTCGGCCGTGCGGTCTGCGCTTGAGCAGCAATATCTTGCCGCAACCTCTCCGGCAGCAAAGGCTGCGATCGCCGGCCAATTCACCGTTCTCAGCGCATTTGCGCGCCTGCCGAACGATGCGTTTGTGGCGACCAATTTTTCGGGCGCACCGTTCACCAACAGCGGTTTTTCGAATCTCGTCAGTCCGGCGCTCACGCTGAACGGCGCGGCGCTGAACGATCTGTACAATCAGAAGAGTCGCAATTGGGCGCTGTTCACGCACGACATCTTTTCGATCACCGATCGCCTAAAGCTGACGCTCGGCGCACGCTACACGCATGAGAAGAAGTCGCTCGACGCCCTTCTCAAAGACAATAACCTGCTGTGCACGATCTATGCATCGAGCGCGCTTGCATCGCTTCAGACTTTGCCTTGCGTCACTCCGAGCGCTCCTGGAGGCTCGTTCGCGCTGAGCGACAGCTTCACCGAGAGCAAGGTCTCTGGCACCGCAGTGCTCAGCTACAAGGTTACCGACCGACTGCTGACCTACGCGAGCTACTCGCGCGGTTATAAGGCGGGGGGCTACAATCTTGACCGTTCGGCGCTGTTCCGCAGCTCCGCTCCAAGCGTGCCTGCCCCGCCCTTCGTCATTTCCGGCAATGGCGCCATTTGCACGACCGCGACGCAGGTCAACTGCGGCGGCCACGTCGCATCGGCAGCGGACCTGCAGTTCAAGCCCGAAATCAATGACGCATTCGAAGCCGGCTTCAAATATCACGGTCGCGGAATCGACCTCAACTTCGCACTGTTTCATGAGGTGTTCCGGAACTTCCAGCTGAATACGTTCAACGGCCTCAATTTCGTCGTTGAAAATATCAACAGCTGCAGCACCAGCCTCAATGGTGCCGACACTGACAACAGTCCGTACACCGGTGCCTGCACGGGGCATCTGGGCGCGGGGGTCAGGAGCCAGGGCTTCGAGCTCGAAGCGTTTACACGTCCGATCAGCGACGTTCAGCTGAACGGCGGCCTCACCATGGCCGACACCAGATATCGTCATAATTTGGTTGGAGCGGACGGTCGGCCACTGACCGACGCGCTGTTTCAGCTGCCCGGACGGAGGATTTCGAACGCACCGCTGTGGACTGCGACCGGATCGATTGCCTGGACTCCGCCGCTGGGCGGCGGGGGTCTTCGGGGTCTCTTCTATTTCGACGGTCGTTACATGAGCAGGTTCAACACCGGCTCGGATCTCGACATAGAGAAGACCCAGAACGCATTCACCGTGTTCAACGGCCGTGTCGGAGTTCATGGTCCCGATGACGCATGGGCGCTGGAGCTGTGGGGCCAGAATCTGTTCAACAAGCACTTCATCCAGGTGGCCTTCGACGCGCCGCTCCAGGGGAGCGGCACGACACGTGCCGTGCAGGCAGGGTTCATTACCCGGTCGACGCAGCTTTATGGTGCCTTCCTCGGCGAGCCGCGGACCTTCGGCGTGACCCTGCGGGCAAGGATGGGCTTCAATCGGCCGGCGCCGCCGGCCTACGTTCCGCCGCCAGCGCCGCCGCCAGCGCCGCCGGTAGTCGAGCAGCCGGCGCCGCCGCCACCCCCGCCTCCGCCTCCGCCTGCGCCCAAGGGCG
>DASVYN010000093.1:0-6664 GCA_036392155.1 Sphingomicrobium sp.
TGAACGATCGGCGGATCCGCCGTCGACGACGATCGCCCTGAGTCTTGGAAGCAACTCGCGTTCAGACCTAAGCGCAGCGACGCACCGCATCGTGAGCTCGGGCGTGCGGTAATTGACGATCACGACGGCCACCGCCGCACCGGCAATGGATTCGCCGCCCATCAACGATCCAGATGCAGACGTGTCCACCCCAGCTCCCGTTAGCGCCGCTCACCTCCGGGGAGCGCTCCATCAGATTGCTTAGCTGCTCCCGGTGCGCCCTCCAACCGTCGCTGCAATTGCGATCGACTCCTGTCCCAACGTGGGAGCAAGCGTTGGCCGAATGCTCCGCCAGCCTTGGCTTGCCGGCCTCTGCTGCTAGAATGGGTTCATGCTGCATTTGAAGCGCATCAACACGTATCTGGCGCTCGACGCCGATGAATGTCGAGATGCTGGACGCTCGCTCTCGGAACGCTATCGCAGCGCTTCGCCGTTCCCCCACATCGTGATCGATGATTTTCTCGATCCCGAGATCCTCAGGAGCGTGCTCGCGGAATTTCCATCGAGCGACGGCAAGCGATATTTCGACCGGGACCAGGAGCGATATAAATTTCAGTTCGCACCTCATGAGATTCCATCAGGGCACATCAGAAACCTTTTCGCCGAGCTCAATAGCGAGGCATTTCTCGGCTTCCTGGAAGAAATGACCGGCATCGAAGGCCTGATCTCCGACCCTTATTTCGAGGGCGGCGGCCTTCATGAGACCAAGCGCGGCGGACATCTGGGCGTTCACGCCGACTTCAACGTCCATGGGCGACTGAAGCTCGAGCGGAGGATCAATCTCCTCATTTACCTGAACGAGAACTGGGATCCGGAGTTCGGAGGTCAGCTCGAGCTCTGGGACACGGACATGAAAGGCTGCGCAGTAAAGGTTGAGCCGCTTTTTGGCCGCGCGGTCCTCTTCAATACCAATCTCGATAGCTTCCATGGGCACCCCGATCCGCTGACATGTCCGACGAGCCGATCACGCCGGTCGATCGCAACCTATTATTATACGGCTGCCGAGGAGGGTTTCGGGCTACTGCCGAAGCGAACCACCAATTTCCGCGCGCGGCCCGGAACGGCCGACAAGAAGGATTGGGAGATCCGCCGTCATCATTTTGTCAACGACTGGGTTCCGCCGAAGCTGCAGCGCCTAGCGCACCGGCTATTGGGCTGAGCAAGACTGATGGTCGTCACCGCCCGTCGATTGTTTTCGATCGGGCCGGGACATCCGCATCGCCGACGACCGAAGCGAATGAGGGCGGCCGGTAGAAGCCGAGCCCATCGAGCAGCGAAAGCCACAGGAATTCCGTGTTGCGGGCATAGCGGCGCAAATATCGGCGCGGTTCGCTCAGGACGCGATAGACCCACTCAAGCCCGTTATGGCGCATCCACTTTGGCGCACGTGCGACTGCACCGGCCTCATAGTCGATCGTCGCTCCGACTCCGAGGAAGACCTTCACGCCCGGCATCCTTGCCCGATTGCGATTGATCCAGATTTCCTGCTTCGGCGCTCCAAGCCCGACGATCAGGCATGTTGCGCCCGAGGCATTGACCATGTTGATCGCCTCGGTGGTCTCCTCCTCATCGTCGAGAAAATCGAACGAAGGGCCATGCGCGCCGACAACGATCTTCCGACCGCACGCGCGGTTGATTCGATCCATTGCTCGCTCGGCAATCCCGGGCTTCGCCCCGAGGAGGAAAATCCTGACGGCCGCGTTGCCCGAATGCCTACCCCAATATGCCGGCACGAGGTCCGAGCCGGACGCCCGGTGCCGGACGTCTCGGCGAAGCAGCTTCAAGGCCCAGTAAACGTAGACGCTGTCGCACGAAACATATGTGGCGTTTGCATAGGCAGCGGCAAACTCGGCGTTGCGCTGCAGTTGATAGAGATGCTCGGGATTGATCGTGAAGAAGGTCCCGCCCTCGTCGAGCAGGTCGAGCGCGTCTTCGATCGCCAGGCCGTCTACCCAGGCGTTGAGGATACGGGCGCGGCGCCACTGCCGCTCCTTAAGGCGGCGGACCTCGATACTCGCGCTCTGAGACACAATCGAAGGGATGCGCTACGGCTCTCGACCGGTCAAGGACGGCAGGATCCAAATCCCCTGATCAAAAGGAGTGCTCGGTTCAGGCGGCCGCGCGGTTCAGAATCTGGCGAACCATCAATTCGGCAGCCGGCGAATCCTGGGAGAGCTCCTCGATCGCGACGATCTTGCGCTCGGCACCCTGGCGGCCGAGCTGGACGACGACGTCGATCACCGATTTTGCATATTCGATCGTCTCGGAGCGGGAGAGGCCAAGGCCTGATTGCATGACCATCAATGCCAGCTGCTCGAGCGCGCCGCTGGTCGAATTGGCGTGAATCGTGCTGAACGAGCCGGGGTGACCGGTATTGACCGCGCGCAGGAAGCTGACCGCCTCCTTGCCGCGAAGTTCGCCCAAGAGGATCCGGTCCGGTCTCAGCCGCAGCGCGGCCTGGAGCAGATCGTCGGTATTGATCAGCGCCTCGCCCAGCTCACCTTTGACTGCAATGAGGCCGAGATCGTTGGGGCCATGCAGCTGCACTTCGGCAGTATCTTCGACGACGATCACCCGCTCGTCGGCAGGCACTTCGCGCAGCAGCGCATTTAGGAAAGTCGTCTTGCCAGTTGACGTTCCGCCGCTGATGAGAATCGTCTTTCGATCCCCGACCGCCTCGCGAAGGAATCCGATCGGATCGGCTTCGGGCGAGGTCGATGCGGTCTTGCGCTCCGATTGCAGCGGTCCGGAGGCATAGGCCTCGAGCGGAAGATCAAGCAGGCAATGACGGCGAATCGCCAGCGCCCAGTGAGCCCGCGTCGCGGTCGGCGCGACAAACTGTACCCGCGCGCCGTTGGGAAGCATCGCAGCGAGCAGCGGCCGCTCGCGGCTGACGCCCTGGTGGCTGACCCGGGCAACTTGCTCGGCAAGCCGCTGGACCAGGGAGTCGTCGATCTTCGGCGCCTTGTGGCAAGTCATTTGTCCGCGCTGCTCGACCCAGAGCTCGCCGGGCTTGTTGACGAGAAGCTCGGTCACGTCTTCCTGGCTAAGCCAGCTGCGGAACGGCTCGAGATAGGCTTCGAGGAATGGATCGACGCCGTCCGTGGAGGGAAGCTGCTCCGCTTCGCTCACCCATTGCCTCCGTCGGAGAAGACGAGATCGCGCGCAGTGAACACGCGGATCGGCTCGCCCTGACGAACCTTGATGGTCGTCGGGCGCTGTCCATCATGTTGCGCAGCAACCGAGGCCGCGCTCTGCCCAGCTCCGCCGACAATCACCGTCGAAGCTCCGCCGGTTGCCAGCGTTCCGGCGCCTCCGAGGATCGACAGTAGGATCGACGAGCCAAAGCGCGAAAAGAAATGGCTGTTGACCTGTCCGCCGATGCCGGCCTGGCCGGAGAAGTCTGCGGCAGGCGAAGCGAGTGCGACCGACACTCCGTCAGGACGGACTAGCCGCGTCCACATCAAATAGGCGCGCCGCTGTCCCGCCTGCGAAACCCCCTTATATTCGCCGATCAGGCGCGACGAGCGCGGGATCAGAATTCGGCTGCCGTCGAAGGAGCGCACGTCCTGGCTGACCACGGCCCGCACGTAGCCGGGCACATCGGTATCGATGGCGGTCTCGAGGACCGCGGGGAT
This sequence comes from Sphingomicrobium sp., assembly GCA_036392155.1. Classification (GTDB taxonomy): domain Bacteria; phylum Pseudomonadota; class Alphaproteobacteria; order Sphingomonadales; family Sphingomonadaceae; genus Sphingomicrobium. The sequence goes on from DASVYN010000093.1 coordinate 3,678, forward strand.
GAGCGTTCCCTGGACGACCGTATTCGCCGGATCGGCAAGACGGGTCGAACGAACCGATGCATTGTCGGCAAGGACGCCCCGAACCGGTGAACCGCCGGCAAGCAGCGCCGGAGCTCCCTCCACGTCGCGCCCCGCGGCGGGAGAGGCAGGAACAGCCGAGCTCGGCGCATTGCTGCCGTCATAGACGAGCACCGGTGCGGCCGCTGGCGGCATTCCTGGGGCAACCACGGCGCCCGGCATATGCTGGGCGTTTGGCATCGGACCTGGCTGCGGCGCCACTGTCGATGCGACCGGCGCGCCAACCGGTTTGGCAGGAACGGCAGCCGGGACCGGCAGGCCCGGCCGAGCCGGAGTAGCGGCCCCCGGCGCCATGGCCGGCGCCGTCGACCCATGCCGGCTCGAATTCAAGGAAACGAAGGTCGCGCAGCCAAGCACCAGAGCGATCGCAGCGCCGGCGGCGAGCCCAACATTGTCGCGCCGCGTTTTCTGGCTCGCAACGACCGGATAGGCGTTCTGGCTGGCGAGGACGAGGGCATTCTCGCTGAGGGTCACGCGCGGATCGGTCTGCGGCACCGTCGCCGGGAGAGCTGGCCGGAGCGGCTCTTCCCAGGGTCCGCGGATCGGGGTTCCCGTGGCTTCGATTGTGGCGCGTTTGGTGCTCATTTTTGGCTATCCGTCAGCTTGTCGCTGTAAAGGGCCGTCATGTTCGCAAGCTTGACCGAGGTGTTCACCGGACCGACTGGCGTTCCGGGGGTGGTGGCTGCCTGGCTTATCGTCGGCTGCGGAGCCGGAGGCGGGCTTTGCGTCAATGGCGCAGTCGCCACTTCTGTGCTGGTCGCCGGTTGAGGCGAGACGATCCGATGCGACGGCCACAATAGAGCGGTCCTGCTGCCGTAACGGAGCACCAGGTTCTGAGGGATCGGACTGATCACGATATATTCGCCGCTCATCCGGAAATTGACCGGACCTTCCTTGCGGTCCTCGGACTGGGTGAGAATAGCCGGCAGCGGCGTGTCCTTGCCCCAGGCCAGATACAGCGATGCTCCGTCGTCGAACACGCGCGAAGGAAGCAGCTTGCTATTGCCTTTGCTATTCCAGTCGAAGTGGAGCTTGTCGGCAGTCGTCGTCGCCTGCGGCTGTGCAGCGGCAGCTGCGACCTGCTGTGCCGGTTTGGCCGATTCCATGGTCTTTTCTTTGGGGTAGCTGAACTTCAGCGCGTATATCGGCGTGGTTCGGCGATCACCGGCGACGAGATCGAACATGTACGTCCGGCGGTCGGTCACCACCGTCATGTTCGTGCGGGTGCGCCCGTTCAGCGGCTTCACGAACAGCAGACTTGCGCGGCGGTTGGGAGTGATTTGCCAGGCGGATGAATCGCCAACTGCAACATTCTCGATCCGCTCGTCGGATGCGAACTCGATCGTCGACTGAATTCCGGGCTTGCCGAGAAGCTTGACGATCTGGTCCGGAGCATAAGCAAGCGAACGGACGCGGTTGTCCGGAGCCGCAGTTGCGCTAGTCGTAACCAGGACCGCAAACGCGGCAAAACTAAGCTTGCGGATCATCGCAACATCTCTCGTGAACTGCTGTTGGAAACTCCGGCAACCCGGTGATGAAGATAACGAAGCTGGCTCCGCGCATCGCTCGGTCCAGCGAGCGCAAGCTGAGGCTGCGACTGGGCAAGGCGCGGCTGCACCGTCGATTGGACTGCAAGATATCGGCTCGAAGGCATGGTCTCGAGGCTTGCGACCGCGCTTCGGACCCGATCCGACCCTTGGGCTGCAGTCGCCGCTGTTGCAGCAGCAGTCTGGGTGTTGAGCGTCCGCCCCTGATTGACGATCGAAGTGCCCCCGGCGAATGCCGGGATGAGCGCCGAGGCTCGGCTGAGCCGCCAGCTGCGGGTCAGCGTTCCCGCAACTTTGAATATCAGCAGCATGAGCGACAGATAGATGATCGAGGCGAAGAGAATCGAAACCGCGGTCTTGAGCGGAATTTCCCCGCCGCTATCGGCAAGACCTCCGATCATCGGCCCGATCGCAACCAGCGCGCCGCTCCCCATGACCACCGTCAGCAGCGGCACAAGCGCGAACATTGCAACGCTCTTGAGCCAGCCTTCGAAGAGGCCGCGCGTACCATCGAAAAGCGCAAGCACAATGAATACTGGACCAAGGATCAGGAGGGCTGCGAGCGCGAGCCGACAGACAACCAGCACGCCGACGGTACCGAGAAGCAGGATCAGTCCTGCGATCGACAGGATGTTCGCTGGCGAGGTCAATCCGGCGGTGCCGGCTGCGGCGGTCGGATTGATATTGCTGACCGCGTCAGTGATTGCGGCGAACAGCCCGTCGAGCTGCTGGGCAAAAAGAAGAGTCGCCGAACCCCTGCTCCCGATCAGCACGCTTGCGATCTCGTCGGGTGCTCCGGTCGCAAGGTTCCACACCACCGACTGATAGGCGATCCACGACGTTGCGAAGGTGAGCACCAGACCTAGCGTCATCATCCGCGGAGTTAGTACCGACACCCGCAGCGCCGACCGGCCGGTGAGCAGGTTGAACGCGAGCAGCGCGACATACAAAGTCAGAATGATCGTCAGCGCCGTCGTAAAGCTGCCATGGGCTCCGAACAGCCGGCCGAAGGACATGGCCGTCGCGTCATTGGCCAGACAATCAATCTTCTGCAGCGCGTCGGTAACGCCTGCGGGGCCTTCGGCGCCAAAGGGCTCGCACTGGTTCATTCGGCGGCTTCCAGCCAATAATCGTCGCCGGGCGGCGAGCCGGGCCAGGGCGAACGTGTCAGCATCTGATACCAGCCGGCAGGATCGTCGCCGACCTGGGCACGAATCTCGTCGAGGCGGCGAACGCTCGATTCGCGGCCCGAAAGGACCGTCAAGAGATCCGGCATGCCATTGAGGTCCAGTCTTACGACGACCGAGCGATTCGCCTGGCGCACCAGGAAGCAACGGCTGTGGGCCGGCAGCGAACGGATGA
>DASVYN010000094.1:0-8316 GCA_036392155.1 Sphingomicrobium sp.
CGTCGCGGTGCGCGATCCAGCTCTTCGTCCAAGGCCGACCGTTCCACCGCACTTCCTGCACATAAGGTCGGCCTGGGCTGTTTTCGGGCGCTTCGATCACGAGCCGCCGACCATTGCCAACGCCGACTTCGGCGCGGGTGAACAGGGGCGATCCCAAGACATAGACCGCGCTCACCGGGTCGACCGGATAGAAGCCGAGCGCGGAGAGCACGAACCAGGCGCTCATCTGCCCGCAATCATCATTGCCGATCACCCCGTCAGGCTCGGCCTTGTACATTTCGGTGAGCAGGCGGCGGACCATGCGCTGCGTTTTCCATGGGGCGCCGACATAGGCGTAAAGATAAGCGGCATGCTGGTCGGGCTCATTGCCGTGAGCATATTGGCCGACCAGGCCGGAGATGTCGGGCGGCGCGTTCGCCGGAAGCGTCGAGGGTGCCAGGAATAGGGAGTCGAGCCTCGCTTCGAACGCCGCGTCACCGCCGAAATGCTCGATCAGCCCATAGATGTCGTGCTGATTGAGGAACGTCGCCTGCCAGCCGTTGGCCTCGGTATAATCGCGCCACCAAGGCTTGGGCATATGGCCGAGCTGGACTGGGTCGTAGGGTGTCCACCAGCTTCCGTCGGAAAAACGGGGACGGGCGAACCGGATGCTTGGGTCGAGCACATTGCGCCAGTTCGCGGAACGCTTGAGCAGCCGCTCAGCGTCGGCTGTCGCTCCCGCGGTTCGCGCCAGGTGCGATGAGGCCCAATCGTCATAGGCATATTCCTGCGTCCTGCTGACGCTCTCGAACCATTTGTCGGCAGGCACGTAGCCGAGGCGGTCGTAGAGGTCGCGGCCACGGGAATTATCCTGGTCCGGCGCCGAGAAATCGAAGCTCCGTTTTGCGATCGCGGGCCAGGCAGCCGCATAGTCCGCGCTTATTCCTTTCGCCTGCGCTTCGGCGATCGGAACGACGCCGTGCCAGCCAATCATCGTCCCGGTCTCGGTCCCCTGGAGCGGCCAGACCAGGGGTCCGTACGGGCTTTGCTGCGTTTGCCGGATCAGATCATCGACCAGGCTCTTCGCCCGATCCGGCGCGATGATCGTGAACAAAGGATGAAGTGCGCGATACGTATCCCACAGCGAATAGGTCGAATAAGCAGCGCCCCCCTCCTCCACTCGATGGATCTTGCGATCGAGACCGACGTAACGCCCGTCGACATCCGAGAAGAGCGTCGGCGCGAGCTGCGCATGATAAAGCGCGCTTGCCATGATCGTGCGCTGGTCCGCGGTCGCACCCTGAACCTTCACTGCCGCCAGTGCCTCGCGCCAAATCCGCGCTGCGCGGGCCCGAGTTCGGTCGAAGTCCCAATGTTTGGCTTCCGCGTCGAGGTTTGCGCGTGCGCCGGCCTTGTCCACGGCCGAGATTCCGCACCGAACGAGGATCGGCGCTGCGCCGGCCTGATCGAAGTGCAGGACCGCCTTCAGGCGCTTGCCGGCTATGCGCTTCGTTCCGGCCGGCTGCTCAGCATCGCCGTCGCCGTAGAGGCTGATTCGATCCGGACGACGCGAGAGCTGCATCACGAAGAAGATCCGCCGGCCCTTTGCCCAGCGAAACACGCGCCTTGTGCCCGTCAGACTCCCGTCGCGTTCGAGCTCGATCAGCGCCTCATCGATCAAAGGCTCCTTGTCGGACTCGTCGAGGACCAGGTGCGACAGGTCGATCAGCAAATGACCGGGACCACCGGGGAATCGATAGCGATGCCAGCCGGTGCGTTCGGTGACGCTTAGCTCGGCCTCGACGCCGTTCTCCAGCCTCACTCGATAATAGCCAGGCTCGGCACGCTCGTCCGAAAATCGCTGCCGGTACCCGCCTTGCGGATTCTCAAGGGTTCCGGGCTGCAGCTTCACCGGCCCGGTGGCCGGGACCACCAGCACGTCGAGCATGTCCCCGATCCCGGTGCCCGACAGATGCGTGTGCGAAAAGCCCATGATCGAGCTGTCGTCACGATGGTAGCCGGAGCAGGCGTCCCAGCGCTCGACATCAGTGTCCGGCGACAGCTGCACCATTCCGAACGGCAGCGTCGCGCCGGGAAAGGTGTGCCCGTGCCCGCCAGTGCCGATGAACAGATCCGGCCCTTTCGAGCCCGTCGATGCTGCTTTGATCGGCATTGCGGTGGCGAGCGCAGCCGCGCCCGTACCGGAAAGGAGTCCGCGCCGGCTGATCCTCATAGCGGCGCCCTCAACATTGCAGGACGGCTAGTGGCCAGATGGATGATGAGCTCGCCGAAGAGGCCGTTTGCCCAGGCGAACCAGCTCCGCGTGAACTTGGCCGGATCGTCCTTGTCGAAAGTCTCGTGCATGAATCCAGTGCCTGCATGGCTGGTCTTGAGGATTTGGAGACAGCGGCGGACCGTCGCATCATCGCTCGCGAAGAGCGCGTGGATAATCAGCGACATGGGCCAAATCTGCCCCACTCCGACATGAGGCCCGCCGATCCCCTCGCCTGCGCGGCCGCGGAAGAACCACGGATTCGCCTCGCTCCACGCTGCAGCGGCGGTTCTCTGCCAGCGCGCATCGTCAGGAGAGACACAGCCGAGATAAGCGAGACCCGAGAGCGACGGCACGTTGGCGTCGTCCATGAAGATGGCATTGCCGAAGCCGTCGATTTCATAGGCCCATGTTTCGCGACCATCGCGAAGTTTCATTGTGCCGTACCGGGCGAGCGCATTCTCTACCTCGTCAGCCAATGCCGAAGCCTCGCCGGCAAGAGCGGAATCGCCGCGAACCTGCTGGGCCAGCTGCGCAAGTTCACGCAGGACTGTCCCAGCAAAGAAATTGGAGGGGATCAGGAAAGGGTACAGGCACGCGTCGTCGGACGGTCGGAAGCCGGAGTGGATCAGCCCGATCTTGCGCGTCGGTGCGCCATAGCCCCCGAGCAACGTCTCGGTCGGCTGGTTGGCCGAACGCTGGAAACGATAAGGCCCGGGCCCGTCCTTTCGCTGTTGCTCTCGGAAGGTCCGGACGATCACGCGTGCGGATTCATTCCAGGTCGCATCGAACGGCGCGACGTCGCCACTCTCGCGCCAGTAGGAATAAGCGAGCCGGATCGGGTAGCAAAGCGAATCCACTTCCCATTTGCGCTCTGCGACCCCCGGCTTCATTTCGGTGTCGTCATGGATCGCCCAGCTCAAATTCGTTCGCGCGTTCGGATCTTCCATGAAGGCATTGGCGTAGGGGTCGATCAGGATCGAGCGCGAATGGCGGGCGATCAGCCCGCGAAAAAGCTCGCGAAGTCGGGGGTCACGCCGGACCAGGTGGACATAAGGCTTCAGCTGGGCGGAAGAGTCTCGGAGCCACAGGCACGGTATGTCGCCGGTGATCACGAAGGCGTCGGCCTTACCGCCGAACGTTCCCAGCTTCACGGTCGTGTCGAGCGTGTTCGGATAGCAATTGGCGAAGAGCCAGGCGAGCTCCGGGTCGGCGATCATCGCGCCGACGCGCTTGATTTCAGCTTCGACCGCAGGGCTTGTGAAACGGCGCTCCGCAGGCGGCGGCCGGCGGCTCGGAAATTTGGCCGCGGCTCCGAGCGTTGGCGCTGCCGCCAGTGCACCGGTCGAGGCAATGAAAGCACGGCGGTCCAGTTTCACTTGGGCAGCTCCATCGGTTCGCCGAACATTGTGAAGCCGGTCCATACGCCGGGGCCGTCACCCGGCTGACCGCCGCCGATCCACAACCTGTATGCGCCTGGAAGAACCCGGCGCCGGCCGCTGCGATCGACGCTGCTCATCGATCTTGGGTCGATTGTGAAGCTCGCAGAGCCTCGCTCTCCCGCCTTCAGGCTCAGCCGCTGAAAGCCGACCAGCATGTGCTGGAGCACCGGATCGGTAAACCCGCCCGGCTTTCCCGCATCCGGCGGGATGAGATAGGCCTGCACTACCTCATCACCGCTGCGTCGCCCGCTGTTCGCTACCGAGACTGACGCCGTAACCGTCTGACCCGCACCGATCGAGGATACCGATACTGCCGGCTCGGAATAGGCGAACTGCGTGTAGCTGAGCCCGTGCCCGAAACCCCACGCCGGCTTGCCGGTGAAGTAGCGGTAGGTACGCTCCTTCATGTCATAGTCGACGAATGCCGGCAGGTCCGAGGTCGACTTGTAGAAGGTAATCGGGAGCCGGCCGGAGGGGTTCACGTCGCCGGCAAGAATTTCGGCGAGTGCAGTTCCGCCTTCCACTCCGGGATACCAGGCAGCGACTATTGCGGCGGGCTTCAGCCCGTTGAGCGCGATCGCGCTTCCGGAGGTCAAAACGACGATCAGCGGCTTACCCGTCGCCTGCAGGCTGCTCAGCAACTCGCGTTGCGGTTCGGGCAGCTCGATTTGGGTCCTGTCCCCGCCGGTAAATCCGGGAACCGTTACCTTCAGTGCCTCTCCTTCGAGCTCGGGCGAGAGGCCGACGACTGCGACGATGACATCCGCTCTGCGCGCGGCTGCAAGTGCCTCCTGTCGCTGGACCTCGGCGGGCGCGATCCACTCAAGCCGCAGTCCTTCGTCTCCGCCGCGATGCTCGATTTCGACGCGGATCGGAACAGGCGCGCCGGCGTCGACCTCGGTTTCGAGCGAGCCGCCGATATTTCCGTCGATCCGCTTTTCGTCACCGATCCACAGGCGCACGTCATCGTGCGGTGGGCAGGAGTGCCAGCAGGCAGGGCCGTCGAGCTTCAGGCGGTAGCGTCCAGGGCCGGGTGGAATGAACTCGCCGGTCCATGTCGCCCGAAACGGTGCGGTCCGGGTGTAGTCGAAATCGATGCGGCGGTCCTGGCCGGAGCGGATCAGCTTCCCGCTTGAGTCCCGGACCTCGACTGCCAGCCCGGTTCCACCGTTCGCCCGCAGCGCCGTTTCCGGAAGAATGACCGGCGCGCCTTGGGCGAGCACCGATCCTTGCGCATAGCGCACGTTTGCAGCGCCGAAGCGCTTGCGTATGCCTTCGAGCGGAGTGACCGGACTGATCGCCCTGCCATGATAATTGGCTTCGAGCACTCCAAGATCGTCAGCGTCGGCGCCGATCACCGCGATTCGGGCATTGCCGAGCGGGAGCGCGCCCGAGTTTTCGAGCAGCACGATCGACTTGCGCGCCGCCTCGAGAGCCAATGCGCGATGTGCTGGAGTACCGACCTCGGACGGCTTGATCTTGCTCCACGGCGAGTTGGCATCCGCAGTGATTCCCAATGCGCGCCGCGCGACGATTAGCCGGGCCAACGCGGCATCAATCGTCTCCTCATCGACGAGCCCGGCGCGAACTGCGGCCGGGAGCGCCGAATAAGTGGAGCCGCAATTGAGATCGGTGCCGCCCTTCAGCGCTGCTGCCGCGGCATGCGCGGCGTCGGGCTGACTGAAGTGGAACAAATGGATGTTGGCGACTGCGTCGCAGTCCGAGACGGTGAAGCCACTGAAGCCCCATTGCTTTCGCAAACGGTCGATCATCAGCGCCGACGAAGCGCACGCCGGCACTCCGTGGATCGCATTATAGGCGCACATCAGCGAGCGGGCCTTGCCCTTTGTCACCGCCATCCGGAATGCCGGCAAATAGGTCGCCTCGAGATCGCGCGGGCTGACGTCGACGTCGAAGGAATCGCGGCCCGCTTCAGGCCCCGAATGGACGACGAAATGTTTGGGCGTGGCAATCGCTTTGGGATGTGCCGGATCAGGGCCCTGGATTCCCTGGATGAATGCAACTGCGAGCCGACCCGTGAGCAAGGGATCCTCGCCGTACGTCTCCTGGCCCCGCCCCCAGCGCGGATCGCGGAAAATGTTGATATTCGGCGACCAGATGGTGAGCCCCTGGAACAGCCCGCTTCCGGCTCCCTTCGGCTGCGCGTTGAACTTCGCCCGCGCCTCGGTCGCGACCACGTCGCCGACACGGCGCAACAGATCCTCGTCCCAGGTCGCAGCTAGGCCGATCGCCTGTGGAAAGACCGTCGCCTCGCCGTTGCGGGCGATGCCATGGAGCCCCTCGCTCCACCAGTCATAGGCCGGAAGACCGACCTTGGGTTGCGCAGGCGCAGCGTTCTGGAGCTGCGCTGCCTTTTCCTCCAGCGTCAGCGATGACGGCGCTGCCGCCGCGAGCAGCAACGCTGCGATCATCGCGCCGGACCCAAGGTCGACAAAGTGAGCGCCCGCGAAAGCGTCGCCGGGTCAGCTGCGGAGTCGATACCGACCGTGACGCTTTCACCCGGCAGCAGATCAAACCCGTTATCGGAGGGCTGTGCCGCCAAGGTCCCGAAGCCGATCTCAACCACGCGTGCGAGATTGGTCGCGGTCAGCGTCAAATTCTTTCCCTGCCAGCGAGCCGTCAGTGCGGGCGCCGGATAGGCCATGTCCCTGGGCAAGCGCCGCTCAACGATGCTGCGCGAAACGATGCCGCCGTTCAGCAGCAATTCGGCGACTGCATAGCTCGCATTTGGGGGCGCGCTGCCGAATAGGCTCCTGTCGTCGAGCATCGCAACGTCGCTGGCGCTCAACGGCGCAAGCGTCACCGCGCCCCCACGCTCGTTGAGCAAGCGTCCCGCCATGTCCAGCACGCGCACGCGCCATTGCGCCGGGAGCGGGGCAGTTGCATCGGAGACAAGGGCGATGCGCGTTGCCACGCCCTTATGTTCAGCGACAATGATTTGCGGAGCGTAGAAGCGGCGCGCTGCATAATGAAGCAGCTTCCAGCGTCCATACCAGTCGATGCTCGCCCAGCTGATCGCCGGCCAACTGTCGTTCAGCTGCCAGTAGAGCGAACCCATGGTGGTTGGTCGGCAGGCGCGATGATGGCGAGCGGCAAGATCGATAGCCTGCGCCTGCATCACCTGCGTCAAATAGACAAAATCGGCAAAGTCGCGCGGCTTGCGCTGATATTGGTCGAGATAGAAGCGCAGCCGTTCATTGCCTTCGCCGCTCAAGAACTTCTGGTGCGCTTTCATGACCGGGCTGTCGGCCGACAGATCGCTTGCGCCGGCGAAGGTGGCGATGGTCGCAAGACCGGGCATGGATTGGAAGCCATATTCCGAATTGAAGCGGGCGCAGCTGTCCGTGTAGCGCTCGATCGGCTTGGATCCGGACCAGACGTCCCAGAAATGCCGGTCGCCGTCCTTGTCGGTGTCGATCGGCCCCTCGTAATCGGTCGACGGCGACCCAGGCCAATAAGGTACATCCTTGTCGTTGCGCAGGACCGCGTCGCGGAGCACGCGGTCGAACAGCACCGCCATGCCGGTTCCGATCCGCTCCTGCTCGTCCGCCCCGACGGCCTTCTTGAAGTCCTTGCGGTCGGACCAATTTTCCCAGCCGGCGAGCACCTCGTTCCCGCCGGACCACAGGACCAGCGAGGGATGCGCCTGCAACCGCTCCACTTGTTCCTCGGCTTCGGCGGCGACGTTGCGCCGGAAGTCGGCGTCGGGCGGAGTGACTGCTCCGCCGAACATGAAGTCCTGCCAGACCATCAGTCCGAGCTCGTCGGTGAGGTCGTAGAAGCCATCGTCGGGATAATAGCCGCCGCCCCAGACGCGGATCATGTTCATGTTCGCGGCGACCGCGCTGTCGAGGATGCGCCGCTCATGGGCAGCGGTCACCCGCGCCGGAAACATATCGAAGGGGATCAGGTTTGCACCTTTGGCGAAGATCGCTGTGCCGTTGATCCGGAAGCCGAAGCTGCCGTCCTTGCGGATGAGCTCGACCGTGCGGAGACCGGTGCGCTTCGTGACACTGTCGCTGTCGCGACCGTGTTCCACCAGCGTGGCCGTCACCTTGTAGAGCGGATGTGGACCGTAGCCGACCGGCCACCAGCGCTGCGGCCGGGCAATCGATATGGGAATCGCAACCTCATTGGTGCCGCGCGCGAGCGTGACGTCACTGGTCTCGCTCTGCAGCTTGCCGTCGGGGTCAGTGACGTCGATGCGGACCCCGGCGGCATAGGCGCGGTTCGCGATCACACTGGCTCGCGCCAGCAACCGCGCTTCGCTATCGCCCAACGCCTCCTGTTCGATCCGCAGCGCGTCGATCCGCGCGTCGTCCCACGCCTCGAGCGTGGCCGGCTTCCACATCCCTATCGTCACGATCCGCGGCGCCCAATCCCAGCCGTACTGGTATTTGGGCTTTCGGATGTAGGGCGATGTCTGCTTGCCCTTGGGCTCATCGCCGAACGCGGAATCATATTCGCCGGGAAGTGGGTGCGCCTCGGCGAGCACCATCGGCTGGAGGCTGCGGATCGGCGAGGCGAAGCGGACCATCAGCTCATTCGCGCCGGCGTGTAGCAACCGCTTGGCATCAGCGCGCCAGCGGCGATGGGCATTGT
>DASVYN010000095.1:0-10739 GCA_036392155.1 Sphingomicrobium sp.
CACATGGGGCCGCACCAGGTGCCCACCGGCGACTGGATCATCGTGGGAAGCGATCCGCAGGGCGCAGAGTTCGCGCTCGTCGGCGGGGAATAAGCGGGAAACCCAATGAAGCCGACGGCCATCCTTATCGCGCGGCTGATCTTTGCCCTCGACTTTGCGATGGCCGCCGCGTTCAAGTTCGTATTCATCGGCATGGCCGCGACCGCCGGCCAGATTGCTGCAGCGGGCTTTCCATTTCCGCTGTTCCTGGCCTGGGTTGCGGCCTTTTTCGAGACCGCGCTGGCGATCGCCTTTCTCACCGGTCTGTTCTTCAGACAGGCGGCGGTCGTCTCAATTGCCTACGTCCTGTTCCTCGGATTCTCGTTCCATGGACCGGACCGCTGGGGCAGCAATCCGATGGAGTTCGGCTTCTTCGTCGATCACTTCATATTCGTCGCGGGACTGCTGTTCGCAGCAGTGCATGGGCCCGGCGACCGGCTCGTCCTGGGGCGACGCTCAACTTGAGGAGGAATTTATGAGCGACAAATTCATCACCTGCCTGTGGTTCGATAAGGGCGAAGCGCGCAAGGCGGCGGAATTCTATGCGTCCATATTCCCCGACAGCCATGTCGGACCTGCGCACGGCGCCGCCTCGGATTATCCGGGCGGCAGCGAGGGCGAGGAGCTGACGGTCGAGTTCACCGTCCTTGGCCGTGCGTTCGTCGGTCTCAACGGCGGCCCGAACTTCAAGCCGAATGAGGCCGTCAGCTTCATGGTCCTCACCGAGAACCAGGAGGAAACTGACCGTTACTGGAACGCAATCACGCAAAATGGCGGCCAGGAGAGCGCCTGCGGCTGGTGCAAGGACAAGTGGGGCTTCTCCTGGCAAATCACGCCGAGGCGCCTGCTCGAGCTGACGAGCGAAAGCGGCGGGCGCGGAAAGCGCGCGTTCCAGGCGATGATGACAATGCGCAAGATCGACATCGCCAGGATCGAGGCCGCCGCCGGCGGAGAGACGGTCAATGCGTAAGCTGACCGGCGCAGTCTTCCTCTCACTCGACGGCGTCATTCAGGCGCCGGGCGGGCCGGAGGAAGACCCCAGCGGCGGATTCCGCTTCGGCGGCTGGACCTTCCCCTACTGGGACGAAAGCATGAGCGCCCCCTTCGGCAAGGTCATCGAGGCCGATTACGACCTGCTGCTCGGCAAGCGGACCTACGACATTTTCGCAGCTTACTGGCCTTACAATCAGGACAATCCGATCGGTGCGAAATTCCAGCGGATCAACAAATATGTCCTGACCCATTCGGAAGCGCCGCTGACCTGGGACAATAGCCAAAGGATTTCGGGTGATACCCCCTCGGCGGTAGGTGATTTGAAGACCACCCCGGGGCGAGATCTCCTCATCCAGGGAAGCAGCAGCCTCTATGTGCCGCTGCTCGCGGCCGGGCTAATCGATCGATTGGTGCTCATGACCTTTCCGGTGCTGCTGGGCCGAGGCAAGCGCATCTTCGACGGCTCCGAAGAGCCTGGCGCGCTGAAGCTCGTCGATCATTTCGTGTCGAACAGCGGCGTTGTCATGGCGACCTACGAGCCCGCCGGCGACGTACCGACCGGAACTTTTGAAACCAGGGAACCAAGCGAGGCGGAGTTGGAGCGGCGCAGGGCATTGGCGAAGGAGGACGCGTGACCATTGCAGAGCTCAAACCCGCAGCCGAGCTCAAACCCGCGGAAGCAATGGCCAGAGAGGGAAGCCGGCCGTTTCCGAACGAAAGCCCCGAATATCGCGACGCGCGGACGAAGCTTCTGGCGGAAGAAATCGAGCTTCGGCGGCACATCCAGCGCGTTGCGCAGATGCGCCGTGCGCTTCCGCCGGGCGGCGAAGCCAACGACTATCGCTTTCTTGACTCCGACGGGAAGGAGCGCCGCTTCGCCGAACTCTTCGGGCGGCACGACACTTTGTTCACTTATTATTGGATGTACGGCCCGGAGCGGGAACGCCCCTGTCCGATGTGCACGTCGTTCGTCGGCTCGCTCGATATTCCGGCCCGCGATATCGAGCAGCGCGTTGCGATCGCAATCCTCTCCCGCTCACCCGTGTCGCGCCAGCTCGAGTTCGCCCGCGAGCGCGGCTGGAACAACCTCAGCTTCTACCAGACGGTCGGCGAAGCGTTCGCACGCGACTATCGCGCGCTCCAGGACGACGGAAGCGAAGGGGCAATCGTCGCCACCTGGACGCGCGAAGGCGACAAGGTTCGGCTGTTCTGGGCAGCCGAAGGCGGACCGGAGACCGCCGACCCGGGGTTCGATCCGCACCTGGCGCCGGATCCGACGCCGCTGTGGAACATCTTCGACATGACGCCCGGCGGTCGCGCTGCGCATTGGTATCCGAAGCTGGAATATTGAGCGTGAGCCTCATTCTCTTTGGCCATCCCTTCTCGTCCTACACGCAGAAGGCGCTGATCGCGCTCTACGCCGACGGAACGAAGTTCGACTATCGGCAGCTCTACGTCGAGGATCCCGATCCCTTCCTTGCCGAGCTCAAGGGCCATTGGCCATTCGGCAAGTTCCCAGTGCTGGTCGATGACGGCGAACCAGTGATCGAGACAAGCTGCATCATCGAGCATTTGCAGGCGCAGCACCGCGGACCGAACGAGTGGATCCCCGATGGCGAGCTCGGACGCCGCGTTCGCTTCCTCGATCGCTTCTTCGACCTCTATGTTATGGAAAATATGTCGAAGATTGCGACCGATGTGCTTCGACCGGAGGACGGCCGCGACGCTTTCGGAGTCGCTGCGGCGCACCGAAATCTCGACATCGCATATGATTGGATCGAGCCTCAGATCGGAAACGCCTGGGCCGCAGGCGAGCGGATCACGCTTGCCGATTGCGCGGCGGCGCCCTCCTTATTCTATGCCGACTGGGTTCATCCGATCGGACCATCCCGGCCCAGGCTTTCAGCCTATCGAGCGCGCTTGCTCGCGCATCCCGCAGTATCGCGCTGCGTCGAAGAAGCGCGTCCCTACCGGCCACTGTTTCCGCCGGGGGCGCCGAACCGCGATTAAGCGAAGGCCGACGCTTTGCGCAGCAGATGATAGGCTTCGATGACTTCGCGAAGCTTGCTCTCGTGGCTGCGGTCGCCGCCATTCTTGTCCGGATGAAGGCGGCGGACGAGCGCCGAATAGCGCTGCCGCAAAGCATGCCTGTCGGCGTCTTCGCCAAGGCCGAGCACCGAAAGAGCGCGCCGCTCGGGCTTGGTGAAGCGCGAGAGCTTCTCGGCTTGATGAGAATGCCCGAAACGCGCCGAGATCGCCTCGAGCGGATCTGAAAAATCGCTCCATCTTGGCGGCGGGTCCGCTCCGTTCGAGGCGAAACGCCGGCTCGGCCGGTCCCAGCCGGCGAGCGGGGATTGAGCACGGCTGATCTCGTCGGGGTTCATGCCCTCGAAAAAATTGTACTTGGCGTTGTGCTGGCGGACATGATCGAGACACAGGAACCGCCAGCTGCCCGGCCCGTCGAAATTGGCTGGTTGCAGCGGCGCCTTATATTCGCCCGGCGCGTCGCACCCCTGCACTGCGCATCTCGACCTTGCCCCTTCAACCCGCCCATGCATTCTCGATTGCTTCACGCAGCCAGCTCCCATTCGAGCCGGAGGTGATCACCCTCAGCGGCAGCCGACCAGCGGCCGAGCAAGTCGCATAGCCTCGATCTGATGGTCGCAATTGCCTCGTCAGATAGCTCGAGCGGTGCGACAAGCGACTGCGCGCAGCCGGCCGCGATCAGATCGCGGATGAGCTCGGGCCCGCTGTCCCCACCGCTCCAGAGATCGGCTTCGAAGCACTCGACCGCTCGTTCGGCCTGGACGAGGCGGATGACCGATTCATCAGGGACAGCTGCCCGGGCCGCGCTCGCGTGACCGGCCGCCTTGGCAATTGCGGCGATCGCCTCGGGATCCTCGCCCCGAGCGACCATCCCCCAGAATGCATCCGGAATTGCGAGCGTCGATTCGACGTAAAAGTGTACCGCATCGTGCGGAACCGGCCCCTTGTGCGGGAAGGAGGTACGCACGCAGCTCCCGTCTGCGCGCACTGCCTCGATTCTGTCTTCCCGCTCGCCCTTTGTGATCGTGATGCGCATTGCCTTACTCTCGACGCCAGCCTCTATATATAGGTTCGATGACATCCCTAGAAACCGGTCCGGTCGCGACCGAAATGCTTGCCCGCCTCAACTCGGCGCTTTCGCCTACGCGCATTGAGCTCGTCGACGACAGCGAGCAGCACCGCGGCCACGGCGGCTACAATCCCGCCGGCGAGAGCCATTTCACCTTGCGCATCGAAAGCCCGGCCTTCGTCGGCAAGAGCCGTGTTGAGCGACAGCGCTTGATCTACGCCGCACTCGGCGAACTGATGCGCGAGCGAGTCCACGCTTTGTCGATCCGCGCCGAGGCGCCTGGAGAATAGACTCTCATTCCATCCTGGAGACCAAGCTCGCGAAATCCGCGAGGTCTCGAAGGATCCGAAGCCCGATCGAATAGTGGCACGCGGCCGGCGCTTGGCGTATCGATTCCCCCAACATGCGTGACTTGGAGAGGGATGATGGCCACGATCGAAACCGGTCTCGAGCAGGTCATCACTCCAGTCACCCACGATCTCGGTGACTTCAAGGTCAACCGAACCCTGCCAGCGCGCGAGCGGACCATGGTCGGTCCCTTCATCTTCGTCGATGAGTTCGGGCCGGCTCGGCTGCCTGCCGGACGGGGAATGGACGTCCGGCCGCACCCGCACATCAATCTTGCGACCGTCACCTATCTGTTCGAGGGGGCGATCGAGCATCGCGACAGTATCGGCTCGCATGCGGTGATCGAGCCGGGAGCGATCAACCTGATGTCCGCCGGTAGCGGGATCGTTCATTCGGAACGCTCGCCGCAGGCGCTGCGGCCGGAGGGGCCGAGCCTTTACGGTATGCAAACCTGGCTAGCGCTTCCCGACGGGCGCGAGGAAATTTCACCGGCGTTCGATCATGTGCCGGCCGATGCGCTGCCGCTGGTCGAGGATGGCGGCGCCAGTGCTCGCGTGCTTATCGGGACCTTGTGGGGAGCGAGCGCAGCCACGCCGCAGCATTCGCCGACAATCTATGCCGACATCCTGCTCGGCGCCGGCGCTTCGATCCCACTCGATGCCGAAGCCGACGAACGGGCGGTGATGCTGGTTGGCGGTGAGGCCGATCTTAGCGGCCGGGCGCTCGATCTCTTCACGCTCTACGTCCTGCAGCCCGGGCATCAGGCGCGGCTGTCGAGCGCTACGGGCGGTCGCGTCATGCTCTTGGGCGGAGCAGCCTTCGCAACCCGCCGGTACGTCTTTTGGAATTTCGTCTCCTCCTCGCGCGACCGGATCAATCAGGCGAAGGAAGATTGGGCGGAGCGGCGGTTCGCGCTGATCCCCGGCGACGACCAGGAGTTCATTCCGCTTCCTCGAGTGCCGGTGACGGTCAGCTATCCATGACGCAGTTCCGGCGAGTTTCTCTGACGACCGGTGTTACGCTCAATGTAGCGCTTGCCGGTGATCCGGCGAACCCGGCCGTAATTCTGCTCCACGGCTTTCCCGAATCACACCGGACCTGGCGCGAGGTCGCGCCGCTGCTCGAGGACAAGCTCTTCCTCATCATGCCCGACCAGCGCGGCTTCGCGGGCTCCGATCTTCCGCAGGAAATCGAGGCTTACAGGACGGACATTCTGGTCGACGACATTTTTGCGCTCGCCGATGCGCTTGGCCTTGGGCAGTTCGCATTGGTCGGACACGACTGGGGCGGTGCAATCGCCTGGGCAGCGGCGCTGCGCAGCGAGGCGAGACTGACCCGGCTCGCGATCATCAATGCGCCGCACCCGTTCATCTTCCAGAAGAGTCTGATCGAAAGCCCCGAACAGCGCGCCGCTTCCCAATATATCACCGCCTTCCGCTCGCACGGGTTCGAGATGATGGTTGAAGACAAGGGCTTCGACTGGTTCTTCGAGACAAGCTTCGCGCGTCACCTGGACCTGGGCAAGGTCGCCAAGAGCGAGAAGCGACGCTATGTTGCCGACTGGTCGCAGCCCGGGGCCTTCAACGCGATGCTCAACTGGTATCGCGCCTCTCGGGTCGTGGTTCCGCCGGCGGGCGCGACGATGCCCCTTCCCGACTGGCTGCTTCGCGCATTTCCCAAGGTGATGGTGCCGGCCACCGTGATTTGGGGAATGAAGGATGTTGCACTGCTGCCGCTGCAGCTCGACGGACTCGACGAACTCGTCGAGGACTTGCGCCTCGTCCGCCTGTGGGGCGCGGGCCATTTCGCTCCCTGGGAGGCCGGCGAGGAGGTCGCTTCAGCGCTCGGGCCCTTCCTTGGAGGCCGCGCCGCAGCTAGTGCCGCGGCATAATGACCGAGACCCGTTCGAGATCGCGTTCCGCCGCTCGCCTCGCGGCAGTTCAGGCCCTTTACCAGCAGGAGATGGAGGGCATCCCGCTGCAGCGCCTCCTCAAGGAGTTTCACGACCACCGGCTTGGAGCGACGATCGGGGATGAGACCTATCATGACGCCGAGCGCGACTTTTTCGACGATATCGTCACTGGAGCCGACGCCCGTCGCCAGGAGATCGATTCGCTGATCAGCAAACGGCTCGTAGAGGGCTGGACCCTCGAGCGGCTCGATCGACCGATGCGCGCGATTCTCCGCGCCGGCGCTTATGAGCTCATCGCCCGCATGGACGTGCCGATAGGATCGGTCATTTCCGAATATGTCGATGTCGCTCACGCTTTCTACGACAAGCGCGAGAGCGGCTTTGTGAACGGCCTCCTCGATGCAATTGCCAAAGAGGCCCGAGCCGAAGGCGGAGGGCCTCGGCCGGCGCGCGTCTGATGCGCGAGTCCGATGTCATCGAACGGCTGCGTCGGATTGCGACTGCGCCGGAAGCCCGCGGACTGCTCGACGATGTTGCGCTGCTCGGCGATCTGGTCGTCACCCACGACAGCATCGCCGAAGGCGTTCACTTCTTGGCCGATGATCCACCGGCGAGCGTCGGCTGGAAACTGGTCGCAGTGAACCTTTCGGATCTTGCGGCGAAGGGGGCGACACCTGCCGGAGCCTTGCTGTCGCTGGCGATCAGCGGCCCGGGCGAATGGGAAATGGACTTCCTCGCCGGGATTGAGGCAGCGTGCGAGAGTTACGGCCTGCCGCTGGTCGGCGGTGATACCATCGCCTTACCGATTGGCGCTCCGCGCATTCTTGGATTGACTGCGATGGGTCGCGCTGGAGTACGCGTCCCTGAGCGAGCCGGCGGAAAGCAAGGCGATGGCTTGTGGCTGGTCGGAACAGTCGGCGATTCTGCGGCGGGGCTCGCCCTGCTTCGCGACGATGGGAATGCCGAGGGACCACTGGTCGATACCTATCGCCGGCCGGTCCCGCAGCTTGGCGCAGGCAGTGCCATTGCGCCGCATGCAAACGCAATGATGGACATTTCCGACGGGCTTCTTCTCGACGCCAAGCGAATGGCAGAAGCAAGCCGTTGCACGATCAGCATCGAGCTGCAGAACCTGCCGCTGTCGGGTGCGTTCGTGGCTGAGCGCGGAAACGACCTTGCGGCGCGACTGTTCGCAGCAACCGGGGGCGACGACTATGCGTTGCTCGCGGCGCTCCCTTCGGCGCTCGATCCGTCAACACTTCCTTTACCGGAAAGGACGAGGATCAGCCGCATCGGCTCGCTGACCGCCGGTAAGGCATCCCTTTCCCTCACCTACGGCGGCGAGCCTGTGGAACTGCCGCAGAGGCTGGGATTTGAGCACGAGAGCAATGACGATCGCGGGTTATCCGCTCCGCCAATGGCTGATCGGTCTTAGCGGGCTGATCTCCGGCATGACACTCGCGCTGCTCATCCGCTAGCCGCCCCGATTCACGCGGTTGCCAGCCGCGAAAACGCTCCCTAAACCGACGCGCGTCTTCGGGCGGCTGACCGGCCTGTCGGGCCGCTAAGCCTGCCCAACGGGAGGGAAGCACAATCTCATGAATCCGCTTTATATCGCTTTGGCCTGCGGGCTGATTGCAGTGCTCTACGGCATTTTCACCAGCCGCCAGGTGCTTGCAATGTCGCCCGGCAACGCGCGCATGATCGAAGTCTCCGGAGCAATCCAGGAAGGCGCTGGGGCCTATCTTCGCCGTCAGTACACCACCATTGCAATCGTCGGAATCATCGTTGCAATCATCATCGGCATCTTTTTGAAGCCGCTCTCGGCAATTGCATTCGTCATTGGCGCAATTCTTTCGGGCTCGGCCGGCTTCATCGGAATGAACATCTCGGTCCGGGCGAACGTCCGAACCGCTGAGGCGGCCAGAAATAGCCTGCAGAGCGGACTTACCACCGCCTTCCGTGCGGGCGCGGTCACCGGCCTGTTGGTTGCCGGTCTCGCGCTGCTCGCGATTGCCGGCTTATTCTGGTACCTGACCGGCCCGGGCGGTTACGCGCCCAACGACCGTCCGGTCGTCACCGCGCTTACCGCCCTCGCCCTCGGCGCATCTTTGGTGTCGATCTTCGCGCGTCTCGGCGGCGGCATCTTCACCAAAGCCGCAGACGTCGGGGCCGATCTCGTCGGCAAGGTCGAAGCCGGCATTCCTGAGGACGACCCACGCAACCCGGCAGTAATCGCCGACAATGTCGGCGACAATGTCGGCGACTGCGCCGGCATGGCCGCCGACCTGTTCGAGACCTATGTCGTGACCGTCGGAATTACCATGGTCTCCGTCGCGCTGGCACTTGGCACTTCGCCGCTGCTGCTGCCGCTGATGAGCCTGCCGCTGCTGATCGGCGGCGTATGCATCATCACTTCGATCATCGGCACTTACATGGTCCGTCTCGGCGCCAAGGGCTCGATCATGGGCGCGCTCTACAAGGGCTTCTGGACCGCGACCCTGCTCGCCGTGCCGGCGATTTATGGCGCCGCTTATTACGCGCTCGGCGGCGATCTCAATCAGACGGTGACGACCGGCGGTGGGCTCAGCTTCCCGGCGACCCATCTCGTCTGGGCGAGCTTCATCGGCCTTGCGGTGACCGCATTGATCGTGTGGATCACCGAATATTATACCGGCACCAACTATCGTCCGGTCCAATCGATCGCCCGCTCCAGCCAGACCGGCCATGGCACAAACATCATCCAGGGTCTTGCGGTCAGCCTTGAAGCAACCGCTCTTCCGACGGTTGTAATCATCGTCGGAATCATCTCCAGCTGGAAGCTCGCCGGCCCGCTTGGCATCGCTTTTGCCGCCTCCGCAATGCTTGCCCTGGCAGGCGTCGTGGTGGCGCTCGATGCCTATGGTCCGGTAACCGACAATGCTGGCGGAATCGCGGAAATGTCGGGCCTCGAGGAGGATGTTCGCACGCGCACCGACGCGCTCGACGCTGTCGGCAACACGACCAAGGCGGTGACCAAGGGCTATGCGATCGGCTCGGCCGGTCTGGCTGCGCTGGTGCTGTTCGGCGCCTATACGGCCGACCTCAAGGAATATTTCCCATCGCTCAACGTCGATTTCTTATTGTCCAACCCTTATGTGATCGTCGGTCTGCTGCTCGGTGCGTTGCTACCCTATCTGTTCGGCGCAATGGGCATGACCGCGGTCGGCCGAGCCGGGGGAGCAGTGGTCGAGGAAGTTCGCGGGCAGTTTCGCGACAATCCCGGGATCATGGATGGGTCGGTTCGACCGAACTATGCGCGCACGGTCGACCTCGTGACCCGCGCAGCAATCCGCGAGATGATCCTTCCCTCGCTCCTGCCGGTGCTCGCTCCGATCGTCGTCTATTTCGTGATCGGTGCGGTAGCGGGCAAGGAGAACGGCCTTGCCGCGGTCGGAGCGCTGCTCCTCGGAGTGATCGTTTCCGGCCTGTTCGTCGCGATCTCGATGACCAGCGGAGGCGGCGCGTGGGACAATGCCAAGAAATATATCGAGGACGGCAATTACGGCGGCAAGGGCTCCGAGGCGCACAAGGCCGCGGTGACCGGCGATACGGTCGGCGATCCTTATAAGGATACCGCCGGGCCGGCCGTGAACCCAATGATCAAGATCACCAACATCGTCGCTCTGCTGCTGCTTGCCGCACTGGCGGCTGGAGCGACGCACTAGACTTCACCTCATCGGGTAAAAAGGGGATCCCCGTCCGAGCCTTTGCTCGGGCGGGGCTTTACTTTCCAGGGCGGCTGCCCATGTGCGCGATATGCCCCACGCCATCCGAGTTCATCAGGCTGGAGGACCCGAAGTTCTCCAATGGGAAGAGGTTGAGGTAGGTAAACCAGGACCCGGTCAGGTCCGCCTTCGGCAGGAGGCGGCGGGGCTGAACTACATCGACATCTATCATCGCAGCGGCCTCTACAAGCAGGAGCTGCCGTTCACTCCGGGGGTCGCGGGAGCCGGCACTATCGAGGCGATCGGATCTGATGTCGGCAATGTGCAGGTCGGCGACCGTGTCGCCTACGGAGGCCCGATCGGCGGCTATGCCGAGGTCCGGCTGATCGATGCCGATCGCACAGTGAAGCTGCCCGACTCCATTCCATCGGAACAAGCAGCGGCGATGATGCTCCAGGGGCTGACTGCGCACATGCTGCTGCGAAAGGTCTATGCGGTCAAACCTCGCGACACGATCCTGATCCATGCTGCTGCGGGAGGAGTCGGCCTGATCGCCTGCCAATGGGCGAAGGCGCTTGGTGCGACGGTCATCGGCACCGTCAGCTCCGACGAGAAAGCCGAGCTC
>DASVYN010000096.1:0-5899 GCA_036392155.1 Sphingomicrobium sp.
CAGACGCCGCGAGTGGCCGGCTGAGGTCAAGGCGGCGATTGTTGCCGAGAGCTATTCCGGTCAGGAGCCGGTCTGCACCGTTGCCCGTCGTCACGGGATCGCCCCGAACCAGCTGTTCAGATGGCGTGGTGAGCTGCGCAAATAAGGCAATAAGGCTGGTCGGCTGGTTGGCTGGTTCGGCGGTTCGGCTTGCGTTCCTGCGTTCCAAGCTTCGGCATTGCCGGACCGAAGCAAGACCATGCCAAAATCCGAGCAAGGGTCCGCGGCAACTGATCGCTTAATTCGAGCCGGCATTTCGCGGGCCAATTCATTTCCTGTCTGGCGGAGTATTGCGTCGCGAACGGAAAATCGGCTTCCCATCATTTGACAGCAATGCCGCAACCCATTTTGTGCTCGGGAACTGGCTGAAGACCATCATTGACATCAATGTCATTGGGACGGCCAGGAAAGCACCTGGAAGACCCCATAGCCAGCTCCAGAAGGCGAGCGACAATAGAGTCGCAACCGGATCAATGTTCTGTGTGCGCGCCTGAAGACGCGGGTAGATCAAGTTGCCGACGATCGTGGCAACGACCTGAATGACCAAGAAGATGGTGATCGCCTGCCAGACCGTCCGGAACTGAATCAACGCATAGAGGCTCGGCGCGATCGAACCGATCGTCACTCCGATATTGGGGATGAACGTCAGTAAGAAGAAGATCACTGCCCAGAACAATATATTGTTGAGGCCGACCGCCAGCATCACCGCGGTAGCCGAGGCCGTGAGGATTAGGCCAGTGATGGTCTGCACCCACACATAGGTTTCGATGTCGGCGGCGATATGGCTGATCGCCACTTCGATCGTTGTCGCTCGCCGCGACGATCCGGCCGCTCGCCCGACCTTTGCCGAGATGCGCTTCCGGCCGGCGAGCATGAAGCCGAAATAAACGACCATCAAAAGCAGCCCTGAGAAAAGTCCCTGCATCCCGGAGAGGAGAAAGCCGGCGATATCGGCAACGCTGATTTTGCCGACAATCGCGGCGATGTGGAGTGGCTCATTAAGGTGCAACGACCGGCCAATCTGGAGCGAGATATCGTCGAGTCTGGTAAGTAGCGCTGGCCCTTGCGAGACGATCCGGGCAGCGCCCTGCGCCATGATAAGAATACCCGCGGAAGCGGAAACAATTACAACCAAGCCAGTCAGCAACGACACCATCCATGCGGGCGCGGAAGCCCACCGCTTCTGAATGAAGCGCACCAGCGCGTTCACCAAGACAGCGAGCACGAACGCAATCACGAAAGGAATGATGATTGAAGCGAGAAAGTGCAGCAGTGCGATTCCGGCGGCAATGCCGGTGATGATTTGAGCTGTGGCGACTGTGCGGCTCTGCGGCATGTGAAGCGGGTAACTGAACCCTAGTGTGCAAAATGTCGCATATAAAGTGACAGCTGTGCTCTTATCCACTCCCGGGACTGGCTCTTCCGTGAGGCTCCAAATCGTTGTTGGAGGGGGAACTCTTTGCCTGCACTCCCAATCTTCCAATTGCCCAAAGCATGGCATCGACGGCGCGTGTTCGCGGGCAACTTCGGCAGCTTCGGCTTTTGTTGGCAATGAGCGGAACGAGCTCAAGGGGCAGGCGATTGTCTTCAAGAAATGGATCAGCGTCCCCCCATTCGAGCGCCGATGGAGGCCATGCTTGCCGCTGAGCTGCCCGAGGGTGAGGGTTGGCTGTATGAGCCCAAGTGGGACGGCTTTCGCTGCCTCGCACGCCGTGAGCAGGATGAAGTCACCCTTACCTCCAAATCCCGCAAACCGCTGGCGCGCTACTTTCCCGAAATGGTCGACATGCTCCGCTACCTCAACTCGAAGCGTTTCCTGCTGGACGGGGAACTCATCATTCCGGTAGGCGACGCGCTGTCCTTCGAGGCGCTGCAGCTGCGACTGCATCCAGCGGAAAGTCGCGTCCGGAAGCTCGCCCAAGAGACGCCGGCAGAACTCATGATTTTCGATCTGCTCGAGCTCGACGGAAAATCCTTCGCTCAACTGCCCCAGTCGCAGCGGCGTGAACAATTGGAACAATTCTTCCGTAAGAATGAAACAAATGGTCTCCAGCTCTCGCCGATGACCCGCGATCGGAAAGTTGCGCTCGGCTGGCTGAGACGCAGCGGCGGCGCCCTCGACGGTGTGATCGCCAAGCGAGCCGCCCTCGACTATCGCTCGGGTGAGCGCGCGATGGTCAAGGTCAAGCAGCAACGCACTGCCGACTGCGTCGTTGGCGGATTTCGATATGCGCGGGCAAGAGAGGTTGTGGGTTCTCTCCTCCTCGGCCTTTATGATGACGATGGCTTGCTCCATCACGTCGGCTTCACCTCCGCAATCCCAACCGATGAACGTCCTCAGCTAACAAAGGATCTCGAAGCACTGATCGAGCCGCCTGGCTTCACCGGAAGCGCGCCTGGGGGGCCGAGCCGCTGGAACAGCGAGCGAACGGGCGAGTGGGAGCCCTTGAAGCCGGCGCTGGTCGTCGAAGTGCGGTATGATCAAGTGACTGGCCGCCGCTTCCGCCACGGCACGGGATTCGTGCGGTGGCGACCCGATAAGGATCCAAAGCAGTGTCGGTTCGAGCAGCTCGCGCCAGAGCTTCGGCCTTCCGAGCTCAAGGAGCTGTTCGCCGGATGAGCTTATTGTTCGATACGCCGCTGATCGCCGGTCTGCGTTATCAGGAGGATGTGCTTGGCAAGATCGAGGAGTACGCCTTGTTGGACCGGCTGCGCGCGCTTGATCTTCCTCCATTCCGCTTTCACGGCTGGCTCGGTAACCGCAAAACGCTGAGCTTCGGTTGGCGCTACGATTTTGAAGACCTGAGCTTCACTCCGGCCGAACCCATTCCCGACTGGATGCACTCGCTGCGCGAGCGCGCCGCTGTCTTCGCCGGGCTGGAAACCGAGGAGTTGGTTCACGCGCTGGTGGCTCGCTATGACCCGGGCGCCGGGATCGGTTGGCACCGCGATCGTGATATATTCGAGAAAGTCGTCGGAATATCGCTGAACACGCCGACTACGCTGCGCTTCCGCCTGCGCAGCCCAAGCGGGTTCCGTCGCGCCAAGCTCGAAGTTGAGCCGCGTTCCGCCTATCTCCTCTCGGGCGATGCCAGGCATGACTGGGAGCACAGCATTTCGCCGGGCGGTTCGCTACGTTTTTCCATCACTTTCCGAAGCTTGTCCGAAAAGGGGCGTCGCGTCGCTGCTCGCCAAGGTGCGAGATCTTCGTGACGGCCGTCCCGCCACAGCGATCGCCAAGAGAGTCTAACGCATCTCGAAGCCGCAAAGACACTCGGCGAGCCAGCGCGCAGCGGTCAAAGCGCTAAGATCAGTCGAGTCGAGCGGCGGGTCCCATTCGGTGAGGTCGATCACCCGCACCCGCGGCTCCGACCCGAGGCGCCGCACGGCATAGAAGAAATCGTGCACCGCCATTCCGCCTGGCCTGGCGCCCGGAGCGGCTGGGAATTGAGAACGATCGATGACGTCTATGTCGCAATCGACAACGATCGCTTGGCAATGGGCAAGATGTTTGAGAGCCCGATCGATCGCGTTTGCTATGCCGGCTTGCCGGACCTCGCCCATGGTGACCACGAGATTTCCCGCAGCGAGCGCATCCTCATGCATCTTCCGGCTGTTGGCGAAGGCCGCGAGGCCGATCTGAGCAATATTCATCCCCGGCAACCCGTCTTCGATCAGCGCTCGAACCGGATTGCCGTTGCTGAGACCCTCATCGGTGTCCCGCATATCGAAATGCGCGTCGAGCGTGATCAGCCCGACCTTCTCGAGCGGCAGCCCGAGACCGAGAACTCCAGGTCTGGTCACCGCATTGTTGCCGCCGACGAGAAGGATCAGGGAACGCCTGCCAGCGCTTTGGCCTACGGTCTCGCTGATCGGTCCCGTCGCTTCTTCGACGGAAAGGCCGAGCAGATCGACATCGCCATGATCGGCGATCAAGGCCGACAGCTGGCGGCCGGTCTCCACATCATAGCGTCCGATCCGCCGCAACGTTTGCCGGAGCACTGACGGCGCGAGATCGCATCGCCCAGGGGTAACCGAGCCGGCCCCGAGCGGCGCGCCGACGAGGCCGACCGGTGCTGCCGCGTCGCAGCTCACAATCAGATCGGATAGGTTAGGCCAGCCCGCCATGACTTTGACCGTAACAGCAGCGCTCGCCTAAGGGCAAACCATGTGGGATCGGCTGCTCGTCGACTGCAGGATCGCAACCCTCGAGGGGATGCCCGGCAATCCGCTCGGGCTGATCGAAAATGGCGCGATCGCAATCGCCGACGGCAAGATCTTGCGCGTCGGCAATCGCACCGAGCTCGCCGGCTTCCGCGCGAGGCAAGTGGTTGCGCTGGGCGGCGCCTGGGTCACGCCGGGCCTCATCGACTGCCACACCCATCTCGTCTTCGGTGGCACGCGCGCCGACGAACATGCGATGCGCCGCGCCGGCGCGACTTACGAGGAGATCGCGAAAGCGGGCGGGGGAATCACTTCGACGGTCGCCCGGACCGCCGCGGCTTCGGACGAGGAACTGCTGGAACAGAGCCGTCGTCGTCTCCAGGCGCTGATGCGCGGCGGCTGCACAACAGTCGAGATCAAATCGGGTTACGGTCTCGATCTCAAGAGCGAGCTGCGACTGCTGAAGATCGCGGGCGAGCTGCGAGACGGCGAAGCGGTCCGAATCGTGCCCACGCTCCTCGCGCTCCACGCGATCCCGGCGGACCAGCGTGATCGCCGCGCGCATTACGTCAGTGAGATCGTCGACAAGCTCATTCCTGCCGCAGTCAAGCAGGGCATCGCCGCCAGCGTCGACGCCTTTTGCGAAACGATCGCGTTCACTCCGGACGAGGTTGAGCGCCTGTTCAAGGCCGCCATGCACCACGGGCTCCGCGTCCGCCTTCACGCCGAGCAGCTTTCGAACCAAAATGGCGCCGCGCTCGCGGCGCGTTACCGTGCCCTGTCGGCAGATCATCTCGAACATCTCGATGAAGCAGGTGCGAAGGCCATGGGGTCGGCGGGGACGATCGCCGTGCTTTTGCCTGGTGCATTCTACGCGCTGCAGGAGAAGAAGAAGCCGCCGGTCGCGTTGCTGCGGAAGCACAACGTCCCGATCGCCATCGCGACCGACTGCAACCCCGGCACGTCGCCTTTGCTCTCGCCGACGCTGGCCATGAACATGGCCTGCACCCTGTTCGGCCTCACTCCGGAGGAGGCAATCGCGGGCACGACCATCAACGCCGCGCGCGCGCTCGGCCTTGCCCACATTGTAGGGAGCATCGCGGCAGGCAAGCAGGCCGATCTCTGCGTCTGGCGCATCGAATCGATCGCCGAGCTCGGCTATTGGGTTGGGCTTCCGGGCCCCGAGCGGCGGATTTTCGCAGGCCGCGATGCATAAGGCCGCCGCGGCCCTGATCGCACTGGCTTGCTGGGCCGGCATCGCGCTCCAATTCTGGGCCAGCTACACCTTCCGCCACCACGATCTCATTCTCACCTTGTGGACGCTCGCGCGCTTCTTCACGATCATTGGCAATCTCGCATTGGCGCTGACGATGACCGCTGTGGCATCTGGCAAGCGTGTTTCGCCGCTCATTCTCGGCGGTTTGACGCTTGCGATCCTGCTCGTCGGCATTGTCTACCGAACGCTGCTTGCTGGATTGCACCCGCTCCAAGGGCTGCCGCTCATTGCCAACTATCTCCTCCACGACGTCAGTCCGATCGCGATGGCGGCCTATTGGCTGCTGTTCGTTCCTAGCGGTCGACTGCGCTGGAGCGCGCCCTGGTGGTGGGTCCTCTTCCCCGGCGCCTATCTCGGTTACGCACTCGCGCGCGGGCAGATCGATCATCACTATCCCTATCCATTCATCGACGTTGGCAA
>DASVYN010000097.1:0-7404 GCA_036392155.1 Sphingomicrobium sp.
AAAGCGCTCCCAGCCCCAATCGGTTCCCAGTTGCTGTCAGGACCTCCGCGCGCTTGCCAAACATTTCAGGTCGACCGAGCCAAAGAGGTTGATATGTCGAGCGCCAAGACGACGAGGAATCACGACGAGATCCGCAGAGATGGGTCGAAAAGCGCGGCGGGCATCCGGCGGTAGTCGCAGCAACCGAGAACAGCCGCGGCGAGGGCAGCGGACTGCTTCGGATCGATTATGACGAGCCCGGCGGCAATGACGACAGCGACGAGAACGAACTCGCGTCCTGCACGACCCCGAAAAACGGGAGCCGTTTCTGCAAGTTTGTCGAGATAGGAATCGACGAGAAGCTATAGACTGCCCGCCAAATCAAAAGGGCGCCCGTTTCCGGACGCCCTTCGCTTCCAACGCGTGCTCTCGCGTGAACTTACTTGTTCGTGGTGGCGTTCTTCACCGCCTCCGCCTTATTCTCGCCGGCGTTCTTGATCGCCGCCGCCTCGTTCGAGGCTTCGTTCTTCACGGCCGACGCCTTATTCTCGGCAGTGTTCATGATGTTCGCAGCTGCGTTTTCGCCAGCCGCCGTCACATTCTCAGCCGCATTCTCAGTATTCGCTTCGATGTTGGCGGCCGCATTTTCTTGCGGACTCTTCTTGTTGCAAGCCGCGAGCGCGACGACGCCGGCGGCAATAATCATGGTGGTGCTGATTTTCATACGCTTTCCCCAAGTTGGTGCCCATCGGGCGAGCGCGGTCAAATAGCGGCCGCTCGATGACCGGTACATGTACATTACATTAACTGCCGGTCGTCAAGCAGCCCATCGACACCTGTGTCGAGCCGGTCTTCACCAAACGCACGGCGTTCCTCGGAGTGCCGGGAGCAAGCTCGACCCGAACGTCATGGAGATCGGGTTTGCCGCTCTCGCTGAAGGTGGCCCGGGAGCGGATGGCTAAGCAGCAAATGCTCGTCGAGCGGCTTGCAGCCGGTTGAAGGCGAGCAAGCGGAGGCCGACCAGCATTCCGTCGGCATCATACAGCTCCGCATAAGTCCATTCGGCGTTGATCTCACCGTTCTTGAGGGGCGCCATGACACTCCGCGCGAATCGCCGCGCAGACCACTTCGGTCTCGGGGTCTTCCGTCCAGCGCGGCAGCGGCGAATAATCGAAGCGGGACGGCTGACCGGCCGCGGCTCCGGCTACCGCCAAAGCTGCAGCGCCACTTTGCCCCCGCACCGACGGCTATTTCATCGCTTTGACCGCCGCGAGAGTCTTGGCGACGTGCTGGCTGAAGTCGAGATCGTCGTGAACCATGACGATCTTGCCCTGCCTGTCGATCACGTAAGACGTCCTCGTGGTGATCCCGGGATGGGCGGCCCAGGCCACGTCATAGGCTTTTTGTGTTTCCGGCGTTGCGGTCGCGACTGGGAAGGCGCTGCGGCATTCCCTGGTCGAGAAATCGTGGAGCGTCTTCAAATCGTCGGCGGACATGCCGATGACCTGCGCGCCGGCCTTCTTGAACTCGCCGATGGACTGGCTGAACGCATGGGCTTCCGCGGTGCAGCCGCTCGTGAAGGCCTTGGGGAAGAAATAGAGGACGACCGGCCCCTTCTTCAGCTGCTCGGCAAGATGGAGCTTGAACTCCTTGCCGCCAACGGCGCCGGTGGTGGTGAAGTCTGGTGCCTTGTCGCCGACCTTGAGCGCGGCGGTGGCGGGCGTGGCGATGAAGGTCGCGGCGGCGAATGCGAACAGCAGTTTGCGCATGACGGTCCCCTTGGGTTGACTGGTCAGCTTAACGCCCGCCGTTCAAAAGTGCGAGGGTGCGGTCGTCCCGCCGACCGGCGAAGAACGCCTCGAGCGCGGCGGCGAACGAGCTATTCGGCTCGATCAGATCGAACAGGGTGAGGCTGGAGCGAAGCTTGAGCGAATCGATCGATCCAAGGATCTGTTCGGCCGAGCGGCGGCCCGACCAGTCGAGCAGCCGGTCGACACATTTGCGCAGCCGAGGTCCGAGCAACGAATGTGCGAGAAATGCACGCGCCTCGCCAAGCGACGAGATTGCGTAATGTCGGGCGGTGGCGCTTCGGCCGAGGCCGGCGAGTTGCGGGAAGATGAACCACATCCAGTGGCTCTGCTTGGATCCCGCGCGGAGCTCGGCAAGCGCGTTCTCAAAGACATTTTCCTGGGCATCGACGAAGCGCTGCAAATTGTAAGGGTTGCTCACGCCGGCATCATGCGCCCGGAGCCGCCGGCGGGGAAGAGCGGCTGGCCCCTACCGGGTGGGCGCCAGCAGCCCTGTCAAGACATAGAAGAGGATCATCACCGGTCCGGTCAGCAGCGTCAGAGCGACGAAGCCGAGGCGGACGATCGTCGGGTCGACGCCGGTGTAATCGGCGAGGCCGGCGGCGACACCCATGACCTTGGCGTCGCCGCGGTTGACCAGGAAACGTCCGTTCATTTGTGTATCCCTTGATTCGAGCAAGTTAGGTTCGAGCGAGTTCAGGCGATCGGCAGCGAGGTGGCTGCCGAAACGAGCAGGAGCGCCGAGACGAAGGCACAGGCGATGATGGTCGCGGTTTCGCGGGCGGAAGCGATAGTGAACATTGGAAAACCCCTTTTGCATTTCTTTCGCCGGACCCGACCACCGGGCCCGTGCCAATATCAATGCAGGGGGCATGCCAATTGGAGAAAATGCTTATTAATCAATAGCAGCAGCGTGCGCATGGCAAATTGCGCCGGCATATTGCACCGCTAGTTGGCGAGAAATGCCATTTTAGCGGTGGGGAGCGGACACGCCCTGTCCGAAAATGGACAGTGCCCGGACTCAGCTTGAGGTGGTGTCGCCGCCGTCGGGGTGCAGCACTTGCGCGGTCATGTAGCTCGAATCGTCGCAGGCGAGGACCAGGAAGACCGGTGCGACCTCGTTGGGCTGGCCGGGTCGGCCCATCGGCGTCGACTTGCCGAACTCGCTGATCTTGTTCGGATCCTGGCCGCCGAAGGGGTTGAGCGGAGTCCAGATCGGCCCCGGCGCGACCGCGTTCACACGGATACCCTTCTTGACGAGATTCAGCGCGAGCGAGCGGGTGAAGGGGGTGATTGCCCCCTTGGTCGCACTATAATCGAGCAGGTGCTTGGAACCCGCATACATCGTCTCCGACGTGCAATTGATGATCGCCGATCCTTCCTTAAGGTACGGCGCCGCGGCCTGGGTCAAATAGAACATGCCGAAGATATTGGTCTGGAAGGTGCGCCGCAGCTGTTCCTCGGTGATGTCGCCCATGTCCTTATCGCGATGCTGCTCGCCCGCATTTTGACGAGGATGTCGAGCCGGCCGGGCTGGCTGACCGTCTGCTGCACCGAACGCTCGCAGAACTGCTTGTCGCCGATATCGCCGGCGATGGTGAGCGCGCGGCGTCCCTCATTCTCGATGATCGCCTTGGTCCTGGCGGCATCGCCATGCTCGCAGAGGTAAAGGATCGCGACGTCAGCGCCCTCGTGCGCGAACAGCGCAGCGACCGCCCGTCCGATCCCGCTGTCAGCGCCGGTGATCAGCGCCACTTTGCTGCGCAACCGATCCGACCCTTGTAGCGAGGTTTCCAATCGGGCTTTGGCTCCAGCCTGCTTTCGCGACCGGGAAGCTGATCCTCGTGGACCATTGGCTCCATGACGTCGGACATGGCAAATCTCCTCGGCGGCAAAACCGAAACGCGCTGTTCACCGTTCCTCCATTTGCCGCTTGGGCGGGGGCTTCCTACCTTGGACCAAATGGCGAGCTCAGCAGGACAGCAGAAACCCAAGGGCGGGTTCGCCGCGCTGTGGCGATTCCTGCCGATGCTCTGGCCGAAGAGCGAACCCGAGCTGAGGGTGCGGGTAGTCGCTGCGGTGTTGCTGGTGCTTGCCGGCAAAGCGGTGACCCTGCTCGGACCTTATGCGCTGAAGCTCGCGGTCGATCGCATGAGCTCCCATGCGGCGTTCGCGGTCGTTGCCGGGCTGGTCGTGGCCTACACCGCAGCGCGGTTCGGCGGTGTGCTGTCGGACAATCTCAGGAACGCCATCTTCGAGAAGGTCGGGCAGGACGCCGCGCGGCGGCTCGCAGGGCAAGTGTTCCGCCACGTTCACGACCTTTCGCTGCGCTTTCACCTTGAACGACGCACCGGATCGCTGACCAAGATCGTCGAGCGGGGGACCAAGAGCATCGACATGATGCTCTATTTCCTCCTCTTCAACATCGCGCCGACAGTGATCGAGCTCGGTGCGATCTGCGTCATCTTCTTCGTCAAATTCGGCACTGGACTTGTGGCTGGCACGCTTGCGGTCGTCGCGCTCTACATCGCCTTCACCCGCTGGGTGACTGACTGGCGCTCCAACATCCAGCGGCAGATGAACGAGGTCGACAATCGGGCGATCGGCCGTGCGGTCGATTCGCTGCTGAACTACGAAACCGTCAAATATTTCGGCGCCGAGGACCGCGAGGCGAAGCGCTACGAAGATGCGGTCAGCGCCTTCGCCCGCGCGTCCGTGCGCAACGAAGTCTCGCTCGCCTGGCTCAACATCGGTCAGTCGCTGATCACCAACCTGATGATGGCCGGGGCGATGATTTTCACCGTCTGGGGCTGGAGCCGCGGCCGCTTCAGCCCGGGCGACGTGGTGTGGATCAATGGCCTCCTGATGCAGCTCTTCCGCCCGCTGGACATGCTGGGCTGGGTCTATCGTTCGATCCGCCAGGGGCTGATTGACATGGAGGCGATGTGGGGCCTGCTCGACACGCCCGCCGAGGTCGTCGACAAGCCGGGAGCGCCGGCACTTACCGTCAATCGCGGGCAGGTCCGTTTCGAGAACGTCAGCTTCGGCTATGAGCCCGGCCGCGACATTCTGAAAGGGCTCGACCTCGACATTTCCGCGGGCACGAGCTGCGCCATTGTCGGCCCGTCGGGCGCGGGCAAGTCGACCATCGCCCGGCTGCTGTACCGATTCTACGACCCGTCAGCCGGGCGCATCACGATCGATGGCCAGGACATCGCGGAGGTGAACCAACGCAGCCTGCGCGCCGCGATCGGCATCGTCCCGCAGGACACGGTGCTGTTCAACGACACAATCGGCTACAACATCGGCTACGGTCGCGACGGTGCCAGCGAAGCCGATGTAGAAACTGCGGCCCGCGGGGCGGCGATCGACCGCTTCATCGCAGTCCTTCCCGAAAAATATGAATCGATGGTCGGCGAACGCGGACTCAAGCTCTCGGGCGGAGAGAAGCAGCGCGTTGCAATTGCCCGGACTCTGCTCAAAAACCCGCCGATTCTCGTCCTCGACGAAGCGACTAGCGCGCTCGACAGCCGCACCGAGCAGGCGATCCAGGAAACGCTCGACCGCGTTTCCCGGAGCCGCACCACGATCATGATCGCGCATCGTTTGTCGACGATCGTCAACGCCGATCAGATCGTTGTCCTCGACGAGGGCCGTGTCGCCGAGCGCGGAACTCATGATGAGCTACTCGACCTTGGCGGGCTCTATGCCGATCTCTGGTACCGCCAAGCGGCCGAGCAGCTGCTCGAAGAAACCGCCCAGGCGGCGGAATAGAGCTGTTCGAAACCCGGCCGGAGGCGTTCGGCGGCGTTTCCGCGTTAAGCGGGCAAGGAGGACAGACATGGCAAGGGTGCTGATCACCGGAGCGAACCGGGGCATCGGACTGGAGTTTGCGCGGCAATATTCGTCCGATGGCTGGGACGTTTTCGCCACCGCGCGACAGTCGAGCGCAGAGCTCGACAGTCTTGGCGTTCGCATCGAATCGCTCGACCTTTCGGATCCTGACGCAGTTGCCGCCTTTCCCTCGACAATCGACGCTCTCGACCTGTTCATTGCCAATGCAGGGACCAATCACCCGATGAATCCCGACGGGCCGCAAAATGCACGCGACTGGCAGCTGATGATGATGGTCAACGTCATCGCACCCTATCAGCTGGCCAAAGCACTACTCCCGCGCATGACCAATCGCGGCAGGATGATCGCGATTTCGAGCGGCATGGGCAGCATCGGCGAAAATGGCGGCGGCTGGATTCCCTACCGCACCTCCAAGGCGGCGCTGAACATGGCATGGAACAGCCTGGCCCTCGAAGCGCGGAGCCACGGTGTCACCTGCGCACTCGTGAGC
This sequence comes from Sphingomicrobium sp., assembly GCA_036392155.1. Taxonomy (GTDB): domain Bacteria; phylum Pseudomonadota; class Alphaproteobacteria; order Sphingomonadales; family Sphingomonadaceae; genus Sphingomicrobium. The sequence continues at coordinate 6,133 of DASVYN010000097.1, forward strand.
CCGGGCTGGGTCAAGACCCGGATGGGCGGCGCTGGTGCTGAAATCACCACGGGTGAGAGCGTCAGCGACATGCGCGCGCTGATCGACAGACTCTCGATTGCCGACACCGGCAAATTCCTCCGGCGCAACGGTTCCGAACTGCCATGGTAGTTGCAAGGGCGCGGATCCGCCCCTATAGCCGCGCTCCTTTCCAGATCCTTGGAAAACCAATGGCCCGGCCGAAAGGGCTGCCGTGGCGGTTGGATAATGTCGCGCTCTGATGAGCGCATTAAGGAGACGAAATGCCCAAGCTGAAGACCAAGAGCGGCGTTAAAAAGCGCTTCAAGCTCACGGCGACCGGCAAGATCAAGCATGGCGTGGCGGGCAAGCGCCACCGGTTGATCAGCCACAACGCCAAATATATTCGCCAGAACCGCGGCACAGAGATTCTCGCCGATGCCGACACGGCACGGGTGAAGGCCTGGGCCCCCTACGGCCTGAAGTAAGGAGGCCCACCAATGGCACGCGTCAAACGCGGTGTGACCACCCGCGCCAAGCACAAGCGCATCCTCGAACAGGCGAAGGGCTATTACGGCCGCCGCAAGAATACGATCCGAGTCGCCCGCCAGGCGGTCGAGAAGGCGGGCCAGTACGCTTATCGCGACCGCAAGGTGAAGAAGCGGAGCTTCCGCGCCCTATGGATCCAGCGCATCAACGCCGCGGTCCGCGCCGAGGGCCTCACCTACGGCCAGTTCATCCACGCGCTGAACCTCGCCGGCGTCACGCTCGACCGGAAAGTGCTCGCCGATATCGCGATGAACGAGGCTGAGGCATTCAGCGCGATCGTCGCCCAGGCGAAGAGCGCCCTGGAGAAGAAGGCCGCTTAAGTTTCTTAAGCGGCAAATTAGGCGGGGCGTCGGAAGCGATTCCGGCGCCCTTTGCTTTTGCATGCCGCGCGGATGCTTGAGGGATCAAGGAACTGGCGATGGTGGCGCGGGGCTTTCTTCGGCCGGTGCGCAGCCGCTTTTTCTGTTTGCTTCCGATCCGTCCCCAGCGGCTCGCACCTGATCCGGAATCACCTGACAGCTTCAGGCCGGGAACTGAGATACATCCGGCTCTGCTCATGACATTGAACAGTCGTCCTGGTGCCGAAGGTTCGCTGACAATGCTTTGGCCGGGCTCAACGGATCGACTCGTCGAAGAGCTGAATGAGCACCGTCTACAAGCGCCGGGGACCTGTTCGGCCGAACCCTAGTCCAGCAGTTCGTAAGCCGGCAGCGTCAGGAACTCGAC
>DASVYN010000098.1:0-6014 GCA_036392155.1 Sphingomicrobium sp.
TTACCCCGAGGGCGGGCCACACACAGCGACCGATCATACGGTCTAGACTTCAGCCTCGATCACCTCGAAATGCACGACCTCGGGTTCCAGCTCGAGGAGGAAGTCGGGGTCGAAGTCATAATATTTCGCTTTTGTGAGCTCATTTCCAGCAAAGCGGCGGATCGCTTCGAGATCGTCCCACAAAGTTAACATCTCAATATGGACCACGTCGCCTTCGCGCCGATGAAGACACCAAGCACCCCGATTGCCCTTGGTTGAACGATAATCGGCCAAGCCGACGTCTCGTGAGAGCTTCAAATATTCCTGCGCTTTGTTTGCTGGAATTCGGCCGTGCCAGAGTCGTGCGATCATATGAGGCGTCCTCTTGATAGACGTCCCCTCAGCCCGCAGATGCCATAGCGATGAAGCGGGCCCGTGTCGTCACCATGAATGCCGCTCTCGGGCCGCTCGATTATCGGGTGCCCGAGGGCATGGCCGTCGAGCCGGGCTCGATCGTGGTTGCGCCGCTCGGCCCGCGTCAACTCCTCGGAGTCGCCTGGGAGCAAGAGCGACTGCCGACGAATGAAGTAGCGGATTCGCGGCTGCGGCCGCTGGCTCAAGTGATCGGGGTCCCGCCGATCGCGACACCGCTGCGCAGGCTGTGCGAATGGACCGCCGACTACTATCTTGCACCGCTCGCCTCGGTACTGAGGATGGTCCTGCCCTCGTCCGCAGCGCTTGAGGGATCGCGCCAACTTGTCGAATATCGACCGACCGGCCTCGTTCCCGAGCGGCTGACCGCGCAGCGCGAGAAAGCACTCGCGGCAATCGAGGGCCGACAAGGCTCGATTCGCGAGCTTGCCGATCACGCAGGCGTCAGTGACGCGGTGCTTCGCGGGCTGGTCAATGCCGGAGCGTTGGAACCGGTGGCGGTCGATTCCGACCGTCCCTTTGCCCGCCCAGATCCGGACTTCGCACCACCTCAGCTCAACGAAGACCAACAGGAAGCTGCGGCGAGCCTTGCTTCAGCAATCGGCAAAGGCTTCGACCCCGTGCTGCTTGACGGAGTCACCGGTTCGGGCAAGACCGAAGTCTATTTCGAAGCGATCGCCGAATGCCTTCGCCGCGGCAAACAGGCGCTGGTGCTGTTGCCCGAAATCGCACTGACCGAGCCCTTCCTGAAGCGCTTCGAAGCGCGCTTCGGCTGCACACCCGTCGCCTGGCATTCGGATCTGCGTTCGTCGCAGCGCCGCCGTGCCTGGCGCGGAATAGCGAGCGGCGAAGCCCTGGTCACAGTCGGAGCCCGCTCCGCACTCTTCCTCCCTTATGCAAGACTCGGCCTGATCGTCATCGACGAAGCCCACGAGCCGAGCTTCAAGCAGGAGGAGGGCGTCCAGTACCATGCCCGCGACACTGCGGTGATGCGCGCCAAGTTCGAGGATATTCCGGTAATTCTCTCGTCGGCGACACCGGCAATCGAGAGCAGGCATATGGTCGAGATCGGCCGTTATCGTGAAGTGAGCTTGCCGGAGCGCTTCGCCGGAGCGTCGCTTCCCGAAATTCGCGCAATCGATCTGACCCGGGACCCGCCGCCGCGCGGCCGCTGGTTGGCACCGCAGCTGGTGAGCGAACTTGAGGCCAATCTCGAACGCTGCGAGCAGTCACTGCTGTTTCTCAACCGCCGCGGTTTTGCTCCGCTGACCCTGTGCCGCCGCTGCGGGCACCGCTTCCAATGCCCGAACTGCACGGCCTGGATGGTCGAGCATCGGCTGATGCACCGCCTCGCCTGTCATCATTGCGGGCACGTGACACCGCCGCCAAAAGCCTGTCCGGAATGCGGTGAGGAAGACAGCCTCGTCGCCTGCGGCCCCGGAGTCGAGCGCATTGCCGACGAGGTCGCCGAGCTCTTCCCCGAGGCGCGAACTGCAATCGTCACGTCGGACACGATCTGGTCTCCGCTCCGCGCCGCCGAGTTCGTCGGCGCTATGGAAGCGGGTGCAATCGAGGTGGTGGTCGGAACGCAGCTGGTCACCAAGGGATATCATTTTCCGAACCTGACTCTGGTCGGCGTGGTCGATGCCGACCTCGGCCTCGCAGGGGGCGATCTGCGCGCCGCCGAGCGCAGCTTTCAGCAGATCCAGCAAGTCGCCGGCCGGGCCGGCCGCGGCGAAAAGCCCGGCCGTGTCTTCATCCAGACCCACGAGCCCGAAGCACCGGTGATTGCAGCGCTCGTCAAGGGCGAGGCTGCAGCTTTCTATGCTGCCGAAACCGAGGCGAGGCGCGAAGCAGCAATGCCCCCTTTTGGCCGCCTCGCTGCAATCATCGTCTCCGCCGAGGAAGCGAGCGAGGCCGAGGCGGTCGCACGCCGCATCGCCAATGCCGCACCCCAAGCCGAAGGAATGGCCGTCTTCGGCCCGGCCCCGGCTCCGCTGGCGATGCTCCGCGGCCGGCACCGCCAGCGCCTGCTGGTCCACGCCAGGCGCAGCCTCGACGTCCAGGACGTGATCCGCGATTGGCTTGCCAAAGTCGAGTGGAGCGCAAAGGTCCGCGTCAGCGTCGACGTCGATCCCTACAATTTCCTGTAGGATTCCCCAACAATCCTATGGCTTGCGTGCATTCCCGCAGCTGATAGCTTGGCTCGGCCGAAGAAGGGGGTGAGATGCGCATCCGATTGGCTTTTGTCGCCGCCGCAACTGCGGTGGCGGTCAGCACTCCTGCAAGCGCGAATTGGAACGTCGCGAAATCGAGGCATTTCGTGATCTACTCCGACCAGAATCCCGATCGGCTCCGCGAGTTCGCGACCCGTCTCGAGAAATATGACCAGTCGGTCCGCGCAGTAATGCATTATGACGACCCGCCGCTCGGCGACGGCAACCGGCTGACGGTCTTCGTCATGCCGAGCACCTCGTCAGTCCAGAAACTCGCCGGCGACAAGACCGGCTTCCTTGCCGGCTTCTATCTGCCGCGGGCTTCGGGCTCTCTCGCCTTTGTGCCCAGGTGGCTGCGCAACTCAGGCGAGAGCGACGACATGACCGAAGAGACGGTCTTCTTTCACGAATATGCGCACCATTTGATGTTCGCGGATCTGGAGGCGGTCTACCCCGAGTGGCTGGTCGAGGGCTTTGCCGAGTTCATGGAGACTGCACAGTTCGACAGGGACGGCTCGGTGCTGCTCGGAACCGCTCCCGCATTTCGTGCATGGGGCCTGACAAGGGGCCAATATATTCCCTTGAAAGACCTGCTTGCTGGGAATTACGACGCCTCGAAGATGAGCCCGAGCGAGCGTGAGGCGTCGCTCTACGGCCTTGCGTGGCTGCTCACTCATTATCTGTACATGTCCGGGTCACGCCCCGGCCAGTTCAGCCATTATATGGCGCTTCTGTCCTCGGGCACCGCGCCATTGGCGGCCGCGCAACAGGCCTTCGGCGATCTCGACAGGCTCGACCACGACGTCAAAGCGTACAAGGACCAGCACAATATTCTGGCGATGAAGCTTCAGGCCCAGAAAGCACAGGCGGGACCGATCGAGGTGCAGCCGCTGAGCGAGGGCGCGGCCGCAGTCATTCTTCTTCGGGCTCAATCGAAACGCGGCGTCGATGCCAAAACCGCTGAGCCCCTGGCGGTGCAGATTCGCGGCGTTGAAGCTCGCTATCCAGGCGATGAGCTGGTGGAAGCGACGCTTGCCGAGGCTGAGCTCGACAGTGGGCATGCCGAAGCGGCTGCAGCCGCCGCGGACCGCGTGCTAAAGGCAAATCCGCGCGCCACCAAAGCGATGATCCTCAAAGCTCGGGCAATCGAGGAGCAGGCGCGCAAGGCTAGCGGCGCACAAAGATCCAAATTGTTCGAGGACGCCCGGGCGATGTTCTCGGCAGCGAACAAGCTCGACACTGAAGATCCTGAAGCCTTGTTCGGTTATTACCGCAGCTATCTCTCCCAGGGAATCCGGCCGCCGCAGGACGCGATTGCCGCCATGCACTATGCGTCGGATCTGGTCCCGCAGGATTTCGGCCTTAGAATGAACTCGGCAATTGCCTATTTGAACGAGGGAAAGCTGGACGAGGCAAAGTCTGCGCTCGCGCCGGTCGCTTATTCCCCCCACGCTGGTGAGATCGGCAGCCTGGCAAAAGCGATGATCGCGAAGATAAGCATTGGCGATGCTAAGGCCGCACTGCTGATTCCGGCGCAACAGCAGGGCTCACATTAGCCTCCCCTCGACGCACCCACCAGGGCCGAATCAACTCGCCGCGCTTCACGGCGAGGACGACCAGCCACACCCCGGTCGCAGTCGCGACGATCATTGCGATCGGCGACGCCTCAAGGCCGAATCCGTTACCGGTGAGGAGCGGCGCGCCGCTCAGCCGCGCCTGGAGGAGCCCGTGGACCCGAGTCCCTGACACGGGAATGTCGAAGATCTCGCCTTGCGTGAAATTCCACGCAGCATGGATGCCTATCGGCAGCCACAGGCTCCGTGTCAGCATGTAGGCGCCGCCGAGCAACACTCCGGCCTCGAAGGCGATACCGACTGCGCCCAGCAGGCTCGCATTCGGATTGTTGAGATGCACCGCACCGAATAGTCCTGCAGTCACGACCAGTGCCGCCCAGCTGCCTCCGAACTCCTCGATCCAGCGGAACAGGATTGCGCGGAAGAGCATCTCTTCCGACACTGCGACAAAGAGCGCCGGGCCGAGCAGAGCGGCGAGAAGATCGCTCGAATCCCCCTCGCCCGAAATCCGGTAGATGCCGATAGCGGCGGCAACTGCGACTGCCGCCGAGAAGATCAGGAACCCGAGGCCGAGTCCGGCGAACAGCGGCCGCACCGCACCCACGAAGCGCAGATCGTCGCGCGGACGTTCGCCCAGGCGGCGGATGACCAGTTTGTAAAAGATGATCAGCAACAACGCTCCGAGCAAATTGAAGGTCATTTCCGGCGTGAGACCCGGAAAAAGCACGCTCCTGGCTATCAGTGCGGCGACAAGGATTGCGCCAAACCAGAAACAGGCAGCGATGACCATCACAACGAGCGGGAAATCGGCAATGCGACGCCACAGCGGCTTTTCCTCGAACCCGATTGCTCGACCCTGCTCCATCCGCCCCTCCCCTCCGGCACTGCGGTTGAGCCGAACGGACCGCGAGCAGCAAGTTCTTTATTCGGAGAGCGGCAGCTCGGGAGCAGCCACCGGATGGCCTTCGGCCTCGAGCAGTCTCTTCTTGCGCTCGATGCCGCCGCCGTAGCCACCGAGCGAACCGTCGCTGCGAATTACGCGATGGCACGGGATCAGCACGCAAACATGATTGTCTCCATTGGCCGTGCCGACCGCGCGAACGGCTTTGGGAGCGCCGATCGCTGCAGCGATATCGGCGTAGCTCCGCGTCTCGCCGGCGGGGATCTTCCTGAGCTCGCGCCAGACGGCTTCCTGGAAAGCCGTACCGGCGACGTCGATCGGGAGGTCCGGCGCCGCGAGCGGCTTCTCGATCGCCGTCAGTGCACCCTCGACCAGCTCGCGCAGGCCGCCGTCGTCCTCGAGAATCGTCGCTTTGGGAAACAGCCGCTCCAGCGATTCGGCGCTGTCGTCGAAGGTCAGCCGGCAGATACCCTTGCTGGTTGCGGCGATCAGCATCTGTCCGAGCGGGCTGTCGAAATGGGTCCAGCGGATCGTCTCTCCACGACCGCCGTCGCGCCAGGCCGATGGTGTCATTCCAAGTCGTTCCTTGGCATCGCTGTAAAAGCTGCTCGGTCCCGAGTAGCCGGCATCATAGACTGCGTCGGTCACCCGGCCGTTGGACCTCAGCGCCGCCTCCGTCCGCCGGTTGCGTAGCGCCCTCACATATTCGGCCGGCGAAACTCCAAGATCGCGCTTGAAGATGCGCTGAAAATGGTGCGGCGCATAGCCGACCGCCTGAGCGACTTCGGCCAATGTCGGCGGTTCCTCGGCGGCTTCGATATATTTGACCGCTGCAGCCACCGCCTCGCGATCGCGGCCGACCTCATCCGGCTTGCACCGCAGGCACGGGCGATAGCCGGCCGCACGCGCTTC
>DASVYN010000099.1:0-13473 GCA_036392155.1 Sphingomicrobium sp.
GCGAAAGCGACGAGATCGCGCCCGATCCGGACGATCCGGATACATTCTATGGCGGACGGGTCGATCGGCTGGATCTGAAGTCCTGTCAGACGCGAAACATCGATCAGACGCTCGACTACCCAGGCGAATATCGGGGCGAGTGGACACTCCCGCTTGCTTTCGGGAAGCGCGATCACGCGCTTTATTTCGGCAACCAGCGTCTGTTCCGCACGCGTGACGGCGGCAAGAACTGGACAATGATCAGCCCCGATCTCACCCGGACCGAACCCGGGGTTCCAGCGACGCTCGACCCGCCGACCGTCGCGGATAGCGCGTCCAAGGGGCCGCGGCGCGGGGTGATCTACGATATCGGTAGTTCGCCGATCCGCGACGGGCTGATCTGGATCGGCACCGACGACGGACTTATCTGGCGAACCGACGATGATGGCGCACATTGGACCAACGTCACCCCGCAGGCGCTCCAGCCATGGTCCAAGGTTGGGATTGTCGAACCGTCACATGTTGATCCGAATGTCGCCTACGCAGCGATCGATCGGCACCGCCTCGATGATCAGCAGCCCTATATCATGCGCACGGGCGACGGCGGCCGCAGCTGGCGGATGATTACCAGCGGCCTGCCCAAAGGAGCAGGCCCGAATTCGGTCAACGTCGTGCGCGAGGATCCGGTGCGGCCGGGCCTCCTGTTCGCCGGGACCGAGCGCAGCCTTTACGTCTCGTTCGACGATGGGGAGAATTGGCAGCCGCTCAACCGTGATCTTCCGGCAACTTCGGTCCGGGACATTGCCGTGCACGGCGACGATCTGGTGATCGCGACACACGGCCGCGGCTTCTACATCCTCGATGATATCGTCCCGCTTCGGGCGCTCGCAGGCAACGCTGCCGCGGCAATTCACCTTTACCCAATGGCCGCCGCAGTCCGGGTCAATGAGCCCGCCTTCACCGGAACGCCGATGCCCAGGGACGAGCCGCTTGCGCCGAACCCGCCCGCAGGCGCGATCATCGATTATGCGCTTCCTTTGACCGCGACTGGTCCGGTCGAGATCGCCATCTACGATCTGGGCGGAGCGCTTGTGAATCGCTTCCGCAGCACCGATCCGGTCAAGCCGATCGATCTTTCCAAACTGGAGATAGCGCCCGAGTGGGTGGTTTCGCCCGGGCCGCCGCTCGCAACGCCCGGACATCATCGCTTCGTCTGGGATCTGCACTTTGCAAAACCGGCGGGGGTGAAAGACGAAGACAGGCCGGCTGGAGTCTGGGCTCCTCCGGGGAGCTATACGGTCGAGCTGAGCGTCGATGGACAGAAGCTTCGCCAGCCGCTGACGGTGCTCGCCGATCCTCGCGTGCACGTCCCGCAGTCGGATTTCGACGCCGAGTTCCAGCTCGCCAGACAGATTGAGCAAGAGCGGGTGCGCGTGAGGCGGATGCTCGAACAGGCCGCGGATCTCAAGGCCGGTCTCGCCAAGCTCAAGGGGCAAGCAGATAAAGACCCGCTTGCTGCCGAACTCAACCAGCTGGTCGGCGAGGAACCGCCGATCGGCGGCTCGAATGCACCCACGACACTGACATCGATTTCCCTCTGGCTCGATAAGCTGGCGCAGGCGGTCGACGGCGCGGACGGAGCGCCGACCCCGGACGATGTTCGCGGCTTTGCCACGATCAGTGCTGCGCTGAACCAAATCGAGTCGAGGTGGCGTGCGCTGGAAACTGCCGCCGGCGCGAAAGTCCCGGCTGGCCGGTAAGCGGCAATTAGATCAAAGGTGACACCGTTCGCTGCTGACGTTCAAGTGCCATGAGCAGGCCCAGGCACAGCATCACGGTCATGACCGCCGATCCACCAAAGCTGACGAGGGGCAGTGGCACGCCCACCACCGGCGCCAAGCCCATTACCATCATCAGGTTGATCGACACGTAGAAGAAGATCGTTGCCGAAAGCCCCGCGGCGGCGAGTTGGGCAAAGCGCGTGCGGCCGTTCTGGCTGACCCGCATTCCCCAGCTGATGACGGCGGCGAAGGCCAGGACCAGGATCACTCCGCCGACCAGGCCCCACTCCTCGGCCATGGTCGCGAAGACGAAGTCGGTATGACCTTCGGGCAGATATTGCAGGTGGCTCTGGCTGCCGTGGAGGAAACCCTTGCCCCAGATCCCGCCGGAGCCAATGGCGATTTTCGATTGGGCAATGTGGTAGCCGGCGCCGAGCGGGTCGCTTTCGGGGTTGAGGAACACGTCGATGCGTTTCCGCTGATAACCGTGCATCATGCTGTAGACGATCGGCGCGGCCACCGCGACTGCCGCTGCTGGAGCAGCGAAGATCCACCATGGCAATCCGGCCAGGAACATGACGGTCACGCCGCACAACATCACCATGATGCATGTGCCGAGATCGGGCTGAATGAGGATCAGGACGGCAGGAACGCCGAGCAGCGCCATCGCCGGCCAGATCGCGCGCCATTTGCGGATCTCGCCCGCCGGAACGAGCTCGTAGAAGCGCGCCAGCGAGAGCACGATCGCGGGCTTCATGAACTCCGATGGCTGCAGTTTGACCGGGCCAAGGTCCAGCCAGCGTTGTGCGCCCTTGCTGACGAAACCCAGTGCTTCCACGCCGATCAGCATGGCCAGGGCCATTCCATAGAGCGGGAATGCCATCGCCTTGATCGTCGATTCCTTCGTCCACGACATCGCGACCGCGATCCCGAGAAACACAAGAAAGACGATCGCCTGTTTGATCGCCCAGGGACGGATGGACCCTCCGGCTGCCGAATAGAGCACGATCAGGCCAAACATGGCGATGCCGGTGACCAGGAAGATCAAACGCCACGGCAGCCGCGCGAGCGGCTTGGGAATGATCGCTGATGTGATCATGCCTGCTTTAATGGAAGCGGGGGAAGTCCGTTCGCCGAGCGCCAGGCGGCGGTCTTGCGCGCAATTCGGTCCTCAAGCGGACCGCCGATGCTCTGCTCGAAGGCCTGCAGCGAGGCCATCGCCTTTGGCTTGTCGTAGAGGAAGGTAAACGCGTCTCGGACGAGCGGCGCTGCGACGGCAATTCCGAAGCCGCCGTGCTCGACAATGGCTCCGGCCGCGTAGCGGGGATTGTCGAACGGGACGAAGCCCATGAACAGCGAGTGGTCGCGCAGCTTCCAAAGCGCAGCGGTGTAGTCGCCGCGTTCGCTGGCGCTGAGATTGTGAGTCTGGGCGGTGCCGGTCTTTCCCGCCATCTGGATGCCCGGAAGCTGGAGCTTTGCTGCGGCGGCCGTCCCGTGATCGACAACGCCGGCCATTGCGGTGCGGATGAAATTCAGGTGATCGGCGTCAACCGCCAGCTGCGTTTGCGCGGCGATCGGTCTGTTCTTGAGCAGGCGCGGGATCACCCGCCGTCCGGTTGCCAGACGGCTAGCCATCACTGCGAGCTGAAGCGGGTTGATCAGCACCATGCCCTGGCCGATCGACATGTTGATCGTATCGTAGGTCTGCCACTCGCGGTGATATTTGCGCCTCATCCACTCCGGGTCCGGAATGGTGCCGTAGCGCTGGTTGTCGAAGGGCAGGTCGAATTTCTCGCCGAAGCCCATCGAGCGGACCATCGGCGCGAGTTTCTCGGCACCGGCCCGGCGGCACATCTCATAGAAATAAATGTCGCAGCTCACCTCGATCGCCCGGTTCATATCGACGGGGCCATGGTGTTTGTCACAATGGAAAACGTGATTGCCGAGCGGATAGGAGCCGGTGCAGTTCACCCGTTCTGCGCGGTTGATGCCGGCGTTGAGCAGCGCCATCGCCATCGACGGCTTGATCGTCGAACCGGAGGGGTAAAGGCTCTCCAGCGTCTTGTCGACCAGCGGCAGATGGTCATCTTCCGACAGCATCTTCCACTCGTTTTTGCTGATTCCGTCGGAGAAGTTGTTCGGGTCAAATGACGGCATCGAGGGCATCGCCAAAATGTCGCCGCTGGCGACGTCGATAACCACTATTGCCGCCGACTGGTCGCCGATCCTGCGCGCGAGATATTGGTGGAGGTCGGAATCGATCGTCAGCTGGACCGTACCGCCGCTTCGGTCGGGCTTCGGCTCGAGCTCCTTGACCAGCTTGCCATGGGCAGTGACTTCGACGCGTTGACCGCCAGGCTCTCCGCGCAGGGTCGATTCAAGCGTCTTCTCAAGACCTTCCTTGCCGATCTTGACTCCCGGTATCAGTAGCAGAGGGTTCTTGTTTTCCTTTTCATATTCGGTTGCAGAGGCGGGACCCACATAGCCGACCAGCTGACCGACCGTCGAGCCGCCCGGATAGAAACGGGTGAAGCCTTGCGAAGCGGCGACACCGGGGAGATCGGGAAGTCTGACCGTGATCGCGGCATATTGTTCATATGGTATGTTGTCGGCGACCGATACCGGCTGAAAGCCGCGTGATTGGGCAAGCTCGCGCGAGATCCGCTCCACATCGTCCGGCGGCAGGTTCAACAGCTGCTGGAGGTCGGCGATGATTTTCGGGCCGTTGACGATCTGCTGCGGAATGAGATCGACGCGGAAGCTCGCCTTGTTAATCGCGATCGGTTTGCCGTTGCGGTCGATGATCCAGCCGCGCCGCGGCGGTACGGGAATAAGCTGAACCCGATTGCTTTCGCTCAGCAGCTGGTATTTCTGATTCTGCGCGATCGCCAGCCAGCCCATGCGGCCGATCAGCAATCCGCCAACCGCTACCTGTGCACCTCCGAGAAGCAGCATCCGGCGTGAGAAAGTGATCGACTGGTGCGCCGTAGTGATCCGCATATGCTTCATCGACCGAGCCTCCAACGGTCGACACGCGCGACAATCCAGGCAAAAGCGGGGAAGATGCAGATGGAGATTATGAGGGCCGGAATCATGCGCGTGAACGGGGGCGCCGCATCAAGCAGCCTGGCAACACGCCACTGCAGCCATTCGTCAATCGCGATCAGCACCGCCGCCAGAATCCATTCGATCCAGTAATCGCGCCACATCGTGCGGCGGTCGATCAGATCGAGCGCCAGCATGGTCGCACTCCACAAAGCTATTGAAAAGCCTACAGGATAACCGGTGAACAGGTCGTTGACGAAACCCAGCGGCGCAGCCCACCAGGCCGGCCACGGATCGGCTCGCAGCAGGCGCCAGCTGATGAATATGAGAAAACCGAAATCCGGATACCAGCCACTGGTCGAGACGATCGGCAGTGCGGAAAGAGAGGACGCAGCGACAACCGTCGCTGCGGGGATGTAGGCGGCATAGGGACGCGGACCCTGGCCGATGCGCCGCCCGGGAGTGAGAGCCGCCCGGACCACTAGGGCACGGCCGCTGGTGAAGGGGCGTTTTCGGCGGCGATCGCAGCGGGCTCGAACGGCGGTTCGACGATCGCGAAGCTCGTTGTCGAAGGATCGGCAAGCGGTAGTGCGATTGCTCCGTCGTCCTTCAGCCTCACGACACGCGCGATTGGAACCAGCGGTGGATACAGCCCGCCAGTGCCCGACGTGATGATGAGGTCGCCGACTTTGAAGGGATTGCGACCGACCTCCAGCGGGCGGACTTCGACGGTCCCGTCACCACGACCTTGGGCGATCACCGGAATGCCATTCCTCAGCAGTCGCGCCGGAACGATGTTCGACCGATCCGAAACGAGCAGAACTCGCGAAGCGAGCGCGCCCGCATCGATGATCCGTCCGACCAGCCCATCGGGCGAGCGGACCGGCATGCCGATCCGCACACCATCATTGCTCCCGACCGAAAGGATGGCGAAGCGCCGCGGGCTGTTGAACGATGAGCCGACGATCCGTCCGACTGCAATGGTCGTGCGCTCGCGCTCCCTCAGATCGAGCGTCGCCTTGAGCTGCAGGTTCTCCTGGAAGATCGCCTTCGCCTCGACCATGCGGTGGAGCATCGCCTTGTTCTGACGCTTCAGTTCCGCATTTTGGCTGGCCGCATCCCAATAATTTCCGGCGCCGGTGAAGACACCCTCAGTCGTTGCGGTGACTTCGTGCAGCGCTCCAGCAACTGGACCGGTGATGTCCAGGGCGGCACCGCGCACCCGGTCGAACTGCTGTGGAGCGACCAGCGACAGCGTGAGGAGGACGAGGCCGACGATGATACCCGCGATCACCGCGAGGAAGCTGAAGAACAGCCCGTATTGGGCCCGACGCGACCAGCCGGGACGCGCGGTCGCCACCGCTCAGAAGCCCGCTATGCCGTTTGCAGGACGCCGCGGAACTGCTCTTCCTCCAACGCTCGGCCAGTGCCGAGCGCGACGCAGGTGAGCGGGTCATCGGCGACGGTGACTGGAAGGCCGGTTTCGTCGCGAAGCACTTCGTCTAGACCCTGGAGGAGCGCTCCGCCGCCTGTGAGGACGATTCCCTGATCGCAAATATCGGCAGCAAGCTCCGGCGCGGTATTTTCAAGCGCGATCCGGACGCCTTCGACAATGGTTCCGACGGGCTCGGAAAGCGCTTCGGCGATCTGGCCCTGATTGATCGAAATCTCCTTGGGTACGCCATTGACGAGGTCGCGGCCCTTGATGTGGACCGTCTTTCCAATGCCGTCGACCGGCGGCTTGGCGATTCCGACCTCCTTCTTGATTCGCTCAGCGGTGGCTTCGCCGATCAGAAGATTGTGATTGCGGCGGACATAGGAGCTGATCGCCTCGTCCATTTTGTCGCCGCCGACGCGCACCGAGGTGGTGTAGGCAAGGCCGCGCAAGGACAGCACTGCGACTTCGGTGGTTCCACCCCCAATGTCGACCACCATCGATCCAATTGGCTGGGTAACGGGCATGTCGGCGCCAATCGCCGCGGCCATCGGCTCCTCGATCAGATAGACTGCGCTCGCGCCGGCGTTGGAGGCCGCGTCGCGGATTGCGCGGCGTTCGACCGAGGTCGACCCCGACGGGACACAGATGACGATTTCGGGGAAGCGCCAGGCGCGCATCTTCCCGCCGTGCACCTTGTGAATGAAATGCTTGATCATCTGCTCGGCGACATCGATGTCGGCAATCACGCCGTCGCGAAGCGGCCGTATGGCCTCGATCTGGTCCGGGGTCTTGCCCATCATCAGCTTGGCGTCGTCGCCGACCGCCTTGACCTTCTTGACCCCGTTGATGGTCTCGATGGCGACGACCGACGGCTCATTGAGAACGATTCCGCGGCCGCGGACGTACACGAGCGTGTTGGCGGTCCCAAGATCGATCGCCATGTCGTGCGACATCCATTTAAACCAACGATTCCAGAACATTCGATTCCCCGCTTCTCGAATTGATTTTGCAAGCCTCCGTAGACTCGCGCGAGCTTAATAACTGATTGTTCTCAGGCCATTGAATGCAATCTGAATTTTCAGGAAAAATCAGCGCTTCGCCGGCTGGTTCGAATTGGGATAAGACCCTTAACATGTCAATAAGAAGGCTGCCGCCTGAGCTCATCAATCGCATTGCCGCGGGCGAGGTCGTGGAGCGACCGGCAAGTGCCCTCAAGGAGCTAATCGAAAATTCGCTCGATGCCGGGGCGACGCGGGTCGCAGTCAGGCTCCAGGCCGGCGGCCTCGAGCTTCTCGAGGTCGCCGACGACGGCTGCGGGATCGCGCCCGACGAAATGCGTCTCGCGCTCGAACGCCACGCAACCTCGAAGCTTCCAGGCGATGGGCTGGACGGAGTGAGGAGCTTCGGCTTCCGCGGTGAAGCGCTGCCGGCGATCGCAAGCGTCTCGCGCCTGACCCTGGAAAGCCGCCTTCGTGGCGGCGAGGGCTGGCGAAACGAGATCGACCATGGCGAACCCATTGGCGAGGGTCCGGTCGCACTTCCGCCGGGCACACGGATCCGGGTCGAGCGGCTGTTCGACAAGGTGCCGGCCCGTCGCAAATTCCTGCGCAGTCCGCGCGCTGAATATGCCGCCTGCCTCGATGCCGTTAAGCGGCTCGCAATGGCCCGGAGCGACGTTGGATTCGCCCTCGACCACGACGGACGGCGCATTCTCACGCTGCAGCCGGCCGAGCCGCCCGCGCGGGTGGCGGAGCTCCTGAGCAGGGAGCTCGACCGGCACGGCATCGGCATCGATTGCGAGCGCAGCGGCTTGAGGCTCAGCGGAGTGATCAGCCTGCCGACCTTCAATCGCGGAATTGCCGACCAGCAATATCTGTTCGTCAATTCGCGCCCAGTGAAGGACCGCCTTCTGGTTGGCGCCTTGAGGGCGGCCTATCGCGACCTGATCGCTCGCGACCGTCACCCGATCGCAGCACTGTTCGTCGATGTTCCACTCGACGAGGTGGACGTGAACGTCCACCCTGCCAAGACCGAAGTCCGCTTCCGCGACCCGGCTGCTGTTCGGGGGCTGATCGTCGGCGGTCTGCGCAATGCGCTCGACCAAGAAAGCAAGCGCAGCGCAGCGCGGGAACAGGCCGCCGCTCCGGTCATGTGGACAAGCAGCGAAAGCTATGGACCCGAACCAGATCTTGGGCTGGACGCGCCGGTCGTGCGCGCGGAACAGCGAATCTTCGAGCCGGTAAGCTTCGTTCCGCAAGGCCGCGCCGAAGCTGCGACCCAGCCGGTGCCGAGCTATCCGCTCGGCGTCGCACGCGGGCAGGTGGCGGCTACCTACATCATTGCCGAAGCCGAGGACGGACTGGTGATCGTCGATCAACATGCGGCGCACGAGCGTCTCGTGCTCGAACGGATGCGGGCGGCGCGGGCAGGGGCATCGGTTGCGCGCCAGACGCTGTTGGTCGCGGAAGTGGTCGAACTGGAGGAGACTGACTGCGATCGACTCGAGGGCGCGGCCAAAGAGCTTGCGGAGATGGGCCTGGAGCTGGAGCGGTTCGGCGCGGCTGCGATGCTGGTCCGAACCTTGCCTGCGGAGATCGGCAAAATCGACCCGTCCGGCCTTCTTGCCGATCTTGCGGCGGAGATAGCCGAGCTTGGCGGACCGATGATCCTGCGTGACAAGCTCGATCATGTCGCCGCGACGATCGCCTGTCACGGCTCGGTCCGGGCCGGACGTATACTCTCAGTCGCCGAGATGAATGCGCTGCTGCGCGAAATGGAGGCGACGCCGCACTCGGGGCAGTGCAATCATGGACGGCCGACCTGGGTGAAGCTGGGCCATGGCGAGATCGAAAAACTGTTCGGGCGCAAATGATTCTATCTGTCCAAACGGGCGGCCCCAATGGCCGCACCCGCAATATAGCCAAGCGCGACTGCAGCGAGGCAGGCGGTGACCGACAGCACAATATTGCCGAAGGCCTCGGAGAAGTCGCGATTGCGGATCAGCTCCAACGTCTGCAGGCTGAACGATGAAAAGGTGGTGAAGCCGCCGCAAAGGCCGACCATGATGAATTGCCGCGTACCCGGAGAAATCATCACCCGGCTTTCCGGCGCGGCAAGCGCAGCGATAAACCCGATCACGATTGAGCCGAGCACATTGACGGTCAGAGTGCCCCAGGGGAAGGTCTCGCCATATCTCAAGGCCACCGCGCGCGAGGCTGCATAACGCGCCATTCCGCCAAGGGCGCTTCCGATTGCGATCCACAGATAGGCAAACACGACGCTGCGCGTTGTAGCGGACAATCTCAGAGGGTAAAGCCGCGCTGTTAGAGAGGGTTAATTTGGGACTTTCCGGCCAGGTCGCGCTGATGCGCATTTACACCGACGAGAGCGCGCGTGCCGGGCACAAGTCGCTGTTCGAGGCAATTGTCTGCAAATCGCGGGACGCGGGCCTGGCGGGAGCGACCGTGCTCCGCGGTCCGATGGGTTTCGGCCGTTCGCACCGGATCCAGAATGCCAGCATTCTCAACCTCTCGGCCAACTTGCCGCTGGTGATCGAGATCGTCGACGCCGAAGAAAAATTGCGCAATTTTCTCAAATCGCTTGAAACGATGGACGACATCGGCTTGGTGACCCTCGAAAAAGTCGAAATCCTCCATCACTCAGCGAAATGAACATCGATCTCATCCCCACCGGGGACAACCCCCCCGAGAATATCAACGTCGTCATTGAGGTCCCCGTCGGCGGCGAACCCGTAAAATATGAGTTCGACAAAAGATCGGGCGCCCTGTTCGTCGACCGGATCCTTCACACCCCGATGCGCTATCCGGCGAACTATGGCTTCGTTCCGCACACCCTTTCACCGGACGGCGACCCGCTGGACGCGCTGGTGATCGCCCGGTCGCCTTTCGTGCCCGGCTGCGTGTGTCGCGCACGGCCGATCGGAGTCCTGAATCTCGAGGACGAGCATGGCGGCGACGAAAAGCTGATCTGTGTCCCCGTCGACACGACCTTCCCTTATTATGCGGACGTCGGCGAGCGGCAGGATCTTCCTTCGATCGTTCTCCAGCAGATCGAGCACTTCTTCACCCACTATAAGGATCTGGAGGTCGACAAGTGGGTGCGGATCGGCAAATGGGGCGATGCTGCCGACGCGCGCCGGATCCTCGTGGAAGCGATCGGGCGCGCAAAGGAAAAGGTCGCGGCGCACGCCTGAAAGGACGACTTTCGGGTCATTTTCTGCTATATGTGCGCACTTTCCAGGCAGGGAGGCGCGCAATGGCCACGCAGGACCGAATCTATTTCGCTCGCCGAGCCGCCGAGGAGCAGGAGCGTGCGGCCACGGCCTCCGATCCGGAGGTTAGGGAAGCGCATCGAAAATTGCAGCGCGCCTATCTGGAGCGCGCAAGCGTCGGCGACCGGCCCTACATTGTGCAGGAAACGATCGGCTGATCATTCATTGGGGGCGCTGAGCCGCCGAAACGTCTCCTGCATCAGGCTCGAGCGCGCTTGCGTCCGGGCGTGCTCGAGCCGCGCATAGCCGCTCGCCTCTTCCCGCTTCAGCTCTTCGGCGAAGTGGCCGGCCCGGATTTCACCGAGTATCTTGCGCATCTTCTCGCGAACGCTTTCGTCAATCAGCCGCGGTCCTCCCAAAAATGCTCCGAGTTCGGCCGCGTTGGAAATTGCTTCGCGCATGCCGGCCGGACCGCGCTGCTCGATCAGGCCGGCAAGAAGCTTCAGCTCGCCGACGCATTCGAGATAGGCCACCTCGGGCGAAATGCCGGCCTCGACGAGCACGTCGAAGCCCATTGCCATGATCTCCGGTATCGGCCCCCAGACGACCGCATGCTCGTTGAACAGGTCGGATTCGCACTCCTCGCCGAAGCTTGACGCGATCAGGCCGGCACGGGCGCAGCCGATCGCCCGCCCGTAGGCCAAGGCAATGTCGCGGGCATTGCCGGATCGGTCGTGCGCGACCGACCAGAGTGCGTACATTCCCTCGCCCTGCTGATAGAGCGAACGAAGCGCGCTACCTGGACCCTTGGGAGCAATCAGGAAGATGTCGAGGTCGGAACGCGGTTCGACGACCTTGAAATGGATCGCCAGGCCGTGACTGAAACCAAGCGCAGAACCTTCGCTCAGACAATGCTCGATCTCGCGATAGACGTCGCCGATCACTTCGTCGGGGATCAGCAGCATCACGACCTCTGCCGAAGCGACCGCGCGGTCGAGCAGATCGGTTGCGAGCCCTGCAGCTTGGGCTTCGAACTTGCTTGCCGAATTGCCGCGTAGCCCGACGACAACCTCGATACCGCTGTCCTTCAGGTTCAGCGCCTGGGCGCGGCCCTGATTGCCAAAACCGACGATTGCTATCCGTTTGCCCGCGAGCGGGGCTGGATCAATGTCCTCTTCGCGCAGCAGGTCCATGGGCGCTCGCCTAGCGCTTCGGCTTCAGCAGAGCCAGTGCGTCGCCGAGGTGATCGACGTCGAGCGTCTCCTGGAACCGCGGCCAGTCCGGCGGCGGCTGATGCGCGAACCAGGTATATTGACGCTTCGCATAGCGGCGCGTGGCCTGCTGGCCCATGGCCACGGCCTCGTCGAGCGAAACGTCCCCGCGCAGGTAGGAGGTGAGCTCGCTCACGCCGATTGCGCGCATGACGGGCAGGTTCGGGTTGAGCTTGCGGGCAAGCAATGCTTCCACTTCCGCGACCGCCCCCTCGTCGATCATGTGGCCGAAGCGCTCGTCGCAGCGCGCGTACAGCCACTTGCGCGGCGGCAGGAGGACGATCGGCTGGAGCTCGACTTCCCTGGCGATGCCGCCTTTGCGTTCCCGCTGCCATTCGGAGAGGGTGCGTCCAGTAGAAACGATAACTTCGAGCGCTCGGTTGATTCGCGCAGTGTCGCCCGGTTTGATCCGGGCCGCAGCGTTGAAATCGAGCGCTTCGAGCTTGGCGCGATTTTCCTCGACAGGGGCTGCGCGCACGCGCGCGCGTATGTCGGGATCTATGGCCGGCACCGGCGCGATGCCTTCGAGCAATGTCCGCAGGTAAAGGCCGGTGCCTCCGACCAGGACCGGCGCTCGGCCGCTCGCCTGGATGTCGGCAATCTCTCGGGCAGCAATAGCCGCCCAATCGGCCGCCGAACAGGGAAGCGCGCCATCCTGCACACCGTAGAGGCGGTGCTCGGCCTGCCTGAGGTCTTCGTCGGTCGGAGCGGCGCTGAGCACGCGCAGATCGCGATAGATTTGTGCACTGTCGGCGTTGACGATCACGCCTCCAATTTGCTGAGCAAGAATGAGTGCAAGTGCCGACTTGCCGCAGGCGGTCGGACCGGCGATGACGATCAACGGAGGTTTGGACAAACGCATGGGTATCGCGACGCTGATAGCAGCCGGACGGCTCGATGACAGGCTGATCGACCGCGCGCTCGGATTGCTTCGCGAGGTCGATCCGCGCGCCGGTTTCCTGCGCTGGATCGATGAAGGCGATGCCGCTGACCTCAGCTTCAAGGGCGATACCAAGGCAGCCCGGTGGGCGATGGACGGCATCGAAGGCGTGGATATTGTCGTCCAGCGGGAAGAGCCGCGGTGGAAGCGATTGTTCGTTGCCGACATGGATTCGACCATCATCGGCCAGGAGTGCATCGACGAACTTGCCGATTACGCCGGGCTTAAAGAGAAAGTCGCGCGAATCACCGAACGCGCGATGCAGGGAGAGCTCGATTTTCCAGGAGCGCTTAGGGAACGGGTTCGGCTTCTGGCCGGTCTCGACGAAGCTGAGCTGAAGCGGTGCCTCGATGAGCGTGTGCACTTGACTGCCGGGGCGCAGACCTTGGTGCAGACGATGCGCGCCGGCGGCGCGAGTTGCCTGCTGGTGTCGGGCGGATTCCTGTCCTTCGCTGAGCCGGTCGCACGGACTGCGGGCTTTGACCGCGTCCGCGCGAACAGGCTGGTGTTTGCCGGCGGGAAACTCAGCGGAGAGGTTGGCGACCCAATCGTTGATGCGATCGCAAAACGCGAGGCCCTGCTCGAGGCGCGCGAGCAACTCGGGCTCAATCAGGAAGATGTGCTGGCGATCGGCGACGGCGCCAACGACAAGATGATGATCGAGGAAGCTGGTCTCGGCATTGCCTTTCGCGCCAAGCCCGCGCTGGTCGAGGTTGCCGACGCCGAACTGAGGCATCACGGGCTCGACGCCTTGCTCTGGGTGCAGGGGGTCTCTCGGAAGGACTGGT
>DASVYN010000100.1:0-13152 GCA_036392155.1 Sphingomicrobium sp.
AATGCGGCAAGTGAAGGGAATTTGGGAGGGCGCACTATTTGGCGCCCCGGAACCCGTTGTCGATCCATTGGCCGGGAAGGCTGTTCGGGCTGTAAACACCGCCGCAGAGAAATAGGCTCTATAGCCTTGCTTGGCCCGCTCGATCGGCGGCGCAATGCCGCAGCACCTATCACCGTGGTCACTCGCCGCTAATCGAGCCTATATCACTATACCCCGCTCGTGCGGCTCCCGCTTGACGTCCAGTGCTTTGTTGCCTAAAAGTTCTTCGTTCGTTCTTTCGGGGGAGTGACGGCCGATGCTCACCGCCAAGCAGCGTGAACTACTGCTTTTTATCGATGCTCGCCTGAAAGAAAGCGGCATCAGCCCAAGTTTTGACGAAATGCGGGAAGCGCTCGATCTCAAGTCAAAGTCGGGGGTACACCGGCTGATCTCGGCATTGGAGGAACGCGGGTTCATTCGCCGGCTGCCAAATCGCGCTCGCGCACTTGAGGTGGTCAAGCTGCCCGAAGTGCGCAGCTTCGCCTCGGTAACGCCGATCCGACCGGTCGCGCCTGCTCCGGCCAACGATACGATGGAGCTCATTCTTGCCGGCCGAATTGCGGCAGGAACACCGATCGAGGCGCTCCAGGGCACCGAAACCTTCTCGGTTCCTGCAGCTCTTCTCGGACCGGGCGAGCATTATGCACTGGAGGTCGCCGGAGATTCGATGGTTGACGAAGGAATTCTCGATGGCGACTTCGCGCTGATCCGCAAGGCGGACACGGCGCACGACGGCGAGATCGTGGTGGCTTTGATCGACAATGAGGAAGCGACGCTCAAGACGTTCCGCCGTGAGGGCAATATGATCCGCCTCGACCCCGCGAATCGCAATTACGAGCCGCAGCGCTACGATCCGCGGCGGGTCCGGATCCAGGGACGACTGGCGGGCCTCATCAGGCGATATTGATGCTGCTCCCGGCTCCAGGGATGTATACCTGCGGGGTCGGCAAGAATCTCAGCTCGGGGAATTGTCCAAAATAGATTGCAGCTTGCCCATGCGGGCCAGCGCGCCTGTCGAGCTTCAGCCGGCGCGCAAGGTGCGTTCGCGAGACGGTCGCGGAGCTTTTCCATCCCTTCGCCAAAGGCGGAAAAACGCACCTTCCAATAGACCTGAGCGTGCTGTGGAAGAGCCGCCTTCCCTATGTTAGGGGCGCTCGTTCACTGCATTGCACAATAAGAGAAAAGGAAAGCGCGCTTGAGCGCAAGTAGCAGCTCGCGACCTGTCGTTACCCGGTTTGCCCCCTCCCCAACCGGTTATTTGCATATCGGCGGTGCGCGCACGGCTTTGTTCAACTGGCTCTTCGCCAAGCACCACGGCGGCAAGTTCCTGCTGCGGATCGAGGATACCGATCGGGCCCGGTCGACCAAGGAGGCGATTGACGCGATTCTCGACGGAATGAACTGGCTCGGGCTCGATTGGGACGGCCATGAATATTACCAGTCGCAATTCTGGTCTCGTCACGCCGAAATCGCCCACCGCCTCCTCGAGCGGGGTGCGGCGTATCGCTGCTACATGACCCAGGAGGAGCTCGCCGACGAGCGCGCGAAAGCGAAGGCGGAGCGCAGGCCGTTCCGGGTCAACAGCCCGTGGCGAGAGGCTTCCATGCCGCCTCGCGAAGGCGTGGATTACGTCATCCGCCTAAAGGCACCCGGCGAGGGCGAGACTGTCATTGACGACCAGGTCCAGGGCCGCGTGATCGTACAGAATGCCGAAATCGACGATTTCATCCTGCTGCGGTCGGACGGAACACCGACCTACATGCTTGCGGTCGTGGTCGACGATCACGACATGGGCGTCACTCATGTGATCCGCGGCGACGACCATCTCAACAACGCATTCCGACAGCTGGCGATCATTCGCGCGATGGACTGGCCCGAACCGACCTATGCCCATGTGCCGCTGATACATGGCCCGGACGGCGCGAAACTCAGCAAACGCCATGGGGCAATGGGTATAGATGCCTATCGCGACGAGCTTGGATTGCTGCCGGAGGCAGTCGTCAATTACCTGCTCCGCCTTGGCTGGGGTCATGGGGACGACGAGATCATCAGCCGCGATCAGGCAATCGCCTGGTTCGACTTACCGCAGGTGGGGAAATCGCCGTCGCGGTTCGATTTCAAGAAGCTCGAGAATTTGAACGGTCATTATATCCGCGAGGCCGATGACCAGCGCCTTGCCAGTCTTGTCGCACCTCGACTCGGCCTGTCCGAAGCACAGAAGCTTCTGCTGGTCGAGGCAATGCCCGAACTCAAGGCGCGGTCACAGACACTCATACAGCTTGCCAACGGTGCCCGTTTCCTGTTCGCGCGTCGCCCGCTCGAGCTCGACGAGACCGCAGCGGCGCTGCTGACCACCGAAACCAGGCAGCTATTGCGCGTTGCGCATGACAGACTTGATGCCCTTGCAGACTGGGACAGTGCGTCGCTAGAGGCGGCCATCCGCGAGGTCGCGGAGGGAAGTGGCGTGAAGCTCGGCAAGCTTGCCCAGCCGCTCCGCGCTGCCCTCACGGGGAGCACGACATCTCCCGGGATTTTTGAAGTTCTCGCCTTGCTTGGGAAGGGCGAAAGCCTTGCCCGCATCGCGGATCAGATGGAGCCGAATGAATGACCGACAAGACCGCGACCCTGGGCATTGAGGGGTCCAATCATCAATTGCATGTGCTCGACGGGTCTGTCGGTCCTGAAGTCATCGACATCCGCAAGCTCTACGGCGAAACGGGGATGTTCACCTACGACCCCGGCTTCACTTCGACGGCGAGCTGCAAGAGCGCGATCACCTATATTGACGGCGAAGCAGGCATATTGCTGCATCGCGGATACCCGATCGATCAGCTCGCCGAGAATTCGACATTCATGGAAGTGGCTTATTTGCTGCTTCACGGCGAACTGCCCAAGCAACAGGAGCTCGATCGGTTCAGCTATACCATCAGCCGCCACACCATGGTGCACGAGCAGCTCGCAACCTTCTTCCGCGGCTTTCGGCGCGACGCTCACCCGATGGCCATTCTGTGCGGCGTCGTCGGGGCGCTTTCGTCCTTCTACCACGACAGCACCGACATCACCGATCCGGAGCAACGGATGATCGCCTCGCACCGGCTGATCGCCAAGATGCCGACACTGGTGGCGATGGCCTTCAAATATTCGATCGGTCAGCCTTTCCTCTATCCGGACAACAGCCTCAGCTACACTGGCAACTTCCTGAGAATGACATTTGGCGTTCCGGCAGAGGCCTATTTCGTCAATCCGATCATCGAGAATGCGATGCGACGGATCTTCATCCTCCATGCCGACCATGAGCAGAACGCCTCGACCTCAACGGTTCGCCTGGCGAGCTCTTCGGGCGCCAATCCCTTCGCGTGCATCGCCGCCGGTATCGCCTGTCTTTGGGGTCCGGCCCATGGCGGCGCCAATGAAGCGGCACTCAACATGTTGCGGGAGATCGGGCGGGTCGAGAACATCCCGCAATATATCGCCCGAGCAAAGGATCCGAACGATCCGTTCCGGCTGATGGGCTTCGGCCACCGCGTTTACAAGAATTTCGATCCGCGGGCGAAGGTGATGAAGGCGACCGCCGACGAGGTACTGAAAGAGCTCAACATCTCTGATCCGGTGCTCGACGTCGCCAAGAAGCTCGAGGAAATTGCGCTCCACGACGATTATTTCATCGAAAAGAAACTCTATCCCAACGTCGACTTCTATTCGGGCGTGATCCTCAACGCGATCGGATTCCCGACCGATATGTTCACTGCGCTCTTCGCGCTTGCGCGAACAGTCGGCTGGGTTGCCCAGTGGAACGAGATGATCGCCGACCCCGACCAGAAGATCGGCCGCCCGCGCCAGCTCTACACCGGCGCGACGCAGCGCGATTACATAGCGGCAGACAAGCGCTAGGCGCCGGGAAGAGTCAGCGTGAAGCGCGCCCCTTCACCGGGTGCGGTGTCGAGCGTGACGTCACCGCCCATGGAGCGAGCCAGGCGCCGCGAAATTGCGAGGCCGAGGCCCGTACCGCCTTCCTTGGGATGCGCGCGTTCAAACCGCTCGAAAATTCTCTGCTGATCGACGGCTGCCACGCCGGGGCCTTCGTCGGATACGGTTACCGAGGCTGTTCCGGGCGTTCGCGAGAAAATCAGCCGGATCTTCCCGCCGTCGGGCGAGTGCCGGATTGCGTTGCCCAGAAGATTGACGAGGATTTGAATGACCGCGCGCTCTTCACCGCTCGCCGGAAGCGAATCGCTGCCCTCGAGCTCGATCGTGACGTTTCTATCCTCGGCCGAGGAATCAAGCATCACGACCGCCTCGGAGGCAAGTACTGCGAGGTCGATCGAACGTTGCGCCTGGACCGGCTCTTCACTCATCGATGTAAGCACCGACAACAGGTGACGCGCGGCAGCGGCAATGTCGTTGCCGTAACTCGCATAGTCGCTCCTCAGGGGCCCATCGGCGCGCTCGACAATCCGCTCCGCGCTCTCGATGATCCGGTCGAGCGGAGAACGCAGCACTTCGTCCAGCGCATGGTCGAACACGGTCGTTCGCGCAGGGGCCGCAGAACCGATCGGGTGTTCCGCCTGGACCGACCCACGAAAGCCGGCAAAGTTGCCATCCGCGGCGGTCACGACCTCGCCATCGAGGATCACCGAACGGCTGTCGTCGGCACGGCTGCGGGCATGCTGTCCGGAAAAGCCGCGACGCGCAGCGAGCGCACTGATCAGCGGCATCTCGCCATTTTCATCTTCCTCAAGGCGGACAATGCGCGTCAGCGCCTGGCCGGCGACGCCGTCGGGATCAACGCCGAGGAGCTCGGCGAGATCCGCCGACAGGGAGATGATCCGCAGCTCCTCGTCGGCGGCCCATTCGTTGCGGGCACCCCCGGTATCGGCTTCGGCGCCGCCGCCGAGAATCGCCGCCAGCCGCGGCCCCGCAGGGGCGCGCACGGTCCAGCCCTCGAGCGAAAGTGCGACCTCGTCACCTTCGGGCGTCGCCTGAACCCATAGTTCGATGTCATAATCAGTCGAAGCGGTAAGGGCCGGCCGGGACACGTGCGTCCTGAGCTTTCGCGCAAGCTGCGCAACTGCGGCGATCTGCGGCAAAGCCAATGGCTGGCCGAGGCTCGACCCGGCTTCGCGCTGCAGCGCCTCGAGCTCGGGATCGGCCGAGATCAGCCGTCCTTCCCGATCGAGCCGTCCAAGGACCAGCCGCGGTTCGGACGGGGCGCTAGCCACGAGCCTGTCCCAAACGCTCGAGCGCCGCGCGATAGGCACGGTCGGTCAACAGCCAGGAGCGCGCGGCCCGCGCCTGATCGTCGCTCATCCGATCGAACAGACCGATCGCTGCGCCGGCATCGCTAATCCCGAGAAGGTCGCCAATGCCGGCGAGAAGGCCCGCGCCAAGCTCGCGCGAAACGCCCGCCATACGGAGCAGCGCCATCACATGAACGGCTTCACCCGAAAGCAACTCGTCGACCGCCGAATCGGTCGGAATCCCGGCGCGACGGGCGAGCACCTCGGCAACGAAGGTCACTTCGCCCTCGTGGGCCGCCGCAAGGACAAGATCGTCGGTCAGTCCGCCAGCCTCGTCGAGGAAATGAACCAGTGCTGCGGTTAGCGTTTCGATGCCCCGCTCTGCATCATGCTCCTCAAGGACCTTGCCGCTCGCCTCGGCGAGTTCGAGGTCCGCTGCCGGCGCGCCGCGATTGAGCGCGCGTTCAACCCGCAATCCTGCAGCGACGCCGTGGACCAGCGCTTCCGCGCTGGCGGCCGGCAAATCGTCATAAGCGATGAGGCATTGGCCGAAGCGGTCCCGCCGGCGGCCGCGCCCAAGGATCAGCGCCATCGCCGCCGCCGCCACCGCGCCATAATCGTGACTGACGAGCCCCTGCAGTACCCGCGCCTCGCGTCGTCCGCTGCGGGCGCGGGCAGCGGTTGCGATCCTTTCCTCATCCGCCCGGCGAAGCAGGAGCGCCATCAGGCCCGGCTCGTCGAGCAGGCCGGACGCAGTCAAGGCCTCGATGAGTCCGGTGTCTCCCTCATCGTTGGCCGCTACACGTCCATTGGGGAGCACAGCCCGGATCGCGTCGGCGATGTCGCTGACGAGGCAGTTGAGCATAGCCGTCATCAGCGCCCGCTCCTGCTCGGTCAGGCGCTTTGCAGGATCCAGGAAAAAGTCGCGGCGAACCGTGGACAATCGGCCACGTCCCGCAAGGCGCGCAGGCGCGTTCCCGTCCGCTGCCGAGGCAGCAATCGGCCATTCTTCCGGCATCATCGAACCAAGCTTATCCAACTTCGGTTAACTTCGCGTCAACTTGAAGGCCGATGCCGGACTCGCTGAACGATGAAGAAAGACACGGCCGCGTAAAGCAGAATCGCCAGCAGATACGCGGTCCAGACGCCGCCCAGGGCGAAAGGAACGGCGAGGAAGATCGCGTTCCGGCGCGACAGGAGCCACAGCTCGCCGCCGGGAGGCATTGTCGGCACTTCGATCCGCATGGCCTCGGCGAACGCGCAAGCCGCAGCCGCGCTCACCAGGGCACCCCAACCCGTTCCATGGCGCATCTCCCATAGCCCGATCGCCAGGAGCGCGAGTCCCGCCGCCGGCCACAGCGCAAGTCTGCTCAACATCCGGATCGGCAGCGGCTTCAATCGAATCGATGCAAGGCGAGCGCCGATCAGATCGAGCGGCGTTGATGCAAGTACGAGCAGCAGACCCGCGCCGAGCCAGCCTCGGGTGAAGCAGACTGCGCCTCCTAGCGTCAGCGCGAGCGCCGCCCAGATCAACCACAGCGGGCGCACCGGTGTTTCCATCAGCTGTTCGGTGGCTAGATCCTCAAGCGGCGGGAGGAGGTAACGGCTGACCCAGTCGTTCCGATCGCCGCGCGAGGCCTGAACCAGATGACGCTGGAAACCGGCAAGCGAGTCACTGCTTTGCGCGAGCAGGGGTTCGCTACCGGTTCCGCCCACTGCAACTCGACGAGCGCCCTCCTGGATTGCCCGGCGCAGCAAAGTCGACTGCAGGTCCCAATCGCCGAGCATCGCTGCGGTCGATCCAAGGAGGTGAGCGTCGACTACCGCCAGACCGGCCCACCGGGATTGCGCATCGATTCGCTCGAAGTGCACATGCTGCTCATCGTCGGGAACCGTACCGACGGCAGGCTCGGGCTCTTGCGTAAAGGCCGAGACCAGGTTCACCGGGGGTGCGATTCCGTCGCCGATCAAGAGGACCATGGAGCCTGCCTCAAACCGGCTGACCGCCTCGTTGACGTCGCTGACCGGGAACGCGCCGATGCCATCGAGCCGAAGCCGCTCGAATGCGTCCTGCAGCGCCTGGGGAACGCGCTCGACGACGACCACGATCGGAGCTGCTCCGGCAGCGGAAGCGCAGCGCGCCTGATATTCGATGAGGGTGCGCCCAGCGAGCGGAAGCAAGGCGCGCAGGCCGCCGCTGTCGTCCTCCTGATAGGCTCCGATCAGCGCGCCGATCGCCATTGCTTCAAAGCCCCTCCCCTTTCCAGCATCCAATGTCTCTCTAATCGCTTTCGTGCATCGTCAAAGATGGTAAACTGTCATTCGCCATGACACCCAACCCACAGCGAGCCGAACCGCTGCCTCCGGCCCAAGATCCGGCAGCGCCCCCGAATCTGCTCAGCAGCAGCGTCGACTTCGTCGAGCCTTCGTTCGACCAGGAGCAGTGGCTTCATCAGACTGCGGAAGAACGCGGTGCGGGTGGCAGGCAGGTTCTCGCGACCGCGCTGATTATCCTTGCCGGCCTGTGGATCGGCTATTCGGCCTGGTCGGCCGGGCGAACGCTCGCTGGCCAGCCTCTGTCGTCGCCGCTCATTGCGCAATGGTTGGCGGTCGCGGCCGGGCCGCTCGCTCTGATGGGCCTCGTCTGGCTGATGTTTGGCCGCACCAGGCGCAAGGAGGCGGAACGTTTCACCCGATCCGTCATCACGATGCGAAGCGAAGCCCGCTCGCTCGAGGCATTGCTCGAGGTGCTGTCGCAGCGGATCAATGACAGCCGGTCCGAACTGTCCATGATCTCGCAACATCTGATGCAGCTTGGCGATGATGCCACGGGCAAGCTCGGCGGAATCACGCGCGAGTTCGACAGCAGCAGCGAGAAATTGAAACTTCACGGGGAAGCGCTCGACCGCGCTGCAGAAGCTGCCCGCAACGACATAGCCGTATTGCTGGACGATTTGCCCAAAGCCGAGCAGACGGCTCGATCGGTAGCGGAGCAATTCCGCTCCATCGGGAGCGAATCCCTTACCAAGGCGGAGACATTCGGCGAGCAGGTGGACAAGCTTGCCGAGCGGACGCGCAGCACGGACCAGCTCGTCGGCGAGGCCAGTGATCGACTTGCTGCCCGGCTATCGGAGATAGAGGCTGCGGGAGCCGCGGCCGTCGGCAGCGCCGGTCAAGCCGAAGCGGCGTTTTCCGGCACGCTCGATGCGCTTCTTGAGCGGACGTCCGTGACGCTCGACCAGATTCGAAGCGGGATCGACGTCCAGGCGGCAGCGGTGGCGTCACTCGTCGCCCAGGCTTCTGCCGGAATCGGCAAGGCCGGCGCCGATGCTGGAGAGTCGTTGGCAGCAAACATCGATCGCGCAAGCAGTTCGCTCGAAGGCTTGTCGGCGCGCGTTGCGGAACAAGACCGAGCCTCTCAGCACATGATTGCCGAGATCGATCGGGGCCTCGCGCTGATCGACCAGCGTTTCTCCGAACTCGCCGCCAATGGCGACGAACGGGCCAACCATTTCCTCGAATCACTGACCCGCGCCCGCGCCGAGCTCGACACGCTCGCTGCCCAGGCAGGAACGCAAGAAGGCGCGATCGGGTCGCTCGCAGAACGCTCTGCCATGCTGCGCGAGAGCATCGAGCGCCTCGCAATTGAGATCCGCGAGAAAGTCGGGCCCGCAATTGGTGAGGCACAGGAAGGTGCCGATCGACTCGTCGAGGTCGCAGCGTCGGCAAGGCCGGAGATCGGCTGGCTGCGCGACGCGACGATCGAAGCGAGCGAAAAGCTCAGCGCGACCAATTGCGAAATTGCGGAGCAGCGCGAGCGGTTCTCGGAACTGCTGGCGAGCGTGGACAGCGGCGTCGAGGATGCACAATCGAGACTCGCCGAGCTCGCTTCGACGCTTGCGCAGGTCGAGCGAGAAGCAGCGAACCTCAGCTCGGAAACCGGTCCGGCGCTGGTCGCCTCGCTGGTGCAGGTGAAGGAAGCGGCAGTGCACGCGGCCGAGCGTGCTCGCGAGTCGATCCAGGCGGTCATTCCCGAGACCGCCGGCAAGCTTTCGGAAGAGGCAGCGCAGGCGCTTGAACGCGTCATCCGCGAGAGCATCGAAGACCGATTGCGCGACGTGGAGACGGTCGCGGCGCACGCGGTCGAGTCGGCGCGCTCAGCATCGGACCGGCTGACGCAGCAGATGATCACCATCGGCCAGACCGCCACCGCCCTCGAAGCCCACATCGAACGGACCAGCAAGGAACAACGCGAGAAGGACAGCGAAGCCTTTGCCAAGCGGGTCGCGCTGTTGATCGATTCGATGCATTCGGCCGCGATCGACGTCGGCAAGATTATGGCGGATGAGATCGACGACAAAGCCTGGAATTCTTATCTCAAGGGCAACCGTGGCGTGTTCACCAGCCGCGCGGTGCGGCTGATCGGCGGCAGTGAAACCCGCGCGATCCGGGCTCATTACGAGACCGACAGCGAGTTCCAGCGGTCGGTGAACCGCTATGTGGCCGATTTCGAGGCGATGCTCCGCCGCGTGCTTGCAGAGCGCGACGGCGGCATGATCGCGGTCACTCTGATGTCGTCGGACATGGGCAAGCTCTATGCCGGGCTCTCACAAGCGATCGACAAGTTGCGATAAGGTCCCCGACCTAGCGGGGATGGTAAAGGTCAAGGTCGTCAGGCGTGATCCAACCGTAGGTCCAATTGGCATAGTAAAGCGCAAACAGGATCGCACCGACGATTGCCGCCCTGATGAGATGACGCTTGAGGTCGAACCTGTGCGGTGCGCTGTCCGCCTGCCCGGGCACCTTCTCACCCCCGCTTTCCTCGGTCGTCCTGACGCCAAACGGCAGCAGCACGAAAGTACTGAATGCGAAGAATAGGAAATAGATTGCGATAATCGACGTGAATGCCATCGGTCCTTACTGCTTCACCTGTAGCATCATGACCTCGACAAGCGGCTTCTTGCCCGTCCACAGCGTGGCGCAACGCCTGACTGCAAGCCGCACGGATTCGCGCACCATGTCCTCGTCCGCCCCGGCACTGTAGGCGCGCGTCGCAGCATCGGTTGCGTCGGCGATGAAATCATCACGGTCTTCCTCGATCGGAACTCCGAACGGGCGCACCAACGGCGTACCCGCGAGCCGTCCCCGTTCGCCGATCGGTACGGCGACGGCGATCAGCCCCCCGTAGCCGATCCGCCGCCGCTCGTTCACGGTTGCGCCGTCCGCCGGCAGGATCACGTCACCGTCAAGTACCAGGCGCCCTACGCGAACCTCATCAATCTTCTTCGGCTCGCCGGGCGCGAGTCGGATCACGTCGCCATTTCCCTGCACGAGGGCGCGAGAAACTCCGTGACCGAGCGCCAGGCGCGCATGTTCGGCGAGATGCCGCGCTTCCCCATGTACCGGAACGACGATCTCCGGCCGAACCCAATTGTACATCTCGATCAGCTCAGGCCGGCCGGGATGGCCGGAGACATGGACGTGAGCCTGACGCTCGGTGATGATCCGGACACCGAGGTCGGACAACTGGTTCATGATTCTCCCGATTGCGACCTCGTTTCCAGGGATGACCCGCGACGAGAAGATGACGGTGTCGCCTTCGCTGAGCTTGAGTTCATGAGTCCCGCCGGCGATGCGTCCGAGCGCTGCGCGCGGCTCGCCCTGCCCGCCGGTGGCGATAATCAGAAGCTCGCTTTTCGGCAGCCGCATCGCCTCGTCGAAGGCGATCGGCGGCGGGAAATCCTCAAGATAGCCGGTCGCTTGCGCAACACGCAGGATTCGCTCGAGCGAACGGCCGGCAATGCACAGCTTGCGCCCGGTCTCTAGCGCGACCCGGCCAATGGTCCGCAGCCGGGCTGCATTCGAGGCGAATGTCGTAACGAGCACGCGTCCGGTCGCCTCGGCGACCTTCGCCAGAAGACCGGCGTGAACGCTTTCCTCCGAACCGGAAGGCTGATCTTGAAAGATGTTGGTCGAGTCGCAAACCAGCGCCAGCACGCCCTCATCGCCGATTGCACGCAGGATTTCCGGACTTGGCGCTTCGCCAATCACCGGAGTTTCGTCGATCTTCCAGTCGCCGGTATGAAAGATGTTTCCGAAGGGCGTCTCGATCAGCACACCATTGCCTTCGGGAATGGAGTGCGAGAGCGCAACGAAGCTGACACGGAAGGGCCCGAGCTCGATGCTTCCGCCACGCTCCACCACATGGAGACTTACTGCGCCGGTAAGCCCTTCTTCCTCGAGTTTGCCGGCGATCAGGCCGGCAGTGAACGGCGTTGCATAAAGCGGAGCCTTCAGCTCCTCCGCAAGGTAGGGCAACGCGCCGATATGGTCCTCGTGGCCGTGAGTGAGAACAATCCCGGCCAACCGCTCCTGCTGGTTCTCGATGAATTCCAAATCGGGAAGAATCAGCTCGATGCCTGGATAGCTGGGATCGGCGAAGGTCAATCCGAGATCGACCATGATCCACTGGCCGCGGCAACCATAGAGATTGACGTTCATTCCGATCTCGCCCGAACCGCCGAGCGCGACGAACAGCAGTTCCTCTCCTGGAATCATTTCGGGCTGCGCGCTGCCATGTCGTGCAAAAGGCTCAACCCCTGGATGGTGAGATCGGGTTCAATCGCGTCGAACACGTTGGTGTGCCTGTCGAACAGCGTAGCGAGGCCGCCAGTTGCGACAACGGTCGCCGGACGGTTGAGCTCGCGCTTGATCCGCTCGGTTAGTCCCTCGAGCATCGCGACATAGCCCCAATAAATGCCGATGAGCATCTGGCTCTGAGTGGTTCGGCCGATCACGCTGTTGCCCTGCGGCGACTCGATTGCAATGCGCGGAAGCTTGGCCGCAGCGCTGACCAGCGCGTCGAGCGAGAGATTGATGCCCGGAGCAATGATGCCGCCGGTATAGGCACCAGCAGAGCTCACCACGTCGAAGGTCGTCGCCGTGCCGAAGTCGATGATCAGCAGGTCACCCGGGTATTTGGAATGCGCGGCGATGGCGTTGAGCGCACGGTCCGCGCCGACATTTTCCGGCTCGTCGACATCGAACTGCAGCGGCCAGGCCGCGGCCCCCTGGCCGGCGATCAAGGGCGTCTTCCGGAAATATTTCTCGGACAAGACCTCCAAATTGTGAAGCGCGCGCGGAACCACCGTCCCAATGATCACGCCGTCGATATCGTCGCGTGAAAACCCTTCGAGCTCGAGCAACTGGTGAAGCCAGACTGCATATTCATCGGCGGTGCGCCGCGGGTCGGTGGCGATGCGCCAGCGCGCCTGGATCTCACCCTGGCTGACGAGCGCAAAGACCAGGTTCGTATTGCCAACGTCGACGGCCAGGATCATGGCCGCGCCCTAGCTGTGTCGGTTGGCGATCACAACTCGACGTCGCCGGCCCGGACAATGTCGATCATGCCGTCGTCGCGACGCAGGCGGAGCGCGCCGTCGGACTGGATACCTTCGAACCGGCCCGAAATCAGTTCATCGACCGCCGAGTGAACGGTTAGGCGCGTCCCCAGCGGATGCGCGCGCGCGAGCCAGGCCCGCGAGAGCATAGCCGGCTCGCTTTGCCGCCAAAGTTCCAGCATCCGCGCGAAACTGCCAGCAAGCAGCGGCGCGAAGGCTTCCGGAGCGATCTTGCCGGCCAGGGATGCCCCTTCGCGGTCGGCCAGTACCGGCGCGCTCGCCAGATTGACGCCGAATCCGACTGCAATCCGCTCGCCGTTGCGTTCAAGCAGAATCCCCGCGAGCTTCTTGCCTCCGAGCATCGCGTCGTTGGGCCATTTCAGCATCAGCGGCTGACCGGGCGCGGCGATGTCTACGGCCTCGATGAGGGCCAATCCTGCGGCAAGCGACAGCGTTTGTGCCGACGGATCGCAAGC
>DASVYN010000101.1:0-9678 GCA_036392155.1 Sphingomicrobium sp.
CGTAGCATTGATCGACTTCGCGGATGACACCGACTGCGGGTTGGCGTTCCCCGATCGGGATGAGCGCGATAGGCACTGCGGCCGGCGTCAGTTGCGCCCCCTCGCCTGCAGCAAGCGTCAGCAGAATGCCGCTCAGGCCTCCAGCCGATGGGCGATTGAGGATCGCCACCCGATATTGTCCGTCGCTGATCGTCACGAGGTAGATCGCTCCGGAGAGGACCGGAAAGGAGACGAAACCCTTCTGCTCATATTCGCTGTCGGTGCGTGCGGCCTCGCTGAACGTCAGATGGGCGCGTGGATCATCCCAACCGATCGAGGTCAAATAAGCGAAGATCGCCCCTCTTTCGCTGAACGACGGCCGCAAAGTGAGATAGGCGCCTTCGAGCCACTGCACTGCCGGGCGCGCATAGGCGCCCATGGATTCTGGCGCGAACAGCTTTGTACCCGTCTGCACGCGCACTGCCGGAGCCCTAAGGCTCGTGCCGAGCGCCTCCTCGAGCCGGACAACAGTGGCCAAGGTAAACGGCCTTCGCCCGGCGAGCGCCTTTTCGAGCGTCGAGAGGCTGACCTTCGCCTCGTCAGCGAGCCACTGACGCGAGAGGCGTCGACGAGCGAGCTCCTCGCGCACGACCAGCGCCACGGTTTCGCTGCCTTCATCGCTCAATTCGCCCTGCATGGACTCAGCCCCCGCCTGATCCGCACATATCCGCACATTTCCGCAATATTCGTCAATGGAGCGCCGTTGCTCTGCCGTCAAAGACGAGCATTTCCGCGACTTTCCCGTGGCGTGAATGTCGGCTTGCGAACAGAAGGACTGCGACACGCTTCAATCGCAAAACTTAAGGAAGGGCGGCCGTGCTCAGCACTCGCGCGAAGACGGGATTCGGCGGAATGATCACCGTCGCAGCACTGTTGCTCGCGATCCAGCTGGTCACCGGCGTCCAGACCTTTCCGCTATGAGCCCGCAGTGGTCGGAACTAGGGCTCGCACGCGCCGCCCGGGCAAAAGCCGAGAACTGCGACTCGGCTGAATGGGGCAAGGCTGAACCGCTGCAGGCCGAGGGGCCGGCTGCGACCAGCTTCCCGGTGCGGCGCGTGCTTCATCCCAGCTGGATGAGCAGCGCCTTCAGGCGGAATTACCAAATCAGACGCTGAAACTGGAACCGCATCCACACCCGGACTGGGCGTTGGGGTTGGTCACTCGAAACGCAGCTCCGCCGAGATCCTCGACAAAGTCGACTGCGGATCCTTTGACCAGCTCGAGACTGATCGGGTCGACCACCAGCTTCACCCCATCGGTCTCGACGACCTCGTCTGCATTTTCGGCTTCTTGCGCGAGCTCGAACTTGTAGGTGAAGCCAGCGCAGCCGCCGCCGTCGACGGCAAGCCGAAGGATCGCCGGCTTGTGCTGGCGCTCGGCGATCCACGCGACGCGTCTGGCCGCATTCTGGGTCAAGGTGATCTGAGGCTCGCTCACGAAAGTGAGATAGGGACCAGCGAGGCGCTGGACAACCGGAGCGGGATTAGTGCTGTCCGCCGGTCGGTCCGCCGATCGCAACCGCGTCCATCGAAGCCGCGCCGGAGCGGCGCTGCATCGCGAGCACATAATCGGTCGATTTCATGAATGGGATCGGGTTCACAGCGCGTCCGTCGATGCGCACTTCATAATGCAGGTGATTGCCGGTCGAGCGACCGGTGGAGCCCATGCGGCCGATCTGCTGGCCGCGGGTAATGTGCTGGCCGGCAGACACGAGGATCGCCGACATATGACCGTAGCGGGTCGTGATTCCGCGGCCGTGATCGATCTCGACGAGGTTGCCGTAACCGCCATTGTTCCACCCGGCACGAAGCACGGTGCCGTCGGCGGTTGCATAGATTGGCGTACCGTAAGCACCTGCAAGATCGATACCCGGATGCATTGCAGCACCAGCGTGGAACGGGTCTGAACGGACACCGAAGCCGCTGGTGAACTCGACGCTTGTCCTGATCGGCTTGTCCGAAGGAATGGCAATCACCCCGTCCTGGAGCTGGTCGAGCTTCTTCCAGCTGTCGAACAAGGATTTGAAGGTCGAGCTGCTTGCGCTTTCGAACGGACCGCCGACGCCGTCGTGGTTGCCGACACGTGCCGGAGTGATGCCGAGCCGCTTCAGCTCGGCCGCAGTGACCTGGTAGCGAACGTCGAGCGCCTTTGCGACCAGCGCAGCCTGTTCGAGCTGTTGCTGTTCGACCCGGGCAAGCGGACCGTCGACCGCGATCCGCCCGCCAGCGGCGGCGGCAGCGATCAGTTCGGGATCGATCTTCCGGCCGGCGAGCGCGGCCTCGATCAGCGCCTGGCGCTGTTCGATCATTCGGGCCCGGGCCTCGGTCGCTGCAGGAAGCGTGATCGTCTGGGGCACAAGGTGCGGGCGGTCGACCAGCCGGGCGGTTGCATAGCTGGCCCAGGCGACGAGCCCCAGCAACACAATGAAAAACACCGCCTGAAGCGGTGCCGAAATGCGGAAGCGACGAAGCTTAGAGCCGTCATGGACGAACAAGTCGCGATCGCGAAACAGGCCCGTCGTTGCGGCCAACACTTGCGTCATCTGATTCCGCTCCAAACCCACATGGCGCGTCAAAACGCGGCCCGTGAAACCCATGTTTCAAAAGGAGCTCCCCAGCCCCTGCGCCGGTCGCACGGATTGCCCGCCGCGCGTTGGCGTCAGCGACACTGCTTTCGGATGGTTAACAAATTCAACCTTCAACTGGGCGGGGCGGGACGAATCGTCCGGTGGGCACGGTGAACCGTTCGAATCCGGCTCCTGAAAGAGCGTTTCGAGCAATTTCAATCTGTTGTGCGGTGCAGCAATGACCCGGGTCCGCGATTCGAACGCGAATCTTTCGCGCTGCCTTGAGCTCGCCACATTCGGGCTTAGAAGCAGCTCCGGGCCACGCCGTCCCAACGCGGCGCGTGCTCTCTGCAAGGAGAGTTGAATTGACTGATATTGACGAAGCCGTCGCAGCTGTGCGCGCGGCGAAACCCACTACCCGCCCCGCCCGTCCCTTCTTTTCATCGGGACCCTGCGCCAAGCCGCCAGGCTGGTCGGCCGACAAACTCGCCACCGAAGCGCTCGGCCGCTCGCATCGCTCGAAGCTCGGCAAAGCGCGGCTGCAATATTGCATCGACCTGATGCGCGAGCTGCTCGGGCTTCCCGAGACGCACCGGATCGGCATCGTCCCTGGCAGCGACACCGGCGCCTTCGAAATGGCGATGTGGACGATGCTCGGTGCCCGCCCAGTCACGACACTGGCGTGGGAAAGCTTCGGCGAAGGCTGGGTGACCGACGCGGTCAAGCAGCTGAAGCTCGATCCGACGGTGATCCGTGCCGACTATGGCAAGCTCCCCGATCTCGACCAGATCGACTGGTCGAACGACGTGCTGTTCACCTGGAACGGCACCACCTCGGGTGTTCGCGTGCCCAACGGCGACTGGATTGACTCGGACCGCGAGGGCCTCAGCTTTGCAGACGCGACGAGCGGCGTGTTCGCTTATGATATTGCGTGGGACAAGATCGACGTCGCGACCTTCTCCTGGCAGAAGGTGCTCGGCGGCGAAGGTGGGCACGGGGTGCTGATCCTCGGCCCGCGCGCCATCGAGCGGCTGCAAAGCTACACTCCGGCCTGGCCGCTTCCGAAGCTTTTCCGGCTCGTTTCGAAAGGCGCGCTCGCCGAAGGAATCTTCAAGGGTGAGACGATCAACACGCCTTCGCTGCTCGCTGTCGAGGACGCGATCTTTGCGCTCGAATGGGCAAAGGATCTGGGAGGCCTCAAGGGGCTGATCGCGCGCTCCGATGCCAATGCGGCGGCACTCGACCGGATCGTCGCTGAGCGAGACTGGCTGAGCCACCTCGCGGCCGATCCGGCAACCCGGTCGAAGACCTCGGTCTGTCTGTCGGTCGAGGGCGCCGACGCGGACTTCATCAAGCGCTTCGCCGGCCTGCTCGAGAAGGAGGGCGCGGCGTTCGACATCGCGGGCTATCGCGATGCTCCGCCCGGTCTACGTATCTGGTGCGGGGCGACCGTCGACAGTGCCGACATTGAAGCGCTCGGTCCATGGCTCGACTGGGCGTGGGAAGAAGCGCGCAGCGCCTGAAAGCCGAATTCCTCGCCCAAAAGCGAAGAACAGCAACAAACAGATTGCGCAAGCGGGACTGAGTTCGCGCTTGTGCCCGAATGACGAGGTTTCCAATGACCAACCAAGCACCCAAAGTCCTCATCAGCGACAAGATGGATCCCAAGGCCGCACAAATCTTCCGCGACCGTGGAATCCATGTCGACGAGATCACCGGCAAGACGCCCGACGAGCTCAAAGCGATCATCGGCGACTATGACGGCCTCGCAATCCGCAGCTCGACCAAGGTCACGAAAGAAATTCTCGAACATGCCGGCCAGCTGAAAGTGGTCGGCCGCGCCGGGATCGGGGTCGACAATGTCGACATCCCGGCGGCCTCGGCAAAAGGCGTCGTGGTGATGAACACGCCCTTCGGCAATTCCATCACCACCGCCGAGCATGCAATCGCACTGATGTTTGCGCTCGCCCGCCAGCTGCCTGAAGCCGACGTCTCAACTCAGGCCGGCAAGTGGGAGAAGAACCGATTCATGGGCGTCGAGGTGACCGGAAAGACGCTCGGGCTCATCGGTTGCGGCAATATCGGCTCGATCGTCGCCAGCCGCGCTATCGGCCTCAAAATGAAGGTCGTCGCTTTCGATCCCTTCCTTTCGCCCGAACGCGCGATC
The DNA here is from genome assembly GCA_036392155.1 of Sphingomicrobium sp. GTDB lineage: Bacteria > Pseudomonadota > Alphaproteobacteria > Sphingomonadales > Sphingomonadaceae > Sphingomicrobium. The sequence goes on from DASVYN010000101.1 coordinate 4,773, forward strand.
GAGCTTGGTGTCGAAAAGGTCGAGCTGGATGAGCTGCTCGCCCGGGCAGACTTCATCACCCTGCATACGCCGCTCACTGAGCAGACGCGCAACATCCTGAGCCGGGAAAATCTCGCCAAGACCCGCAAGGGTGTGCGCATCATCAATTGCGCGCGCGGCGGCCTGATCGATGAAGCGGCGCTCAAGGACGGTCTTGACAGCGGTCATATTGCGGGCGCCGCACTTGACGTGTTCGAGACGGAACCGGCCAAGGAGTCGCCGCTGTTCGGTACCGCAAACTTCATCTCGACGCCCCACCTCGGCGCATCGACCAGTGAAGCTCAGGTCAATGTTGCGATTCAGGTTGCCGAGCAGATGAGCGATTTCCTGCTGCTCGGCGGAATCACCAATGCGATCAACGTGCCTTCGCTGTCGGCCGAGGAAGCCCCGCGGCTCAAGCCCTACATGGCACTTGCCGAAGAACTCGGCAGCCTCGTCGGACAGCTCGCGCACGGCAACATCGCCGGTCTGTCGATCGAAACTGAGGGCGCTGCCGCCGAGCTCAACATGAAGCCGATGGTCGGCGCTGTCCTCGCCGGGTTCATGCGCGTGCATTCCGACACCGTGAACATGGTCAACGCGCCCTATCTGGCAAAGGAGCGCGGGCTCGACGTTCGCGAAGTACGACACGACCGCGAGGGTGATTACCACACGCTCCTGCGGGTGACCGCAAAGACCAAGACCGGCGACCGGACCGTTGCCGGAACCCTGTTCGGGAACAGCCAGCCGCGGTTGGTCGAGCTGTTCGGGATCAAGGTCGAGGCGGACCTTGCCGGCGACATGCTCTATGTCGTGAACGAGGACGCGCCGGGGTTCATCGGTCGCTTGGGCACCGTCCTTGGCGAAGCGGGAATCAACATCGGCACCTTCCATCTCGGCCGGGTCGAGGCGGGCGGAGAGGCGGTATTGCTTCTCTCGGTCGACGAGCCTGTCAGCGCCGACGTGGTTGCGAAGGTCGAAAAGCTCCCCGGAGTGAAGCTGGTGCGGCCGCTGAAGTTTTGAGCAGTACCCCTCCCCCGGATCTCCGGGGGAGGGTAGAGGCCGCTCATGTCCTCTCCACGTGAAGCACTCAGCCGCACGTTCGCAAAGCCCTCGATCGGCCGTTCGCTGACCGTTGCGGCAATCGTCGGCACCGTCCTGAATATGATCAACCAGGGGCCGGAGATATTCACCGGGCACTGGCCGATCTGGTGGAGGATCGTGCTGACCTATTTCGTGCCCTTCGCGGTCGCGAGCTACGGCAGCTATGCCGCATTTCGAAGCTCCGACTAACTGGACGTAGGGCGCCCCACCTCCTAGAGCCGCCGCGGCCTCACCTGCAGGAAACATCATAGTGGGAAACGTCACAGTCATCGGCGCCCAGTGGGGCGACGAAGGCAAGGGAAAAATCGTCGATTGGCTGGCGAGCCGCGCGGACATTGTCGTGCGCTACCAGGGCGGTCATAATGCCGGCCACACGCTCGTCGTCGGAAACCAGACCTACAAGCTCTCGCTTCTGCCCTCGGGGATAGTCCGCGGTACGCCGTCGGTGATCGGCAATGGCGTGGTGCTCGATCCCTGGGCGCTCAAGGCCGAAGTCGAGAAGATCGGCGAGCAAGGGATCGCGATCACTCCGGACGTGCTGCGGATCGCCGAGACCTGCCCTCTAATCCTGCCGATCCACCGCGACCTGGACGCGCTGCGCGAAGATGCGTCCGGCGCGGGCAAGATCGGTACGACGCGCCGCGGCATTGGACCTGCCTATGAAGACAAGGTCGGCCGCCGTGCGATCCGCGTCTGCGATCTCGCGCATTTGGGCGAGCTCGGACCGCAGCTCGACCGCCTCTGCGCGCATCATGACGCGCTTCGCGCGGGCTTCGGCGAGCCGCCGGTCGACCGCGAACGCCTGCTCGCCGACCTTAGGGAAATCGCGAATTTCGTACTGCCCTTCGCCAAGCCGGTCTGGCGCGATCTCGACGAAGCGCGTTCGCGGGGCCGGCGCATCCTGTTCGAAGGTGCCCAAGGCGTGCTGCTCGACGTCGATCACGGCACCTACCCCTTCGTCACCTCTTCCAACACCGTCGCCGGCACCACCGGCCCCGGAAGCGGCATGGGTCCTGGCGCGGCGGGTTTCGTGCTCGGCATCGTCAAGGCCTATACCACCCGCGTCGGCTCGGGCCCGTTCCCGACCGAGCAGGACAATGAACTCGGCCAGCGCCTCGGCGAGCGGGGCCACGAATTCGGAACGGTCACCGGCCGTCGCCGCCGCTGCGGCTGGTTCGACGCAATTCTGGTCCGGCAGGCAGTGGCCGTCAGCGGAATCACCGGGGTTGCGCTCACAAAGCTCGACGTACTGGACGGATTCGAGACCGTAAGGATCTGCAAGGGCTATCGAATCGGCGGCCAGGAGTTCGACTATCTCCCTCCGCATGCCGCCGATCAGGCGCGTGTCGAGCCGATCTACGAAGAGATCGAAGGCTGGCCCGGCTCGACCCGAGGCGCTCGCAGCTGGGCTGACCTGCCGGCGCGGGCGATCAAATATGTCCGCCGCATCGAGGAGCTGATCCGCTGCCCCGTGGCGTTGGTGTCGACGTCACCAGAACGGGATGACACGATCCTCGTGCGCGACCCGTTCGCGGGCTAGGCGCGCAGGACCTCGAAGCTGCTGAGCTCTTGCGCGGCAGCGGCCTCGACCTCCACTTCGCTCACCCGCGCGCCGGGTGGTCCTTGACGTATCCGGTCGATTAACCCCTCGACTGCGTCAGCTTCACCTTCGAGATGCGCCTCAACCGAGCCGTCGCTGCGGTTGCGTACCCAACCTCTTACGCCGACCGCCTGTGCCTCGCCTCGAGTCCATGCGCGGAAGAAGACCCCCTGCACGCGCCCGGTAACGCGAACATACCGCGCAATTTCCGGCATTTAGACGGTTGTGATGTCGGGCGCGTCCTCGGCCTTCATACCGACGACGTTGTAGCCGGCGTCGACGTGGTGGATTTCGCCGGTAACGCCACTCGCCAAATCGGACAGCAGGTACAGACCGGCACCGCCCACATCTTCGATCGTGACGTTGCGGCGGAGCGGAGAATTATATTCGTTCCACTTCATGATGTAGGTGAAATCGCCGATCCCGCGCGCCGCGAGCGTCTGGATCGGACCTGCCGAGATGGCATTGACGCGAATGCCTTCGGGACCGAGGTCCGCAGCGAGATATTTGACCGATGTCTCGAGGCCCGACTTTGCGACGCCCATGACATTATAATGCGGGATGACCTTCTCCGCGCCATAATAGGTCAGAGTCAGCAGCGACCCGCCCTCGCCCATCAGCGCCCGCGCCCGCTGAGCGACCGCGACGAAGCTGTAGACCGAGATGTTCATGGTCATCAGAAAATTGTCCATCGAGGTATCGACGAACTTTCCGCGAAGCTCATTCTTGTCGGAAAAGCCGATCGCATGGACGACGAAATCGAGTTCTCCCCAACGCTCCTTCAAGACTTCGAACGTTCTGTCGAGCGCTTTCATGTCGGAAACATCGCAGTCGACCAGCAAGTCCGAGCCGAGCTCGGCCGCCAGGGGCCGTACCCGCTTCTCGAGCGCTTCGCCCTGGTAGGAAAAAGCCAGCTCAGCACCCTGGCTGCTCAGCGCCCGTGCGATTCCCCAGGCGAGCGAACGGTCATTGGCAAGCCCCATGATCAACCCGCGCTTACCGTTCATCAGTCCATTCAAAGTTGCTGCCCCCTTGCTTGGAGTAGTGGTTCGACATCCTCACCGGGCTGCGGCTCCTCGACGTCAAGCTCGTCAGTGTACGGCCCGGTATAGACTTCGCCCTTTAGCGCGGTGGCGCCGGTTTCCGCCAGCGCCGCATTGAGCTCGGCGCCAACCACCACGCCGATCCCGACGATGAAGAAGAAGATGAGGGTGATCATCACTCCGGCGAGGCTGCCGTAGGTTCGGCTGTAACCGCCGAACAGCGAAAGAACGTCCGGTAGTATCTCGACGGTGACCAGCCACCAGACGGTAATCAGCAGTGCTCCGGGCCATTTGATGCAGCCATGCTTGCGGTAGCGGGATGGAGTGAGCACCAGAAACAGAATGTAGAAAGTGAAGAACAGGGTCGCCGCCGGAACCAAACGCGAGATTCCGAGCGTTGTCGCCACCCCTTGGGCGAAGGGGAACCAGCTGATGATCAGGCGATGCGCGAAGGTCAGTGCCGCACTTGCTGCAAATGCGAGCATCAGCAGCAGGACGGCGCCGATGATCACAAGCATCGAGCCCAGCCGATATTCCCAGAATGGCGCGCAGAACTTCACTCCATAAGCGCGGCGAAGGATGTCGCGGATCGTCTCGATGAAGCTCGTCGCGGTCCACAGGCCGACGAGCGCTCCGAGCCAGAGCAGAGTTCCAGTCCGGGCCGTCAGCACCTCCTGGATCGGTTCCTGCAGGGTTGCGGCGACGTCGGGTGGCAGGCGGCGCAGCACGTTGGTGACGGTCAGCATCGCATCCTGGCTCTGGCCGAGCAGATGCGCGACTGCCGCAGCGACAATGAAGAAAGGAAATAGAGCGACAATCGAGAGGTAAGCGAGATTTCCGGCATGGATGAAGCCGTCATTATAGACTCCGATCGCAATGCGCTTGACCACCTCCCAGGCGGTGAGCCGCGGTTTGAGCTTCTCCTCGACATCCGTCCCGAAGGCCGCACGCATGCTTGCGAGGCGCTTGCGGCGGGCTTCCGGCGACTGAGGAGAAGTTTCTCTCATTTAGCGGCGGGCGCTAGACACCCAGGTTCGCCCGGGGGTTGCCGCCGCCGCTCCAGCTCTCAGCGAACCGCTGGAGCTCTGCATCGTCGGAGGGCACGTCGACTTCGACGCTCACCAGCTGGTCACCGCGCTTG
>DASVYN010000102.1:0-4927 GCA_036392155.1 Sphingomicrobium sp.
TGCTGGGTGCCATCGAATATCGATTTGCCGCGGCCCAGCAACACTGGGAAGGTGATCAGCAGCAGCCGATTGATGAGGCCGGCGGAAAGCAGCGGGGGATAGAGGGTGCTGCTCCCCTGGATCAGCAAGTTGCGCCCTTCGCTCTTCTTGAGCTCGCCGACCGCCTCGGCGGTATCGCCGGACAGCTTGTTGCTGTTCTCCCAGCCCAGCGGCTCTTCTGAATGAGTGAGCACATATTTGTTGATGCGCTGGAACCGCGCTCCGATCGCAATATCCTGATTGTATGGCCAGTAAGCCGCGAAGATATCGTAGGTCCGCTTGCCGAGCAGCAAATCATAATCGGCCTCGATCACCTCGCCGAACGGACTTTCCATGCTGCCATCCCAGAAGGGGAAGGACCATCCGCCCAGAGTAAAGCCGCCCGTCGGATCCTCTTGGGGCCCGCCCGGTGCCTGCATTATGCCGTCGAGCGACTGAAAGACGGCGCCCGTTAGCTTACGCATCGGCAGTGATGCCTTCGACAGCGCTCTCGAGCGCCTTGATGTCGATCTTCCTCATCTGCATCATCGCGTCGAACGCCGCCTTCGACTTGGCTGGATTTCCTTCCGACATCAGGTCGGTCAGGCGCTTGGGCGTGATCTGCCAGGAGAGCCCGAAGCGGTCCTTGCACCAGCCGCAGGCGCTCTCCTCGCCGCCGTTGCTGACGATCGCGTTCCAGTAGCGATCGGTTTCCTCCTGGTCGTCGGTCGCGACTTGGAAGCTGACGGCTTCGTCGAACGAGAATTGGGGGCCGCCGTTTAGGAGCATGAAAGGCATGCCGAGGATCGTCATCGTGATCACCAACACGTCGCCCGCCTTGCCGCTCGGATAATCGCCAGGAGCCCGCTCTATCGAGTCGATGCGGCTATCCGGGAAGGTCTCGGCATAAAAATGCGCGGCTTCCTCTGCATTCTTGTTGAACCACAGGCAGGGCTGGATCTTCCTCGACATTCTCATCTCCTCTTTACTGTCCGCCGACCAGCGCGAACTCTGCGCCTTGCGGGTCGGATCCGATCACGATCCAGTCGCCGGTCGGCACCTGGTGCGGCCCCATGTGGACCGTTCCACCGTGCTGCTCGGCCGTCTGCTTGGCGGCAGAGATCGACGGCACCCGGATGTAGAAGCGCCAGTGCGGCTGCTGTCCGTCATTGCCGTTGCACACGGCCCCGATGCGCGTGCCGTTTTGATCCCAGAAACGGTATTTGCCCATCTCGCCCATGTCCATGAACTCGTCGCTGCCCCAGCCGAACTGGTTGCCGTAGAAGGCACGTGCGGCCTCGACGTCGCTCGTCTGCAGCTCATTCCACCCGACACGCTGCTGCGCGTCCGGCGAGAAGACGTCGCTCTTCGCATTCGGGTCGTTTGCCGGCGGAATCGGCTTCATCACATAGAATGGAGCGCCCTGCGGATCGCTGACCATTGCGATGCGACCGACATTGGTAATGTCGAACGCCGGCATCAGCGCCCTGCCGCCGGCATTCGCAATGTCTATCACGGCTTTGTCGACGTCCGGCACGTGCACGTAGCCGAGCCAGGTCGGCCGGGCGCCGTGCTGCTGCATCTCTTTGGTCAGCGGCAGCACGCCGCCGGCGAACTTGCCGTCGCTGCGGCCGATCATCCGATAGCCGTTAAATTCTTCGGCGCCTTCGCTGATATTCCAGCCGACGACTGCGTCGTAGAAGCTCTTCGAGCCCTCCGCGTCGGTGGTCATCAGCTCGTACCAGATGAAATCGCCCCTGGGATTATTGCGATTGTCGTTGGTGGCGGCCGGCGCAGCGGCTTCACGCACATCGGTCATTCTTGCCTCCTTGAGTTGCAATTGAGCTAGGCGGCCGCGGGCTCGGGACTCGCCCGGGCAGTGTCGACGATCACGTCGAACCCGCCCCAGAACATGCGCTTGCCGTCGAACGGCATTTCGCCTTGCGGCCTGAGGCTCTCGTCTTCCATGATCGCCTTCCAGGCCTGGTCGCGCTTTTGCTTGTCCGGCCATTCGATGAACGAGAAGACGACCCCTTCGCCCTCTTCGGCCTTCACTGCCCGAAAGAAGTCGGTGACTTCGCCGTTCGGCACGTCCTCGCCGAACGCCTCGACCACCCGGGTTGCGCCGTGCAGACGGAACACCTTGGCCATACTGGCGGCGAGCTCGCGATAGGCTTCGCGCTTGGCAGTTGGAACAGGGACGACGAATCCGTCGGTAAATCCGCCGCCGCCCTGGCCTTCCTCGACGATCGCCTCGAAGCCGCCGAGGATCATGCGTTTGGCGTCGAACGGAGTCTTTTCGGCGAGCGGCTGCATCCGCGGATCGCTGCGGAACTTCTCGTTCGCCGAGTCGCGATCGGCTTTCGAGGGATATTCGAAGAAGGCGAAGGCGATCTTTTCGTCCGGCCCGGCATTCACCGCCTTGCGAAAGTCGGTGACCTTGCCGTTCGGTATGTCATTCTCCCAAGCTTCGACCTGCCGCGCGACCCCGAACTCGCGAGCGGCATCGGCGACTTCGCCTGCGTGGTCCCGAAACGCGTCCTTGTTGGCGGCCGGAACCGCGAGGACAAATCCTTCGAAATAGGTCATGCCACTGCTCCTTCGAGTTGAGGCTGGTTGGCGGCATAGGTGGCGAGCTGGTCCGTGAGCGCTCGCTGAAATGCACCGCGCGCTTCGCCGCGCTTGAGGTAAGCGGCGAGATTGGGAAATCCGTCAACCAGGTCGGTGTGCCTGAGGAAGCGCAACACTGTGACCATGACCAGGTCGCCGATGGTAAAGCGGTCGCCTTCGAGCCAGCTTTTGTCGCCGAGCCAGTCGGACACACGTTTGAGCTTCAATTTGGCAAAATCCTCAGCGCCCGGACGGCGCAGCTTCGCCCACTCCTCGCCTTTATAGAAGAAGTCGATCAGCAGCAGATTGAGCAGCGCCGGCTCAACGCTGTTGAGCGCTGCGTAGGTCCATTGGATCGCACGATATTTTCCATTGGGATCGCGCGGCAGGAGCTGCTCGCTCTTTTCGCCAACATATTGGACGATTGCGCCGCTCTCAAAGATCTTGACCTGGCCGTCGCTGAAGCAGGGCACCTGATCGAAGGGCTGTTCCAGCAAATATTCGGGCGGGCGCTGCTGGGTGAGCAGGCGAACGCGATAGTCCAGCCCAGCCTCCTCGAGCGCCCATCGCGCGCGCAGGTCACGGACCAGCCCTTGCACCGGTTCCGGCACCCAGCCGAAAGCGGTAATTTCGATCGCTGCGTTGGGACTTATTGGCATGCTTTCCTCCCAAATGTTGAATGTTAGGCGGCGACGCCCGCAATCTGCACGCACTCTTCGACCGGGTGAGCGCCTCGTTCGGCGAATTTCGGGTCCATCCACATCGGCTCCCAAATGTGGCCGTCGGGGTCCTCGAAACTGCGCCCGTACATGAAACCCATGTCCTGCTTGGGCCCGACGTCCGCTTTGCCTCCGTTCGAGGCCGCGGCATCGGTGATCCGGTCGACTTCGGAAGGGCTGTCGCACGAAATGCACAGCATCACCGCGCTGCTGCTATGCGCGTCGGCGATCGGCTTGCTTGTGAAGGTCGAATAGAAGGGCTTGGTCAGCAGCATCACGAAGATCGTGTCGGACACCGCCATCGCCGCCGCCGCTTCGTTGGTGAACTTGGGCTCGTTGCGAAAGCCGAGTGCCTCATAGAAGGCCTTTGACCGTGCCAGATCCTCGACCGGCAGGTTCACGTAAATCATCTTCGAAGCCGTCGTCATTTTGCTGCTCCCTTTTTGCGACTCGATTCGCTTGCTTTTTGCCGTCGTTCGTCATATATTGCAACTGTGAAGTTAACAAATGTAACTAAACAGTCATCTGATGACAAAAGGCGCTATGCGGACGCCTGTGGCCTCGCGCATGCGCTCGAGCTGCTTGGTGAGAGGTGGGCGATCCTCGTGCTTCGCGAGCTGATGCTTGGACCGCGGCGGTTTTCGGATCTGAAGGCGGATCTGCCGGGCATCAGCGCCAACGTGCTGACGCAGCGGCTGACGGAGCTCGAGCAGCGCGGGCTGATCCGGCGAACCAAGCTTCCGCCGCCAGCCTCGGTGCAGGTTTATGAAGCGACCCGGTGGGCGCTCGATGCCGGTCCGATCCTGTGCGAACTCGGCCGCTGGGCTTTTCGCTCGCCGCGTCATGATCCGACGCAGCCGGTCAGCGCAGTCGCGATAATGCTCTCGATGCAGACCAATTTCGATCCGAAGCTGGCGGGCGATTTCTCCGCTGCGATCGGGTTCCGGTTCGGCGACTCGCCCTATTTCGCGAGCGTAGAGGGCGGAAAGATTGAAGTCGGTCCGGGCGTTCCGGCCCGCGTCGAAGCCATGATCAATTGCTCTCCCGACGATCTCAAACCGGTACTCTACGCCGGTGCGCCGGTTGAGGATCTCGACATCAAGGGCGATATTGAGGCTGCGGCCCGGTTCGTCAGGCTCTTTTCGCTTCCGCCCAAAGTGGAACCTGGCGCCTGAGCCGGACTTTGTTGAGCGCCGCGCGCGCTTCCCTTAAGGCATTTCGCATGGACGACCTGATATCCAACGTGCAGCCCGAAAGCCGGGCCGAGACGCTGCTTGCTTCGCCCGACAAGATCGCGAAGGTGCGAGACCTGTTCGGGGTCGATTCGGACATGGAAGTGCCGGCATTCAGCGAGGCCGACGAGCGGGTACCCGACCTCGATCCGACCTACGTGTTCGACCCGAACACGACGCTCTCCATCTGCGCCGGCTTCGCCAAGAACCGCCGAGTGATGGTCCAGGGCTATCATGGAACGGGCAAGTCGACCCACATCGAACAGGTTGCCGCGCGGCTGAACTGGCCGCTGATCCGAATCAATCTCGATGCGCATATCAGCCGCATCGACCTCGTCGGCCGCGATG
>DASVYN010000103.1:0-5918 GCA_036392155.1 Sphingomicrobium sp.
GACTTAGGAGGGGAGAGGGTCAGGCAACGAGGGTGTTGAAGCGCTCGGCATTGGCCGAGGCGCGATTCGAAATGGGCTGGAAGGCCTCGCCGGCGAGCTTCACGAGCGATTCGGTGAGGCGCGAACTCTCGGCGACTGCACGGTCGAACGAAGCGCGAGCGAACTCACTCTGCAGCTGCAAATATTCGGTCGGGCTCTTGGCCTCGGCCAGCGAGCGGATCGCGTCCGCGGCCTGCTCGAAACCCTCGCGGCCGGAGCTGGCGGCCTCCTGGCTGATCGATCGCGCGCCCTCGGCGGCGACGCGGCCGGCCTCGACCACTGCCTCGACATTGGCGCGGGCGAGATCGGCAAGCTCTTCGGCTACCTTCTGGCTGCGCTTCACGAGCTCCTGGCCGCGCTCATTCGCTTCGGCGAGGATCGACTGGAACGGCGCAAAGGCCGGGACGGCGTCGAAGCCGTTGAATGCATTCTTGGTCACGGTCTCATTCCTTTCCTTGGCCGCGCGAACAGTCTTGCGGGCGGCATTGCGAACCTTGCGAGCGGGACGACGAACTGCGGCCTCTGCGATTACCTCGCGCTTCACGCGGCGGGCCGTCGCTGCGCGGACGCGCTTTGCGGTCTTGACACTCTCCTTGGCGACCGTCTCGATCGTCTCGGCAAGCGCCACCGCAACCTTGGCCGGAGCTTCGGCTGCAGCTTCTGCCACTGCCGGGGCCTCAACCTTGGTTTCGTCTGCCATCACTAAGTTCCTTCGAATTTGCTGCAGTGCACAATAAGCATTGCAATGCAGCATTTCAAGTCATTTTTTGTGCGCTGCACCATTCCATCGCTTGACGGGCACGGCTCGGCCGAAGCAAGAGCGGCCATGGGCCTCGATGATCCAAGTCTGACCGACCAGCCGACCCGGCAGCGGCGCGGCCTGTTGATCGTCCTCTCCTCCCCGTCCGGCGCAGGCAAATCGACTATCGCGCGCATGTTGCTGGATGCGGACAAAGAAGTGACAATGTCCGTATCGGCAACAACCCGCCCGAAACGCCCCGGCGAAGTGGATGATCTGGACTATCATTTCGTGGACGAGGCGGGGTTTGACCGAATGGTCGCCGACAATGAGTTCGTCGAATGGGCTCCGGTTTTCGGCTACCGCTACGGGACGCCAAAGGCACCGGTGAAGGATGCGCTGCGCAAGGGCCAGGACATTCTTTTCGATATCGACTGGCAGGGTACCCAGCAGCTCGAGGCGGCGATGGGCGAGGATCTCGTCTCGATCTTCATCTTGCCCCCCTCGATGGAAGAGCTCGAGCGGCGCCTCAAGAGTCGCGGCACCGACAGCGACGGAGTGATTGCCGACCGCATGTCACGCGCAGCGGCCGAGATCAGCCACTGGCCCGAATATGAATATGTGCTGGTTAATCGCGACATGGACCAATGCCTCGCGCAGGTGCGGGCGATCGTCGCGGCCGAGCGCCTGAAGCGCACCCGCCGCATCGGCATGGTCAGTTTCGTCCGCGACCTCATCGGGCCCGCGCACTAATCATACCTCGCCTCATTCGAGCGCTCGAGACCATCAGTCCAGCAAGTCCAGGAACTTCGCTGCGGCCAAAAAATCGCGGCGACGGATCTCGAGCGCCGCTTCGGCCTCGGGGTCGGCACCCCATTGGTCGAGTTGCCAGCGTTCATCCACACTGACCGCATCCCACGCCCGCTCGGGGGAAAATGCTTTCTCGAGCACTGCAAGCCCGGCGATGAGCGAACCGCCGATCGTCACCAGCGGCATCAGCCCGGCGAGACGAAAGGCATCGAGCGTCGCAACCGCATGCGACAGGCGTTCGACGGTCGCTGAAGGCTGGACGACGTGGGTCAGCCCGGAAGTGATCGCGAAGTCGACGTCGTAGCGCCGACGCGCCCAGGCGAGCAGCCTGTCCCATTGCTCTTCCTGGAGAGCGAGCAGCTCACGCGGTCGTTCCGCCCGGTAGCAGGCAAGATCCGCCTCGGCGTAGCGCGCCGGCCCTTCGGCGAACGCCTCCCGCGCCGGCGCAACGCGGTCGATCGCGGCATTGGCAAATCCCGTCAGCGGCATCGCGCGCGGGTCGAGCTCATCTTCGACCGAACGCCACTCGTCGGCGATCGCCTGGCCAAGTCGCTCGGTTGGGACGATCAGGGTTGCCCGGGCTGGCGTCCTGACCGATCGCCCGTCGAGCCTGATCGTCCAGCAGTCGGCCTCCGGCTCGGCCGTGACCTCCTTCCAGAAGCGCTTCACTGGTCGAGCCGGTCCCGCTCGTCCCAGGTCTTCTTGAGCAGTCGCGGCGCGAACAAGGCGTCGATCGCGCCAATGATCGCAATGATTGCGCCGAGCTGTGGCCAGCCGCCGGTCCGCAGCAGATTGGTGTACATGACGGCAAGGCCGAAAAAGAAGATTGCAAGCCCCGCGAACCGCAGCAGCGAATAGACAAGCAGCCGCTTGCGCCAGAGCGCTTCATTGTCGCTCATCGCTGGCTCGCCATGCGATGCACCAATGCGTCGATGGCCTCCACTATGTCTTCGCGTCCGGCGCCCAATTGCCCGTCGATGGTCGCCTTGAGGTCGTCGGCCGACTTGTGCTGATTGAACTTGCGCGTGCCTCGCATTTCGGCAGCATCCACCTCGAAACCGACGATGGCATTGCTCATCGCCTCGAACTTGCCCGGCTCCATTTTGGCCCGGCTCCAGGGCTTGTCGGGCGAATGCCGCTTTTCCATCGCCTCGGACAGGCCGTCGAGCAGTTCGACCAGCTCCTCGCCGGACAATCGTCGTGCCGGGCCGCTGATCTCGACCGCCTCATAATGCCATGTCGGAACCTGGTTATCCGATACGTACCAATTGGCGCTGTGATAAGCCTCGCGGCCGAGCACGCTGATCAGTACCGGTCGCCCTTCGAGCTGGTCAGCAATCCGATTGCGCTTGGCGACATGAAAGCCGAGGCGCTGCCCACGAACCAGCACCGGCGCGTGGACGACGAACTGACCAGCATTGGTGGCTGTAAAAATATGCCCGAAGCCGCGCTCGGCAACGAAGTCGAGCATTTCCGCGCGGTCGGTCCAGGCGAAGGCAGAACTGGGGTGCATCAGCGCTTCCCGCGAGGGCGGCTTGTGCCTCGCGCCCGGCGTTCGCCGCGCCGCTCGCGCCGCCGCTGCTTTGCCGCTGCCGCGACCCTGCGCTCGGGTGAGCTTGCGGGTTTCGACTGCTCCAGCGGCAGTAAGTCGCCGGCAATCAGATCGAACCCCAGGGTTGCCAGGCTCTCGGCAAAATGCGCCGATAGCTCGGCAGTCACGTCGATCTTGCCGCCGTCTGGCGCGTCGATCCGGATCCGCCGGGCGTGAAGATGCAGTTTCCGGCTGATCCCGCCGGTCAGAAATGCCTCGGCGCCGCCATATTTGGCGTCGCCGACGATCGGATGGCCGGTCGATGCCATATGGGCGCGCAGCTGGTGCGTGCGGCCGGTCAGCGGCTGCAGCTCGACCCAGGCGGCGCGATTGCCAGCGCGATCAATCACTCGCCAGCGGGTCTTCGCCGGAAGCCCATTCTCGCGGTCAACATGCATTTTCTCGCCGCCCGTTCCAGGCTGCTTGGCTAGCGGCGCATCGATAAGCCCCTGGTTCGCGTCCGGAACGCCGACGACCAGCGCCCAATAGATTTTGCGCGCTGTCCGGCCGGAAAAGGCCTTTGCGAAATGACCTGCCGAGCGCGCGCTCCGCGCAACCAGCAGCGCCCCCGAAGTATCCTTGTCGAGCCTGTGGACGAGCTTGGGCCGGCCACTTTCGTTCTCCAGTCCATCCAAGAGCCGATCGAGGTGCTGGTGCATCTTGGTCCCGCCCTGCGTCGCCAGACCCGGAGGCTTGTTGAGCACGAATGCGTTGGGGTCCTCGTAGATCACCATTTCCCGGACGAACTGCGCTTCGTCCTTTGTCAGTGGCTCGCGTTTGGGTTGCGGCCGAGCGCTGCGTGCAGGCGCCTTTTCCAGCGGCGGCACGCGGATCTCCTGACCCGCCTCAACCCTGTCGCCGGGCACCGCACGTTTGCCGGCAAGTCGCAGCTGCCCGGTCCGCGCCCAGCGGGAGACGGTATTGAAGCTGACCTCAGGCAGGTGCCGCTTGAACCAGCGGTCGAGCCGGATCCCGTCATCCTCGTCGCTTATCGTAAAGGTACGTACGTCGCTCACATGCGCGCGCTTAGCGAATGCTAGTGCTCGCGTCCCGCCCAATAATCAAACGCCTGCCGCTGGATCTTGCGGATCAGCCTCGCCGCCCCGGGGCCTTCCCAAAGACCGCCATAGCAATGCTTCCTCGCGCCGCCGATCCACCAGCCCTGGCCCGGCAGGCCGTCCGACTGGCGCACGACCAGGACTGCGAGCTCCGGTTCGCCGCGTTCCGCCGCAGCCTCGTCGACATGGGCGAGCACCTTGCACAGCTGGCGCATCTTCGGCCGCGTGAAATGATGTCCGAGAAGCTCGAGCACCTCGGAGTAACTGATCGCCCGTCCCGCCTTGGCCGAAGCAATGAGAATAGCTCGGACCTCCGCCGGATCGGCCAGCAGCCCGGCTTCGCTCATTGCGGCTGTTGAGCGAAATCCACCGGCGTCAGCTCGAATATATCGAGTTTCGAGGTGCTTTGCGGCCAGGGTATCACCAGTCGCCATTTGAACGGTCGGATCCGCTCGAGCACTCCGGCCATGTTGCGCTTGGGATCGTCGCCATAAGCGAGCGGCTGGTCTTCATTGCCCAGTGCGAGGCTGCCGAGAAAGATGAGGCGCGTCGGATCATCGTCTTCCCATAGCCTGCCTGCCGGCCGCTGGCTGCCGGTCTGCTTGACGATGGTCAGCAGCTGGTCCTCCACCTCAACATAGCAAAAGAAGGGTTTGAAGCTCTCGAACGGCTTGCCCTTGATCGTCGCCTTGCCGAGCTTGATCAAACGACAATTGTAGCTGCCGGGAGTCGGATCGGGCCGAGGCAGCCCGGAGTGCGGTTGAAGGAGCTTGCCCTCTCGGCGGACGTCCGCAGCATCGGTCCTCTTGGCATCGTCGAGCGCCTCCTGCCAGGCTTGATCAAGGCGGGCCAGGCGATCCTTGTCATCAGCGGTTGCAATCGCTTTCCACGTCTCGGATTTGGGCGGGGGGCCCACTTCCACGCTCGGATGGAGTCCCGTCGGCAGCTTGGGCTTATTGGCGGCACAACCTGCAACCGCCGCGGCAAGCGCGGTGGTCATCAAAAAGACAGTGCCAAGTCGCGCCACGAAAAGACCACCCCTTGGTTCAGGATTGCCACTCCTAACTGACAATCGTGTGACCCTGTTTCAACCAATGCAATGCTCACCATCATCTTTCATGCAGGCTTCACCGCGGCTAGGCGCACGCGCAATGAACGCCAACCGGACCAACGACCACGAGCACGCCCGAAGCGGGTTCATCCTCGGACTATTCGCCTATGGATTGTGGGGCGTCCTCCCGATCTACTTCAAGCAGCTCGAAACCGTCGGGCCGTTCGACATTGTTGCACACCGGGTCCTCTGGTCACTCCCTCTTCTTGCGCTGCTGCTCCCGCTTTCGCGCAGCTGGGCCAAGGTCCGTGAGGCAATCGCCGAACCGCGAACGATCGGCGTTCTGATCGGCACCGCGCTCCTGATCGGCGGCAATTGGCTGCTCTATGTCCGGGCTGTGACGGGCGGTCACATCCTCGCTTCCAGTTTCGGCTATTATCTCAATCCCCTTGCCAACGTGCTGCTCGGCCGGTTCGTGCTGAAGGAGCGGCTGAGCCGTTTGCAATGGATTGCCGTTGCGATCGCAGCGGCCGGTATTTCGGTCCTGGCCGCCGGAGCACTTGGCCAATTGTGGATCAGCCTGAGTTTGTGCGCCACCTTCGCGCTCTACGGGCTGCTTCGAAAGGTGGT
>DASVYN010000104.1:0-12510 GCA_036392155.1 Sphingomicrobium sp.
CGGTAAGCGCTGCATACCCGATTCTTCATCAGCGCTTGCTGCTGACGTCTCGGCGTCTACCGGAGGAGCGATTGCCGAGGAATTTGAGCAATCCGACCTCGGCGCTTGAAAGCCCATTGCGCGGCGCCGGCCGTTCGAGGCCGTGGAGCGGATCGCGCGCATCTTCCTTGAGGGCCTCGAGCAGCTCGGGATGCACATAAGCTTTGCGGCTGATCGCCGGCGTATTCCCGAGCGCTTCGGCGACCGGCTCGATCACTGTCTTGACGCTGATCCGAGCGTCCTTTGCTTTCTCGAGCATTCGGTCGAAGGCGATCACGCTCGCGCCCCAAGTGCGGAAATGCTTGGCGGTGAAATCCCCTCCAGTTGCGTCTTTGATGTACGCATTCACCTCTGTCGATGTGACATGGTGCAGCTCGCCGTCTCGACCGACATATTGGAACAGCATCTGGCCGGGAAGCTCCTGGAGCCGCTTGATGATGCGTTTGAGGTTGGAATCGGTGATCGTTACCTCCTGAACGATCCCGGACTTCCCCGGAAATCGCATGAGCAGCTTGCTGCCTTTGCGCACGAGATGGCGGCTGCGCAGCGTGGTCGCTCCGAAGCTCTTATTCTCGCGGACATATTCCTCATTGCCGATGCGGATATATTCGGTGTCGAGCAGGCGAACGACCGCTGCCAGCACCGTTTGATCGGTGAGCTCGCGTCGCCTCAAATCCCGGTCCAGGCGGCGCCTCAGGCGGGGCAGCGCCTTGCCGAATTCGAGCAGTCCCTCAAATTTTGCGCTTTCCTGCATCCGACGAAATTCGGGATGGTAACGATATTGTTTGCGACCGCGCGCATCGATTCCGGTCGCTTGCAAATGACCGTTTGGATCGGTGCAGAACCAGGCCTTTGAATAAGCGGGGGGGAGGCCGATTGCGTTGAGCCGGTCGATCTCCGAGCGATCCTCGATCCGCCGGCCTTGCGGGTCGAAATACCTCCAATTGCGCCCGATCCGATTGCGCGTGATCCCAGGCTCGGTGTCGCTGCTATGCCTCGGCACGGCGTTTCTTCACTTCACTCGACTCATCGTCGCGCATAAGCGAGCGGCAAAGGGGGCGGGTTCCTGCCAACGACAAGGGAGTGCCCAATGCCGACAATCCCAAACTCCAGGATCTTGATCGTCGCCACCGACGGCTTCGAGGAATGGGAGCTGTTCGGCCCGCGCGACATATTTCAGAAGCGCGGCGCCGAGGTAGTGCTTGCCTCGCTGAAGCGCGATCCAATCCAGGCGACGGTGCACGACGATCCAGGCAAGACCATCCGTCCGGACCTCACGATCGAGGAGGTCAATGCCGACGATTTCGACGCTCTGATCCTGCCCGGCGGCGTTCGCAATCCGGATCACCTGCGGCTTCACGGCAATGTGATCGAGCTCATCAAGGCCTTTGATCGGCAGGGAAAGCCGATCGGTGCGATCTGCCATGGACCTTGGCTGCTGGTCGAAGCCGATCTGCTTCGGGAACGGACCGCGACCAGCTGGCCCTCGATCCGCACCGACCTTCGCAATGCCGGTGCGGATGTGATCGATCGGCCGGCGGTGACCGACGGCAATATCGTTACAAGCCGCAATCCCGGCGATGTCGAGCCCTTCACCGATGCGCTGATCGACCTCATCGAGAATATTCCCGAAGTCGAAGAAATTCGCCAGCCAAGCGAGCTTCCCGCCTAACGGAGTGGAAACCTCTTTGGGCTATCAGCGCCGGCGATGAACGCAGCGCAGATTGATCGCATCGAAAACAATGTTCAGCTGGCGGCTTCGGCGGTTTTCGCCGGCGCCGTCGCTTATGCCTTTTATATTCTGCTGAGTTCTGCTCTTGCGGGTCTTGAGGTCGGAGCGCTGGTCGCGCTTGGCGCGGTGGTCGCTTATCTGCTTTGCAAGGCTGCGCTGCAAAGCTTTGGATCGGCGAGACCCCGGTTTGCAGTTCCGATCTTCGATGTCCGCGACATCGAAACTTCGTGGAACCGCAATGAGCTGCTGCTGACCGACGCCGACCGCCTTTCAAACGTCGAGCTGCTCTTGACCGAACCCGATCGACTGGCAAGCGGCGAGTTGGTCCTGACCCAAGCCAATCGTTTGGAAACGGATGAATTACTGCTGACCGGCGCGGACAGGCTCGATGCTCCGGCGCATCCGGAGCCGCTCCTGCTCGACGACATACTTGCCGAGCTTGGACCGGACTGTCGGGTGGTGCGGCTCTTCGACCGCAAGGCCATGCCGACCCCGGGCCAGCTCAAGTCCCGCATCGACCATCATCTCGAACAAGAAGAGCGGCGTTCCGGAGCGTCCGACGCATCACAAGCGCTTTCGGACGCGCTTGCCGAGCTCCGCCGGTCGCTGCGCTAATCTTGCTCGACCATCAGCGATTGCGCGGCGCGACTTTCCGGCAACCCCTCAACCGGCAGCGGTCACTTCCGCGGATGCTCGCCCCACCGGCGCCGGTGGCCGCTAAAGGGCCGCCAATCAGCGGGTGCGAGTAAGCAAAATCCTGTTGGCCAGGTAAACTCCAATCGCTTACCGAGATGCGCCAATGATCGACGATGCGGGAGACGATATCCTCGTCGATCTCGGCGATGGGCCGGACCGGCTGCGCAATGGGATTTGCGCGCTTCGAATCGACGATGCGCTGGTGGTGAAGCGGCTTGTCCTCAATCCGTACAGGCGGCGCGTGAGGGTCCAGTCGGACAATCCGTCCTATCCCGATTGGCCCGACTTCGAGCTCGATGATTTGAAACATCCAGGCCGGGTGATCTGGTCGGGTCGACGGATCGCCTAATTGGTTCGTCTGCGGTCGATCAGCCAGGTGATGATCGCCAATGCAATTCCGATTCCAGTGCCGATCAATATGCCCTTCATCGGATTGCCGATTGCAAGGCCAAGCGGAAAGCCGGCAAGGATGCAGATGGTGAGGAAACATCCTCCGGCTCGGGTCGTCGGACGTGCTGGCATGGAGCGCCCCATGCCAATCCTTTGCCAAAAGGCCAAGCGATCTTCGGTAGTGGTCGAGCAAAAGGGATCGGGCGGCGCAAATATGGTCAATAAGCCGTTGACGACATTTGTCGGCAGTCGGGAAACGGGCACCGGTGTAGATGCATGCCATGGACAGCCCATTCATCCATGGCCGTGTAGCGCTCGCCGACGCTGCCGATCTCATCGAACGCTATGGCGATGACGCCGGGTTCGAGGCCGCGGTGCGCGCCGAGCGGAGCCGCGACGACGGCAATGTCGCGCGCTTTTGCCATTGGCGGCAGATCGAGCGTGTGATCGCGACGCTTAGCAGCGACGAAGTGAGCGGGACCGTCCACTGATCTGAAGTAACCCTCGGCCCAGCGCGCAAGCGCGCCGATGACCGCATAGCGTCTTCGTTTCGGGCCAAATTCCGTGTTTCTCATACTGGCGCTGTTCAGGAGCGCTGGTTAAGGCTTGCCGCTTGATGAGCGGGCGGGGTTCACGGGTCAGCGCCGCGCGGCTGCTGTGCGCGGCCGGCGCAGCTGCATTGGCGTCAATCGCTGCCCATGCGCAGAGCCAGACTTCCGCATCGTCGCCGCCTCCGCAGCAGCCCCGGCCGGATGCCCCCGAGCTGGATCCGAGCGCACCACTTGCTCCTTTGCCCGACCTCGGCGTTGCCTGGCCCGAACTCAACCCGAAGGAGGCAACTCCGGCGGCGGCTGCACCGTCCACGCCGACCGGTTCGTCGAGAGCGGTTGCGAAGAGCCAGGCGAGCGCGCCGACGCCCGACGCAGCCGGCAATATTCGCTACACTGTTGAAGTCGAAGGGATTGCCTCGATTGGAAGCGCCGAGGATCTGCGCCGGTCGTTCCGCCAGCAGTCGGCGCTGGAGGCGGAACGAAAGAAGCCCGCGAACGCAGCGCAGATCGGCCGCCGAGCGAGCGCAGACGCGGATCTCCTTGCTCAATTGCTGCGGTCACAAGGTTATTACGACGCGTCGGTCGAGCCGAGCACGGAAAAGTCAGGGAACACGCTGCGCGTCGTTCTGACCGCCGATCCGGGAGCTCAATATCGCTTCGCCTCGGTCGAGCTTCCGGGTCTCCAGGCCGCGGGATCCGATGCCACGAGATTGCGCGACGCCTTCGCAGTGAAGGTCGGCGATCCGGTTATCGCGACGGACGTGATCGCCGGCGGCGTCGCGCTGACCCAGGCGCTTGGAGAAGAAGGTTTCGCCCAAGCCAGGCTCGGCGACCAGGACATCGAGGTCAATCACCAGACCCATCTCGCGACCCTGATTCTGCCGGTGGACCCCGGTCCGATCGCCCGCTTCGGCGCAATTCACGTGAGCGGACGGCCGCCGTTCAGTGCGCGTCATTTGGCGATCATCGCTCGCTTCAAGCGTGGCGATCCGTTTCGACGATCGAAGATCGACGATTTGAGGCGGGCGCTGATCGCAACCACCTTGGTTGCCAACGCCGATATCCAGCTCGTGCCGGTGGAGGGCGGGCGTGTCGTCGATCTCAATGTCCGGCTGGAGCCGGCGCCCTCGCACACCATTGCCGGCGAACTTGGCTATGGTACCGGCCAGGGCGCCCGGCTCGAGGCGAGTTGGACCGACCGGAACTTCTTCAATCCCGAGGGTGCGCTCACATTGCGCGGGATTGCCGGGACCACCGAGCAGCTGCTCGGAGGGCAGTTCCGCCGATCCAATTTCATGCAGCGCGATCAGACCCTCAACCTCCAGGCCTCGGTCTCGCATCAGAAATTCGCCGCATATCGCGCGCGCACGGTCGATCTGGCCGCCAATGTCGAGCGGCAGAGCAACTTCATCTGGCAGAAGAGTTGGACCTGGTCTTACGGCGGAGAATGGCTTGCGACCGACGAACGCGGCGTTTTCAGCAGCGGTCGGATCAAGGATACAAAGACGTTCCTGATTGCGGCCTTGCCCCTCGCGCTGGGCTATGACGGCAGCGACAGTCTCCTCGATCCGACCCGCGGCTTCCGGCTCGGCGGTCATTTGAGCCCGGAGATTTCCTTTCACGGCGGTCATTTGACCTATGGGCGGCTTCAGCTTGACGTGAGCGCCTATCATCCGCTCTCCGATCGCGCCGTCCTTGCCGGCCGAGTGCGCGTCGGCACCATCATCGGCGCCGGTCTGTTCGATCTCGCTCCATCGCGCCGCTTCTATTCGGGCGGCGGCGGATCGGTGCGGGGCTATGGCTATCAGCAGCTCGGGCCCAAGGATCAGGACGGCGATCCGGTCGGCGGCCGGGGCCTCGCCGAATTCGGAGTCGAAACGCGCATTCGCCTCAAACAATTCGGCGGCAATTTCGGGATCGTCCCTTTCTTCGACGGTGGATCGCTGACGACCAAGGCTCTCCCCAATTTCAACGATTGGCGGTTCGCTGCGGGGATTGGCGCCCGCTATTATTCCAGCTTCGGCCCGATCCGCATTGACCTCGGATTTCCGCTGAACCGGCAGAAGGGCGACGGACCGTTTGCGGTCACAGTCTCGCTCGGTCAGGCTTTCTGATGACCGGCGTCGCAATCGACACCCGAACCGGAGAGCCGCTCGAGCCGCGGCGGCTCCGGCCGGATTGGCGTCGGCGTCTGCTCAATGAGCTGTTCGCGCTGTTCGTCGGCCTGCTGCTGCTGGTTGCAGGCCTGCTCGTCCTTCTCGACAGTGCTCCTGGACACCGTTTCATTATCGATCAGCTCAGCCGGTTCGAGACCGCCTCGGGGCTGCGTATCCGTATCGGCCGGATCGACGGTTCGATCTTCGGCAAATCGCAGCTGAGAAACGTCACGGTCTACGACAGCCGCGGAGCGTTCCTGGTGTCGCCCAACATCAAGCTCGATTGGACCCCCGGCGCCTGGCTGTACAACAAGCTATATATCGATAGCCTGACCGCGGAGCGCGTCACGCTGATCCGGCTGCCCAAGCTCAAACCGAGCATCAAAAAGGGACCGATCCTTCCCGGCTTCGATATCCATATCGGCGAATTGAGAATCTACCGTTTGGACATCGGGCCGGCCGTCGGTGGAAGCGCTCGGAGCGGCAGCGTGCACGGCAAGGCCGATGTCCGTTCCGGCCGGGCATTGGTCGAGCTTGCAGCTGCCGTGAACAACGGCGGCGACCGCATTGCCTTTCACCTCGACGCCGAACCCGACGGGAACAAGTTCGATGTGTTTGCGCGCATAATCGCTCCGGCCGACGGCCTTGTTCCTGCAATGATCGGCGCCAAGCGGTCAGTAAAATTGTCGATCACTGGGAAGGGAAGCTGGACCCGCTGGCGCGGCGCAGCGGCGCTCGATCTCTCTGGCCGACCGGCGGCGCGGCTTGCGCTTGGAGTCGATAGCGGCCGCTATCGCCTGCAGGGCCAATGGGCGGCAGCGCAGTTCCTCTCCGGCAAGTTCCAGCGCCTGACCATGCCGCTGGTGACCATCCGCGGCGAGGCCAGGCTGAAGGATCGGCAGCTCGACGGCCAGCTCAGCGCTGCGTCGCCTCAGTTGCGCGCGATCGCCAAGGGAACGCTCGACCTTGCTCAAAACCGCTATCGCGAACTTCGCCTCGGCATCGATCTTCTGAAGCCGCCGGCCTTGTTCACCAACATGACCGGGAAGAGCGTCCGCATGGTGTGGACGCTGGACGGGCCGTTCGCCAGCGCCGATTATTCCTACCGGCTTTCCTCCGATTTCGTGCAGTTCGACAACAATGGGTTCATCGGCCTGCACGCAGAGGGAAGGGGACGGTTCAGCCCCTGGCCGATGCGCGTTCCGATCCGTCTCGCAGCCAAAGCGATCACCGGGATCGGTGACGTTGCCGGGGCAATGCTTGCCAATCCGCAGATCGAAGGATGGCTCTCGGTCACGCCCCGGCTGGTTCAGGGCCAGGATCTGAGGCTCACCAGCGCGAAGTGGAACGGCAAACTCTCGTTGCTCATCGATCTGGTCACCGGCCGCTTCGACGTCACCCTCTCGGGAGCAATGCAGCGTTACCTCATCCCGGGTCTCGGGATTGTCGACATTGTCACCGATCTGCACGTCGAGCCCGGTGCAAACAATCACGGCAGTCATGTGGTCGGGACCGCCAAAGCCTGGGTGCGGCGGCTCGACAGCGGCTTCTTCCAGGGTCTCACCGGCGGATTGCCCTCGCTCACCACCAATCTCGAGCGCGCAAACGACGGAATTGTCCACTTCACGAACCTTCAGCTCTATTCGCCCAGATTGAGGCTTTCGGGCGCCGGCGAGCGCTTCAAGGACGGCACATTCCATATCTCCGCTGTCGGGAGGCAGGCAAAATATGGGCCAGCCAGGATGACCCTCGATGGTCATATCGAACGGCCAAAGCTCGACATCTTCCTTTCGAGCCCGAACGAGGCGCTCGGAATCACCAACATGCGCCTCGCGCTCGATCCCATTGCGGCAGGATATGATTATCGGGCGGCAGGCGGCTCGCGGCTGGGGCCGTTCACCAGCAAGGGTCAGATCCTGCTGCCGCACAACGCTCCGACGATCGTCGCGATTGCTGCACTCGATGCAGGCGGAGCGCATGCGAGCGGCGATCTCAAATCCTTGCCGGGCGGCTTCCTCGGCCGTCTCTTCCTTGCCAACGGCACGCTCGGCGGAACGCTCGACTTTTCCCCTGGCGGCAAGGCCCAGCGGATCGACGCGCATCTCGTCGCCAACAACGCAGTCTTCCCGGAGGCCTTCAGCGTCCGCACCGGCCGGGCAGACGCTATCGTCATTCTCGCCGACGACAGGACGAGCATCGAAGGGAGCGTGGATGCGCGCGGAATCACTTCGGGCGCAGTGACTCTCGCGCGGCTGACCGCGACTGCCAGGCTGGTCAACGGCGCGGGTCAGGTCCGCGCAGCCTTCGCCGGCCGGCGCGGCGCGGCGTTCGCTTTCTCGACCCTGGCTGACGTGGCTCCGAACAGGATCCGGCTGACCGGCAATGGCCAGATCGACCGGCAGCCGTTGGTGCTCAACCAGGCGGCAGTGCTGACCAGCGACGGCGACGGCTGGGTGCTGGCACCGACCAATCTCAGCTTTGCCGGCGGCAACGCGACATTGTCCGGGCGCAGCGGCTCGCGTCCCGAAGTGCACGCACAGCTCGCAGCGATGCCGTTGCAGGTGCTCGACACCGTGTGGCCGAACCTTGACCTCTCGGGCTCGGCAACCGGTGGGCTGGATTACGCTTGGAAGAGCAATCGCAGCGGCCGTCTCGACCTCAAGGTGCACGGGCTCAGCCGCGCCGGCCTCGTGCTTGCGTCCAAGCCGATCGACGTTGCCGTCGCAGCAATCGTCAACGGCAACCAGGCTGGTCTTCGGGCAGTCGCTGCGAGCGATGGTGCGATCGTCGGCCGTGCACAGGCCAAATTTGCGCCGTTGGGCGGAGGGCCGCTCGTCGCCGAGCTGATGAGCGCCCCCCTGTTCGCACAGCTGCGCTATGTCGGTCCGGCCGACACATTGTGGCGTCTGACCGGCAGCGAGGTGATCGATATGTCCGGCCCGCTGGCCATTGGCGCAGACATTGGCGGGCGTCTTTCGAACCCGATCATCCAGGGGTCGCTCAGGACCGCCAACGGGCGATTGGAAAGCCAGGTGACCGGCATGGTCATCGACCATGTCACGAGCGACGCGCGTTTCTCCGGACCGCAGTTGATCTTCAGCCGAATCGCGGGCCAGACAGCCGGGGGCGGAAGCATAGCCGGCAATGGCTCGATCACTTTCTCGGGCGGCAAGACGCTGCTCAATCTGGGCTTCACCGCCAGCCAGGCGCTGCTGCTGAACCGCGACGATGTCGCAGCGCGGGTCACCGGACCGCTCCAGCTCAAGTCCGATGCGAACGGGGGCGTCATTTCCGGCGACCTCAGACTCAATAAGGGCCGCTTCCAGCTCGGCCGGGCGAGCGCTGCTTCCGCAGTGCCACAGCTCAACGTCCGCGAGACCGGCCTTGCCGAAGAGGACGTCATTGAGCCGACCGCGCTCCATCCATGGAAGCTAAATCTGAAGCTCGCCGGGAGCGACCTTCAGGTTACCGGTCTTGGAATCAACAGCCGATGGACGACCAGTCTGCAGATCGGCGGGTTGGCCGACGCGCCGCGTTTCGATGGCCGCGCCGATCTCGTGCAGGGTAATTACGACTTCGCCGGACGCGTCTTTCGCATTGACCGCGGAATTATCCGCTTCCGAGGGGAAAGTCCGGTGGACCCGCTCCTCGATATTCATGCCGAGGCTGCGGTGCAGGGGCTGAACGCGACGGTCACGGTCGCAGGCACCGGCCTCAAGCCCGAGATCAGCTTCGCAAGCGTGCCCGCAATGCCACAGGATGAATTGCTGTCGCGCATCCTGTTCGGTACCTCGATCACCAATCTTTCGGCGCCGGAGGCGCTGCAGCTCGCTTCGGCCGTCGCCGCACTGCAATCGGGCTCGGGCAGCCTCGACCCGATCAATGCTTTGAGGCGGGCCATCGGTCTCGACCGCTTGCGCGTGGTGCCGGCCGACGTCGCGACCGGTCAGAAGACGGCAATCGGCGCAGGCAAATACATCACCCGCAAGTTGTTCGTGGAAGTGGTGACCGATGGCGCCGGCTATTCGGCGACCCAGGTCGAATATCAGATGACACGGTGGCTCTCCTTGCTGTCGACCGTCTCCACCATCGGCCGATCGAGCGCGAGCGTACGTGTATCGAAGGATTATTGAACTACCGGGTAGGGAGCAATCAAGAACAGCCGTTCGACGCGCAGCCCTTGACCCGGCTCGCGCCTTCTTTTCTACCCTTGGCCCGGGGGCAGATCCCAACATCGGGTCCGCAGGCGCCAGGGGAGGGGCTTTCGCATGAAGAACTGGAACGTCCGAAAGACGGTCGTTGCCCCCGACCAAATGCCGGAGGAACACCGCCTCAGGAAATCCCTGTCCTGGCCCCATCTCGTGGCGCTTGGCGTTGGCGCGATCGTCGGAACCGGCATCCTCACCCTGATCGGCGTGGGTGCAGGCAAGGCCGGTCCCGCGGTGATTCTGTCCTTCGCAATTGCCGGAGTGATCTGCGCCTGCGCCGCGCTTGCCTATGCCGAGGTCGCAACAATGATCCCCGCGTCCGGATCGGCTTACACTTACTCCTATGTCGTCTTCGGCGAGCTGATCGCCTGGATGATCGGTGTCGCCCTCGTCCTTGAATATACGTTGGTGGTCAGTGCGGTCGCGGTCGGCTGGTCAGGCTATGCCGCCGGCTTCCTCAAGTCGATCGGTCTTGGACTGCCGGACGCATTGATCCAGGGACCCGAGCTCAGCGGAATCATCAACCTTCCGGCGATCTTCATCATCTGGGTCGTCGCCGGCCTGTTAATCGCCGGGACTCGCGAAAGCGCGACCGTGAATGCGATTCTCGTCCTCATCAAGATGGCGGCGCTGGCCCTGTTCATCGCGGTCGCGCTTCCGGTGTTCAATCCGGCTCACTTCCACCCGTTCATGCCTTATGGATTCCCGCGCAGCGGCCCTTCGGGAGGCGAGGTCGGGGTGATGGCTGGAGCAGCGATCATATTCTTCGCATTTTACGGCTTCGACGCGATCGCAACCGCAGCCGAGGAGGCCAAGAATCCGAGCCGCGATCTGGCGATCGGTATCGTCGGCTCGATGGTCGTATGCGTCGCAATCTACATGGCTGTCGCCGCGGCAGCGATCGGCGCGGTGGCTTATACCGGTTTCGCCGGCAGTGCCGAGCCGCTCGCGCTGATCCTTCGCGACATCGGTCAGCCCTGGGCAGCTCGGCTACTCGGCGCTTCCGCGGTGATCGCGCTTCCGACCGTCATTCTGGCCTTCTTCTATGGCCAGAGCCGGATCTTCTTTACGGTTGCGCGTGACGGCCTGTTGCCGAGCAGCCTTGCGCGCGTGTCGCGCCGCGGCACGCCGGTGCGGATCACCATCTTCACTGCGGTAGTGACTTCCGTCTTTGCCGGTCTCATTCCGCTGACCAGCATTGCCGCGCTTGCGAATGCGGGTACGCTTGCGGCGTTCATCGCGGTCTGCGCAGCGATGCTCGTGCTTCGTTGGCGAGAGCCGGACCGCGAACGCAAGTTTCGGGCTCCAGCGGCTCCATTAGTCGCGATAATCGGCATATTGGGCTGCCTCTATCTGTTCATAAGTTTGCCGAACCGGACCCAATTGTTCTTTCTCAGCGCCCAGATGATCGGCCTTGTCCTCTACGCAATTTACGGGAGCCGCGCGGCTGAGCTGGCGCGAGGAAAGGCGCGGGCCTGAGCCGTGGGTTAAAGGTGCGCTAACCCAATATTTGGACAAACCAACGAAGAATCGCGTCGGCTGCTTCGAGCCTGAAGGGGGAGTGATGGACGGTCCTGGCGCAAAGGTGACGCATGTCGTGAACCGGGGGTGGGCCAAGGCGGTCGATCCGAAGCTGATCCTGCTGTTCACCTTCACCCTCGTCGTTCCTTTCATGATCGGCAGCAGCTTCAAGATTTTCGCCGATGGTGACGTCAGCTGGCACATTGCTGCCGGTCAGTGGATGATTGCGCACGGAAAGGTCCCGTTCACCGATCCCTTTTCCTATTCAGCTGCCGGCAAGCCTTGGGTGGCGCATGAGTGGCTGTCGGAAGTGGGCATTGGTGTGGCCTATAATCTCGCTGGATTCACAGCGGTTTCGACGCTCGTCTTCGCCTCCCTTTCCGCACTGATGCTCCTGCTCTTGCTGGAGCTGAATCGCTGGCTGAGACCGGTCACCACCGCTGCGATCCTGACTGCAGTCGTGGTCACGATCATTCCATTCCTTGCTGCTCGCCCAATGGTTCTGACCTGGCCACTGATCGCATTTTGGACGGCGCGCCTGATTCACGCGCGCGAGCGCCGGCGTGCGCCGCCACTGTGGCTCGCGCTCGTCATGCTGCTGTGGGTCAATCTCCACGCGAGCTTCGCGCTTGGCCTATTGCTGATCGGACCGTTCGCGCTCGAGGCGCTGATCGAAGAAGAAGATAAGCAGCGGGTGATCGTCTCTTGGGGCAGCTTCGGTCTGCTGTGCGCCGCCGCCTGCCTCGTCAATCCGAACGGCACGACTGCGTTTCTGATGCCGATCGCCGCCTTCACCAGCAAAAATATCACGCTGATCCAGGAGTTTCGCCCAACCGACATGAGCTTCACGCCGGGGTTCGAATATTCGCTGCTCCTGTTGCTCGCAATGTGCCTTGGACGGGGGGCGAAAGTTGGGCCTGTCATGCTGCTGGTGGTGCTCGGAATGCTGCACCTGGCATTGCAGCACATGAGGCATCAGGTGCTTTTCATGATTGTCGCTGTGCTGATTCTTGCCCGACCGATCGGCTCAACGGAAAAAGGTGAAGCGGGGGACAAGGACGGGGAGCATCCGGACCCTCGGCAGTTGCAGATGGCCCTTATCGGCTTTGTCGTGCTTGCCGGCATTCGGCTCGTTCAGCCGCTCTCTCCGCCGGATTCGACGGTCAATCCGTTCAGCGCAATGGCTGCGATTCCGGCTGGGCTTCGTGACCAGCCGG
>DASVYN010000105.1:0-7042 GCA_036392155.1 Sphingomicrobium sp.
CGGCCTTCAGAGTCCGTCAGGCGGCTGGCTTATCTCAACGCCGCGCTCGAAACCGGAATTGCCAATCCCCTGGATGCGGCGCTGGTCGCGATGGGCGCCGCGGCGAAGCTGAGCGTCAGCGGCGTCACCAAGATCGATGAAATCCCCTATGACTTCCAGCGCCGCCGGTTGACGATCGTCTTGGAGCAGAAGGGTGAGCGGCTGCTCGCCACCAAGGGCGCCTTCGCCGAGGTGCTCACCATCTGTACATCGATCGCCGCGCCCGACGGCGACACGGCTCTGACCGAGGCAAGGCGCGGCGAGCTCGAGAAGTTCTTCCAGGCCAAGGGCGAGGACGGTTTTCGCGTGCTCGCGCTCGCCACGAAACAGGTGAAAGCCAAGTCCGATTATACGCAGCAGGACGAAAATGGCCTGACCTTCGCCGGCTTCCTGCTGTTCCTCGACCCGCCCAAGGATACTGCGGCCGAGGCGCTCGCCGGCCTGCGACAGGCGGGGATCGTCACCAAGGTCATCAGCGGCGACAACCGTCATGTCACCGCCCATGTTGCAAGAGCAGTAGGCCTCGATCCGGAGGCGATGCTGACCGGCCAAGAGATTGCGGCAATGAGCGAGGAAGCGCTTTGGCACCGGGCGCCCAGGACCGACCTTTTCGTCGAGATCGAGCCGCAGCAGAAGGAGCGGATCGTCCGCGCGTTGCAAAAGACGGGACACGTCGTCGGCTACCTTGGCGATGGGATCAACGACGCGCCTGCACTGCACGCGGCGGACATCGGCATCTCGGTCGACGGAGCGGTCGATGTGGCGCGCGAAAGCGCCGACATCGTCCTTCTAAAGCCCGACCTTGGCGTGCTCCGCCAAGGCGTCGAGGACGGACGGCGCACGTTCGCCAACACGCTCAAATATATCTCGATCTCGATCAGTTCGAACTTCGGCAACATGATCAGCATGGCGCTCGCGACCCCACTGCTGCCCTTCCTGCCGATGCTGCCGAAGCAGATCCTCCTCAATAATCTTCTCGCCGACTTCCCCGCTCTCGCGATCTCGACCGATCGGGTTGATCCGGAACAGCTTAAGCGACCCCAGGGCTGGGATATCCACTACGTCGGCCGGTTCATGCTCGTGTTCGGGATCGCAGGTTCCGCGTTCGACTTTTTGACTTTTGGCGTCCTGCTTCTGATCTTCCACGCCGGTGATCAGCTGTTTCATACCGGCTGGTTCGTAGTGAACCTGATCAGCCAGCTGGTCGTGCTGCTTGTCCTTCGGACGAAGCGGATGGCGTGGCGGAGTAGGTCAAGCCCGCTTCTCCTCGCCATCATGGCGACGGTTGTCGCTGTTACTTTACTGCTGCCCTATTCGGGACCCATCGCGGCCGTCTTCGGGCTTCAGCCTTTGACCGCGCGCGAGCTCGCAGCATCGCTCGCGATCGTCGTGACCTATGTCGCGACGACCGAATTGATCAAGCATTGGTTCTATCGTCGCTTCGCTCGGTCGCGTCGCGGTCGGGCACCGACGGCTGCGCATGATTAGCCTGTTTGGAGATGGGTTGATGCGAGACCCTCAGTGGTCCTTTCCGAGCTCGCGACCTCGATGAGCAGGCTCCCGGTCGCAACGAAGCTCAGCGCCAGGACCCAGGCGAAGCTGGAGACGATCTCGTGCGTCGGTCCGAAGAAGGTGATGGTGATGGTCGTAGCGGAAAGGCCGATAAACAGGAGCGCGCTGAGCGTGAGGTCGGTGGCGGCCGCAGCCAGTGTCCAGAGGCGTACCGATCCGCGCGCTTGAAAGCTCGTCAAGGCGAGCACCGCACCGCGCGCCGCAAGCCAAATGCTTACCAGGCGAACGGTCGGGACGAACGCGTTGAACGGCCCGTCCATGAACAGCAGGCCCGCAGCCAGGGTGATCGCTCCGGGGAGAATTGCGGCGAAACGATTGCTGAGGCGGAGCGCTCCGGCAATCATCTCGATGAGGCCTGCGGCGACCATCATCGTGCCGATGACCCTCGCTCCCGAAAAGCCGTCGGCAAGCGGAAGAAGCGCGGACGCCAGGCTGATCAGCATGATTGCCGCGCCGGCGCCGGCGATGAGCCCGGCGCGGGCGTGATTTCTCGTGAAGCTGGTGCCTGGCGATAGCTGCGGCGCGTTCATTTCGGCCTGCCTTTCCATCTCCTGGCCGCCTTTTTTCGTCCCTTGCGTGGCATTCGTCGCTACGCACTTGTCCTTAAGGGAGGAGCGGGACAGCCGGCGCGCATTTTCAGATAGGCCGGCTCGAACCCGGCGAGCGACCGCAAGCCCTCGACATCGAGCAAGGTCAGCACCCGATTCTCCAGATGAATGAGCTTCATCGCGCGAAGCCGCTGGAGCATGCGATTGATATGGACAGCCGTGATTCCAAGCGCGTCGGAGAGGTCCTGTTGGGTCAGCGGCATTTGGAAGCTGTGGTCGCCGGCGAGGCCGCTGCGGCTCAATCGCTCGAACAGTTCGCAAAGCAGGTGCGCGATCCGGGCGTCGGATTCCCTTCGGCCGAGATTGGTGATCCACGCCCTCAAAATCGCGCTCTCGTTGAGCGAGAAGCCCCACATCGCCCGCGCAATGGCCGGATGGGCGGCCTCGAGGCCCAGCAGCGCTTCGGCCGGCAAGCTTCCAACGCTCGCCGATGTGAGCGCGACAATGTCATGATCAATCGGTCCCAGCGCATCCTCGTGCAGGTCGCAAAAGTCGCCCGGCACCAGGAAGTTCGTGATCTGTCGGCTTCCCAGTTCCAGGTCGTCGCAGCGCCCGGCCCAGCCGCTACTGATGAAGTGGGTGAAAGGGGAATGACTGTTCCGCCTGCGGATGAGACCCCCCGCGCGCACCATTCGCGATGGCTGGACAAGATCCATGAGTGCCGAGACCTCGCTGTTCGAGAGCCCCGAACTGCCCATCCTTTGAGCGAAGAACTTCATCTTTCTGCCCCAAGTTCGCCGATCGGCGGCTCGGTTGCCTTTCCGAGCCGCCAGGCCCTGCGGCGCTCCTAGCTCGGCGATGGGGGCGGGGTCGCTACGCAATTGTCCTGAACTGATCCATGTTAGGTCAGGCACGGGGCATGCTATTATTTGCTTGTGGGCCCCGACTCGCCAGCCCTGCTTGGAGGAACGATGGAGGAGTTCATCGCGCGCGAAAATATCAGGAACTTCCAGGCGCAGGTCGAAGTCTGCACTGATGAAGAGCAGAGGGCGATGCTCCTGAAGCTGCTTCAGGATGAGGAGCTGCATCTCGCAGCGATCCAGGACAAGAGCGCGACTGGAGCGGAGCGCTCGCCGGCTTAAGGGAAACTCCTGATTCTCCGCCCTCGCTGACAGCCGCAGGGTGAGGCTGAAGGCCGGCATCCGGCTCTTGCCCAGGAGACGATCAATGGCGATCGAACAGCGGCTGACGATCGAGCGCCCGATTGAGACCGCGGTAGCACTGCCCGACACGTCGGGCATCAAGACGATCCTGCTGCACATCCTCGACGACGAGTTTCACGACCAGCGGATCGAAACCGCGCTGAGCCTGGCGCGCGCGTTTTCGGCGCACGTTTCCTGCGTCCACGTGACGCCTACCGAAGCCTATGTGGCGTTCGAGAATTTCGGCGGCGTGTTTGTCATGGAAGACTTCATGAGCGCGATCGACCAGCGGAACGCCGACCTGCAGTTCCGGGTGAAGGAGCGCTTCAAACACGAGGATGTGAGCTGGGACTATGAGCATGTGACAGGCAATGTCGCCTCGATCCTGCTCGGCCGCGCGGCATTGGCGGATATCCTCATCACGTCGCGTCAGCCGGCGCGCCGCGACTTCGTCGGTCCGACGGTCGGATTTCTTGGCGACCTGCTGCACCACTCCCGCACGCCGCTGTTGATCCCCGGATCGGACGGGAGCCAGTTCGATCCAGGCGGGCTCGCGCTCATCGCGTGGAATGGCAGCATCGAGGGAGCCGATGCGGTCCGCGCCTCGCTCGGCCTTCTGAAGCTCGCGAGCAGCGTCGAGGTGCTGCAAGTGCCTGAAGGCGAGCTGGATCCCAAGGACTTTCCCGCAACCAGTCTGCTCGAATATCTCTCGCGTCACGGAATTCATGCCGAGCTTAGTCTCGAGCCTTCGCCGACCGGCGATGTCCGGCACGACCTGGTCGCGGGATTGATCATGGCTGAAGCGAAAGACGCCGGGGCGGCCTATGTCGTGATGGGCGGCTACAGCCACACGCGCGTCGCCGAATATGTCTTCGGCGGCGTCACTCGGACCTTGCTCAAGGATTGCCCGGTGTCGCTGGTGATCGCGCATTGAAATGGTGGGCGTCGGGCTTTCACGGCCAGCCGGCGCCTGAGGCGCAACGTGCGGCCCAATCAACCGATCCCGACCAGGCTGAGCGCTCGCAGAACCGAAGCCGATCGAGCAGCACGGCCGGCCTCATGGCGGCGAGAATCGATGCCCCGCGTTCAGCGATCCCTGCCGCCGCAGCAACTCTCATTTTAGGGCCATTTTGCCCAGATGATCGCGACCGCTGCAGCGAGGTCAAGGCTGGTGCGGAAGCCGCCCGAGATGGATACTGCCGGTGATCTGATAGCCAATGTACCAGGAGTATCGGTTCGATTCCGATGAATGCTGAATTCCGCGCCCGGCCGAGAACAGCAGGTGATTGTGCTCGTTCAAGTCGTAGAATCCTCCGAGGTTGAAACCACTGCTGGCCTTTCCGTCGACCTTGTCCCGGGTCTGATGGAAGATTTCGCCGCCCAGCGTCAGTTGCTTGGTTACCTGCTTCTGCAGCAGCCAACCGAAAAACCAGTAGTTTTTGCCGCCGGTCGAGCTGCGCTTGTTGATCCAGTAGCCGCCGCCTCCGTAAGTGGTCCAGCTGCCGAAGCTTTTCTGAACCCATACGGGTAGGAACAGGCGAGCGTAGCCCGCGCCGAGGCCCTTGCCCTCGCTGCCCGTCGGTAGCTCGACCAGCGGGAAAATCCCGACCATCGGCCGCGAGCCTTTCTCGTCTTCCTCAATGAAGCGAAACTTCACGCCGAGTTCGGTGTCGCCATAGCCGAAATGGTTCGCCCCAACCGACGGGCTGTCGAACGCCAGCGGCGCGACGAGGTGAAGCTGAATGTCCTTTGTCGGGCCGTAGTTGAATTCCCACGCCGGCCCGACGCCGCTCGTGTCGGCCTCCACATGGGTGCCCGAAGTAAAGGTGTAGAATTCGAAATTCTGATAGCCGACTGGTTCCGGGTCATCCGTTCGGAACGGCGGTCCGGCGACTGCGATGCCCGAACCAAGCGCGCCAAATCCGAGCCCGATGGCTGCGCGCACGGCGCAGTTCGTCCAAGCATGCATATTTGTTATCCCCCCGCGTTCGCAATTTGCCCTGCAGAAGATCCATAAACGGCGGGAAGGTTAGCAGGAGAGCGACCAGCAACAACC
This sequence comes from Sphingomicrobium sp., assembly GCA_036392155.1. Taxonomy (GTDB): domain Bacteria; phylum Pseudomonadota; class Alphaproteobacteria; order Sphingomonadales; family Sphingomonadaceae; genus Sphingomicrobium. The sequence continues at coordinate 5,418 of DASVYN010000105.1, forward strand.
CAAACGCAACCATGTTCGCGGCCGACATGTTCACAGTCTTCGCGCGCCACGCACGCCCGAAGACCATCCACGTCGTCACTCTAGAAGTAGGGTACCTGGACCAGCATACGTTCGCACGCGCGTGACAATGACGATCATGTCGCATCTCGTTGTTCATGGGCTTTCAGGCGCTGCGCAAGCCGGCGCCGTGAAGCAGGTTTCAAAGGGCGAAACCCAACTTCACCGCAACGCAGAGCGCAACAGCGACGATTGGCGGCGCCTTGAACCGAACAAGCAAGACAAGGGCGGCTAGGGCGGTGGTGAAATCGCCGAGTGTGGCTATGCCGGTGGTCCACAGTGGATTGTAAAAAGCTGCGGCCAACAAACCCACGACCACCGCATTCACGCCGGCAATCGCCCGCTTGGCCAGCTCGCTGCCCATGATCTGTTCGCGGAATGCCAAGGAGCCCGTGACCAGCAGCAGTCCCGGCAGGAAGATGGCGACGATGCCGACTGCTGATCCTCCCAAGGGATCAGCAGGTACGGCGATGGCGCCCAAATAGCTCCCGATCGAAAAGAGCGGACCGGGCAGCGCCTGTGCTGCACCATAGCCCGACAGGAACGCCGCATCGTTCATCCAGTGCGGGACCAGGCCCTGGCGGAGCAGCGGCAGAACGACGTGGCCACCGCCGAACACGAGCGCACCTGAGCGATAGAACGCATCACAGAGCGCGAGCCATCCATTGACTGACTGAAGCAACGGAAGCGCGACGAGGATGACTCCAAAGCTCACCAGCGCTCCGAGGCCGAATCGGCGGCCTGGAGCCCGGTCGGTGCGACGCTGGACGGCTACTGCTTCCGGCTTGCACAGCAGCACACCAGCCAACCCGCCAAGAGCAATGATAAGCACCTGCATGGCGGGATTCGCGACAAGCAACATGACCGCTGCTGCCGCGGCAGCAATTGCGATCCGGCGAAAATCGGGCGTCAGCGTTTTCGCCATTCCGATGAGAGCCTGAGCGACGACGGCGACGGCGACCAGCTTCAGCCCATGAATCACTGCTTCGGCCAGCGGTCCCCGAAGGCTGTGTGCCGCCATGGCAAAGGCAAACATGATTATCGCTGAGGGAAGCGTGAATCCGATCCACGCCGCGAGGGCGCCAAATCCGCCCGCCCGCGCCCAGCCGATCGCATAGCCGACCTGGCTCGATGCCGGTCCGGGAAGGAACTGACAGAGGCCGACCAGCTCGCTGTAGGCATGATCGTCGAGCCAGCCGCGACGCACGACATACTCGTTCCGAAAGTAGCCGAGATGCGCAATTGGCCCTCCGAACGAGGTCAGGCCGAGACGAAGAGCGACGGCGAACACTTCGCGCGCCGACCCCGGCTGTCCAGCTCCGCAATTTGAGCCTGCGAGTTCATGAGTCCTTGGCATTGCGCCACGCGGTCAGCAGAATACATCCACATGTCAAACAGCAGGATCAATGTGCGTTAACGTTGAAGAGACGGACTTTGCACGTTGTTCGGCATCACGACAAAGAGCTTGCAACAACCGCTTCCCAAGCGCGGCCCGTCATTCCTGAACGCCCGCTAGGGACGGCCGTCAGGCCGGGTTCACTGGAATAGGAGCAACATGATCGCTCCGA